>CAVJWJ010000038.1:0-15972 GCA_963653375.1 Roseburia sp. CAG:303
CTAGGAGCGCCTAAAGTCATAAACGCGCATAGAAAGCCCTCAGATTTTCTCCTTCACTGGTCCTCGCCGCTTCGCGGCTGCGGAATCGCTCAGGAGAATAATCTGAGGGCTTCGTCTGTCTATCAGTATTTGGATAAGAGAGAGCAGCTGGTTCTGAGGAGCTAGCTGCTCTCTTATCTTTCGAGCGAGATTTAGACTTGCGGAGCAATGAGTAAGTTTAGCTGAGAGGCATTTGGGCAGGTCAATGCCTCTTTTTTGGCTGAAGTGCTTTGAAGGTGCTGTGGTTGGATGATATATTGGAGCGCGTGTACAAGCTTCAAGGTCTGGTCATTACAACACGCTGATAGGTCTGTTCTGTCCAGCGGCGCGAATGTGCAGGTCGGGAGCACCAGCCGCATTGCGTTCCAATGTAGCGCTGCTGCCTAGTTCATTGTTGAGCTTGGCTCCTGTGGCCTGGGCAAGTGCTCGCACGGCAAGGCTCGGCCGATTGTTTTCTTGCGAGATATGCATAGCTACCAGGTGTTCGGTGCGCTTGGTTACAATGCGCCGAGCTGCCTCGGCAGCTTGCTCGTTGGAAAGATGGCCCGTGCTCGAAATAATGCGATCTTGCAGGTAGCGCGGGTAGGAGCCGCAACGGAGCATGGGTACATCGTGGTTGCTCTCAAGCGCGATAATGCGCGCGCCGGTAAGCGCGGCTTCGGCCTGTGCGGAGAGCACACCTGTATCTGTTACGTAGCCAATGGAGTCGCTTGCCCATTCAAAGCGAAAGCCCATGGGGTTTACCACGTCGTGTGAGGTTACAAAGCTGCGTATGTGGACGCCTGCCACCTCAAAAGAATCGCCAGGGTCAACCTCACAAAACGGCATGTTGGCAAGGTACTTGCGCTGCTGCTTGGTGTGGCGGCTTGCATAGAGCAGACCCGACCAGCGATTGCACCACACGGTAACGCCACTTACATGGTCACCATGCTCGTGGGTAAGAATCAGGGCGCGCACATCCTCCTCGGAAAGCCCCAGCTCATGCATGCGCTCTACAGTGGCGCGGCGCGAGAGGCCGTTGTCAATCATGATGAGACCTTGCGGTCCTTCAACGAGCGCGCAGTTACCTTTAGACCCCGAGGCCAAAATGTGTAGGTGTAAACGTGCGTTTGGCGCATCGGTGGCCAAGCTTTCCATGTGGTTCCCAACAGATACAATGTGTGCAGATTCAAGGAGGTCGCAGATGCCCACGGTGGCTCAACAGTACGGACAGGTTTTTCTGCGCGCAGAGGCCCGTGGAGCCCATGCGGCTCCCGTGGTGCTTATGGTATCAGGTGGCGCGGACTCTACGGCGCTGCTCATCATGGCGTGTACCTCGCGGCTTGACATTGCTGACGGGCGAGGCTTGGCGCAGGTGGCTCGCGAGCGCTTGCATGTGTTGCATGTGAATCACCACTTACGTGGTGCGGATTCGGATGCTGACGAGGCGTTTGTGCGTGAGCTCTGTGACCGCTTTGGTCTGCCGCTTTGTGTGGAACATGTTTCGTTTGATGGTTTGGATGGCCAAAACCTTGAGGCAGCCGCTCGTGAGGTGCGCTATGCGGCGGCTCGCCGGTATGTGCGTGAGCTCTCGCAGGAGTTAGGCACTCCGCGTAGCCAGGCGCGCATTCTAACAGCGCATACGGCAAGTGACCGTGCGGAAACCTTTTTTATGAACGCCATCAAGGGCTCGGGACCTGCGGGACTCTCGAGCATTCCACGCCGACGCAACATCATTGTGCGTCCGCTGATTGAAAAGACTCACGAGGAGCTTTGCCACTACCTGGAGGTGGCGGGGGAGTCTTGGCGTGAGGATGAGACCAACAAAGACACCTCCTACCTGCGAAACTTTGTACGCCATAAGGTGATGCCGCTTGCGCGCGAGCGCAATGGAAATGTGGAGCGTACGGTGGGTGCGGCGTGCGACATCTTGGGCGACGAGGATGCCTTTATGGCGCAGCTTGCCGCAACGGCGCTGCGCTCCTGTGTGCGCAAGAGTGAGGAAGGCCTGCTGGTGCTTGACGGGGCACGCCTGGCAGCAGCAGAAGTGGCTATTGCACGCCGCATGGTGCGTGCGGCGGTCAAGCAGCTGGACCCTGAGGCGCGGCTTGAGATGCGCCACGTAGAAGGCGTGCTTGCTATAGTGGCTGCGGGTTCGGGTTCACGCACGCTCCCTGCGGGAATTGATGCGCGCATGGAGTTTGGTGCATTGAGTATTCGTACGCCAGCTGCGCGCGAGGAGTTCTGCCATGGCTGGCTTACGGTGCCTGGCACTATGGCACTTGCCAATCAGTGTGTGATGGAAGCGAGCTTTGAGCGCATTCCTGCAGGTGAGAGTGCCATTGAGCGTGCGCGTCAAGAAGCTGCCGCAGCTCCCGCAGGTACCCGCGTGCTCTTTGCGGATGCTTCCACGCTGGGCTACGCTGCGGGAGACATCTCCACGGGTGCGGCGCGCGTGTGGGTGGACGCCTACGAGGCGGGCGATGTGATGTGCCCACTTGGCATGCAGGGACGCTCCAAGAAGGTCTCCGACATTTTGAACGAGGCAAAGGTTCCCGTGGCGGAGCGCAAACTGGTGCCCGTGGTACGCACGGCCCCGGGGTGTGCCATTGTGTGGCTTGCTGGCATTCGCGCCGATGAGCGCTTCCGCTGCACAGCCTCCACAGCAATTGCTCTCAAAATTGTGATGCGGCCGGTAGGTGCAACGGACGCAGCAGATGCGCTGCCTGCAATGCCTGTGGATGAGGCCGCGCATTAGATTGCCCACAAACCAAATTGTGAACCCACGCCCGTGGGGTCGGCGTAAATTTTCAGCGGGCGCCCGCCCTTAGCACAGGCGATTACGTAAACTGCGAGTAAAATGAACGAACCATCCAGCGGTCGTGTCTGCTTCCGCGCTTTGATGGATATACCAGACAGACCCGCAATAGAAGGGACACCCATGGAAGCCATGCATCCGGACGTTGATCATATCCTGTTTTCCGAGGAGGATATCGCGGCTATGATCGAGCGTGTGGGCGCGCAGATTACCGAGGATTACAAGGATAAAGACCTGGTAGTTATCGCTGTTCTGCGTGGCGCAGTTGTATTTATGGGCGACCTGATGCGCGCTATCAAGTGCCCGCTCGCTATCGACTTCATGGCTGTTTCGAGCTATGGCGACGGCGTAAAGTCTTCGGGCATTGTGCGCATTGTTAAGGATCTTGACCTGGATATTAAGGGTCGCGACGTTCTGATTGTCGAGGATATTCTGGATTCGGGCCTCACGCTCAAGTATCTGATGAAGAACCTCGCCAGCCGCCAGCCCGCCTCCATCGAGGTTGCTGCCTTCCTGTGGAAGGATGTTGAGGGCAAGCAGGCCGCGGTCAATCCCAAGTATGTATGCACACACTGCCCCGACGACTTTGTGGTGGGTTACGGCCTGGACTATGCCCAGCGCTATCGCAACCTTCCCTATGTGGGCGTGCTTAAGCCGGAGGTCTACTCGTAAGATGACGTTGAATACAAACGGAATAACTGACGCTACTACCGTTGCCCTTTTTGCCGAGGGCAACGGTTCTGATGACTCGGGCAAGCGCGACAATCACGAGCCCCTGCTGCACCGCCCTGGCGGGGCAGGTGGTCCTGGTGGCCGCAAGCCGCCTTCGCGCATGAGCTGGCTGTACTTTTTGATTGCCTGTGCGCTGTTTGCCTATCTCTTCCTCAATATGGGTGGAGTCTTTACGGGCAACTCGGCAACCTCGACCGAGCTTGCTACCAGCGACTTTATTACCGCCGTGAAGGAAGACCGCGTACAGACGGCTACCTACACCGTGGCTAATGGCTCCATTGAGGGTCAGTACTGGAAGAAGAAGAGCCAGATAGGTAATACTTCTAAACTTTCGACCTTCAAGACGTACTACGTGGGCTCCGACTCTCTGGCCGAGCTTATGGCAGACCACGCCAACACGACTTATATCGTGAACACCAATAATCCGGATTTCTGGAGCGACCTGCTGGTAAGCGTGCTGCCCACTCTGGCGTTGATTCTCATCATCTTCTACTTCATGCGTCAGATGATGGGTGCCAACAATAAGACCATGCAGTTTGGCAAAACCAACGCTAAGACCAATGAGGCTACGCGTCCTAAGGTGAAGTTTGAGGACGTAGCGGGCATCGAAGAGGCCGTGGAAGAGCTCGAGGAGATTCGCGACTTTTTGATTGACCCCGAGCGCTACCGCAAGCTGGGTGCCAAGATTCCGCGCGGTGTTTTGCTGGTAGGCCCTCCGGGCACGGGTAAGACCCTGCTTGCCAAAGCTGTTGCTGGCGAGGCTGGCGTGCCGTTTTTCTCCATCTCTGGTTCTGACTTTGTAGAGATGTTTGTGGGTGTGGGCGCCTCGCGCGTGCGCGACCTGTTCAAAGAGGCTAAGGCGCAGGCTCCATCCATCATCTTTATTGACGAGATTGATGCTGTGGGCCGTCAGCGTGGCGCTGGCTTGGGTGGCGGTCACGACGAGCGTGAGCAGACCTTGAATCAGCTGCTGGTAGAGATGGACGGTTTTGAGGAGACTGAGTCGGTCATTCTGCTGGCTGCTACCAACCGCCCGGACATTCTTGACCCGGCGCTGCTGCGCCCTGGCCGTTTTGACCGTCAGATTACGGTGGACCGCCCGGACGTGCGTGGCCGCGAGCAGATTTTGCGCGTGCATGCTCAGAACAAGCCGCTGGCTTCTGACGTGACGTTCGAGAAGCTTGCACAGCTCACCGTGGGCTTTACGGGCGCCGACCTTTCCAACCTGTTGAACGAGTCTGCCCTGCTTACCGCACGCCGTCATAAGGACCAAATCTCGATGGACGAGATTGAGGAGTCCATGGAGCGCGTGATTGCTGGTCCGCAGCGCAAGGGTCGCGTGATGACCGACGTGGAGCGCACAACCATTGCCTATCACGAGGGTGGCCACGCGCTGGTGGGGCACATCTTGGAGCACTCTGACCCGGTGCATAAGATTTCAATCATCGCACGTGGTCAGGCGCTGGGCTACACGCTTTCGCTGCCTACCGAGGACCACTTCCTTAAGACCAAAAACGAGATGCTCGACGAGCTGGCCGTGTTCTTGGGCGGCCGTGTGGCTGAGGAGCTGATGTGTGACGACATTACCTCTGGCGCTTCTAACGACCTGGAGCGTGCCACCAAGATGGCGCGCGAGATGGTTACCCGTTTGGGCATGAGCAAGGAGCTAGGTACGCAGGTCTTTGGCGAGGCGCAGCACCAGGTGTTCTTGGGCCGCGATTATGCCGATCATCAGGACTATTCTGAGGAGACGGCTCGCCGCATTGACGTTGAGGTGGCGCGCATTATGCGCGAGGCTCACGAGCGCGCCGAGTTTATTTTGAATGAGCGCCGCGACCAGCTTGATTTGATGGCAAAGGTGCTGCTTGAGCGCGAGACCGTTGAGGGCGAGGCTGTGGAGGCCCTGCTGAACAACGAGTGGGATGCGTACCTGGCTCGTGAGAACGGTGGCGCTGCTGCTGATGGCACGATTGCGGAAGGCTCCGCTAATGGCGAGGCCGAGGGCACCGCGAAACCTGCGCTTAAGCCACGCATGAGCGACGAGGAACTTGCTGCTGATGCTGCGGCATACGCCGAGGCTACGATGGCTGCCGAGGAAGAGTCGAGAAAGGAGTCTCATGATTAACGAGACGATGTATCAGCGTGGAGCTGAGAGCTCTATCATTCGCGAGATTTTCTCCTACGGCCTGGAGCGCAAGGCTCAGATTGGTGCCGACAAAGTTTTCGACTTCTCGCTCGGTAATCCGAGCGTGCCAGCTCCTGCAAGCGTGAAGTCTTCTATTGAGCGCTCGCTTGAGCTGCCGCCCGAGGAGCTCCATGGCTACACGCCGGCACCTGGTCTGCCTGAGACGCGCGCTGCTGTGGCAGCCTCGCTCAACCGTCGTTTTGGCACGAACTACACAGGCGCAGATGTCTTTATGTCGGTGGGCGCTGCAGCCTCGGTCTCTATGACCATGCATGCCATCACCAACCCGGGCGACGAGGTCATTGTTATTGCGCCGTACTTCCCTGAGTATGCCGTGTGGATTGAGAAGGCTGGCGCCGTATGCGTGGAGGTCAAGGCTGATTCTGAGACCTTCCAGGTAGATGCACAGGCCGTGGCTGCAGCTATCACTGAGCGTACAGCAGCTGTGATTGTCGACTCGCCTAATAACCCCACCGGTGCTGTGTATACGCAGCAGACCTTGGAAGCTTTGGCGGAGGTGCTCCGCTCGGCAAGCGAGGGTCGCGAGCAGCCCATCTTCCTGGTTTCCGACGAGCCCTACCGTGAGATTACCTATGGTGCGGACGTTCCTTGGGTGCCCTCCATCTACGAGAGCACCATCGTCTGCTACTCCTACTCCAAGTCGCTTTCGCTTCCGGGCGAGCGCGTGGGCTGGGTGCTGGTGCCCAACACCATGGCGCTGGCTCCCCGTGTGATGCCTGCTATCGCGGGCGCCGCACGCACTTTGGGCTTTGTTTGCGCGCCGGCACTGTTCCAGCGCGTGGTAACCGACTGCATTGACGAGCCGTCTGATGTGGAGGCCTATGCCCGCAACCGCGAGGCATTGACGCGTGCGCTTTCTGAGTATGGCTACACCTATGTGGAGCCCGATGGTGCCTTCTACCTGTGGGTTAAGGCCCTGGAGGACGACGCAGAGGCCTTCTGCGAGCGCGCCAAGAAGTACGAGCTTTTGGCCGTACCCTCTAACAGCTTTGGTGTGCCGGGTTGGTTCCGTCTGGGTTACTGCATCTCGTACGAGACCATTGTGAACTCGCTACCTGCTTGGAAGGCACTTGCCGAGGAATATCGCGCATAAGAAAGCTGGTGCGCTCATGAAGCTTCGCTGCGACATTCATACTCACACGCTGTACTCGCGCCACGCGTACTCGACCATTGAGGAAAACGTACGCGCGGCTGCCGAGGCTGGGCTGGATGTGTTGGGTTCTGCCGACCATTTCTCGAGCATGATTTCACCCGCGCTTGACCTGCGCGATTACCAGGTCTTCATTAACGCTACCGCCTGGCCGCGCGAGTGGCATGGCGTCACACTGCTACGCGGTGCCGAGGCTGACATTGTTTCGCTCGACGGTGCGCTGTTTGGCCAAGACATGGTCTGTACGCATAACATTGTGGGGCGCCCCTACAAGAACGAGCGCACGCTTTTTGAGTGTGTCACCTCTGACTTGGATTACTTGGTAGCAAGCATTCATTACGACCTGTTTGCTGCTGATGCCACACTCGCGCAGACCACACAGATGTATGTGAAAGCCTTGGAGCACCAGAAGGTTTTTATGCTGGGGCATACAGGTCGTGCGGGTGTGCCGTTTGATATCGATGAGGTGCTTACCGTTGCGCGCGAGAAGCACAAGATTATTGAGATTAATGAGCATAGCTTTACCTGTGGCCCGCATGGCTCAAGCCACGAGGTGTGTCGCAAAATTGCGGAGCGCTGCGCTGAGTTGGGCGTAAGCATTGGTGTTTCTACCGACGCGCATGTTGCACCTGGTATTGGCCAGTTCCCGCGCTCTATTTCGATGCTTGAGGAGATTCATTTCCCCGAAGAGCTGATAGCTACGCGCAGCCGCGAGGCGCTGCTTTCGCAAATGAGGTCCGCACGAGTGTGTAAGCTGAAGGGCGTATCGTAAACAGCGAGGCAGCACAACAAGAAGTCAACAGCATAATGAGGGGTACGAGAGCCATGGCATACAAACACAAACCAGGCGAATACAAATCGCTTCTGGCGCAAGATATTGCATACCGCGATGAGGCATATCAGAAGTTGCTTGAGTTACTTAAGAGCGATACCTATCGGAACGACGAGGCAATTTGTCGTCATATTGAAATCTTTGATGGCAGCTGCGACCTTGATTATTCTGATGCACTTTTTCAGCATTGGTACGTTTGCCATTACCACTTGGGATATGTGTATGAGTACGCGCTGATGTATCAGGATGTCTTAGGTGACCTTGAACAGAAGACTCCTAAAAAGCTCAGTGTTCTAACTATTGGCGCTGGTACATGCCCCGATTATCGAGGCGCTATGTATGCTCGTCGGGCTGCTAAGTGGCCTGTTAATGCCCGTCTTTCCCTGGACTATGTGGGCGTTGATTTGGCGCCCTGGGATTCCAATCTTGTTGTCAAGAGTGAGAAGTACGACTCCTTTGAGGCAAAGACTGCTACCAATATTGTTGACTATCTCAAGAGTGACGAGGGTGTAGCCAAGCTCAAGGACGTTGACATTGTTGTGTTTGCAAAGTCACTTGGCGACCTTCCTGAGAGCGTGGTGCAAGAAGTTGTAGATGCGCTCGTGCAGTACGGTCCTGAGTCCTTCTATCTTTGCAATGTGCCGCCATGCAATCACTTTACTAAAGAAGAGATGGACGACAATCGCGCAGTCTGGCTTAACCGAGGCGATATTGAATACAAGCTCAATTTGATTCAGGGAACGCTTCAGTCGGGCTATGAGCTGGATGTACATACTCCGGCGTTTACGGGACTTGCCCAAAGTCTAGAGGATTTTAACTCTGATAAGGATTTCTTTAATTCGCTTTGGTGGACCTATAGGCAGCGTTTTTCCTGCAAAGATGTGCAAAAAGAAGATTTGTGTTTTAAGGACATCACAAATCTGCAAGACGTATGTTCACGTTTGTGCACGTGTGAAGAGTGCTCCTACGGCCGCCACGAAGGTTATGCTGATCGACGAATTTCTCCGTTGAATATGCCTGCCGTTACGGGGGCCGGGCGTGTTGCTTATGAGGTGTATCGCTGCGCACGTAAGGAGGCGTAGGCGATGATTATTTCAGCGAGCCGTCGCACCGACATTCCGGCGTATTACAGTGACTGGTTTTATAACCGCGTGCGCGAAGGGTACCTTTGCGTACGTAACCCTATGAACGCGCATCAGATAAGCCGTATCTCGCTTGACCCTGCTGTGGTGGACTGCATTGTGTTTTGGACCAAAAATCCAGAGCCGATGCTTGCGCGCTTGAATGAGCTTGCGGCCTACCAGTATTACTTTCAGGTGACGCTTACGGGCTATGGCCACGATGTAGAAGCCAACCTGCCTGACAAGCACGAGGTGCTGCTGCCGGCATTTAAGCAGCTTGCTAATAAGGTTGGCTCCGAGCGTGTTATTTGGCGCTACGACCCCATTCTCTTTAATGAGCGCTATACGCCCGAATATCACCTGCGCGCCGTGCGTCAGATTGCGGCGGAGCTTGAGGACTGCACCAAGAAGTGCGTCATCAGCTTTGTGGATACCTATGCCAAGAATCGCAAGAACATGGAGCGCTTGCAGGCGCATGAACTGTCGGCGGCTGAGCTGCAAGACTTCGCTGCCGAGCTTGCCTCAATCACACGTTCGCACGGCATGGTCACAGGCTCGTGTGCCGAGAAGATTGACCTTGCTGCCTGCGGGATTGAGCACAATGCTTGCATTGATGGCGAGCTCATTGCGCACCTTATTGGTGCCGAGATGGACGTGAAGAAGGACCCTGTTCAGCGTGGTGCTTGCGGCTGCATGGCAAGCATTGAGGTGGGAACCTACAACACCTGCCAGCATGGCTGTGTATACTGCTATGCCAACTACAGCCCTGAGGCCGTGGCGGCGTCATGCGCCTGTTACGACCCAGACTCACCCTTGCTCTGCGGAACTATTGGCCCAGACGACAAAGTCACCGATCGCAAGATGGTGTCGCTGGTGCGAAAGCAGCAAACGCTCGGGTTCTAGTTATGTTGGTAAGCGTGTAGTAAATTTCGCGCTGCCGGTGCTCTATATGTCTATACTGTACGGATATTCGATTCCGAGACGAATGGGTGTGCTTATGCTTGCCAAACTAAGAACAAAGTATTCGCTGGTCTTTAGCGCTCTTGTTGTCGTGGTCTTTGCGGTTGTGGGACAACTTTGTCTTGAGCCGTGGAGCTGGCTGGTTGAGGGTACTGGCTTTTTGGCCGACGATGCAGTGCTCAATGATGCTGTGTTCACACTGTTTTACGAGACTGTGTGTGCGCTGGTTATGCTGCTTATTTTGTGGGGCACCGGTCGCCTGGATATGATTACGCGTCGTGGCTCTGGCCTTAAACATGGTCTGGGTGTGGGCGCAGCTATGCTCGCATATGCCGTCGTAATGGCTGGTGCGGTCTCGATGGTTTCGTCCACGATGGGCTTTTCGCTCAATCCGCCGCTCCTCATTGCTTTGAGCGCTCTCTCGTATCTGTTTGTTGGTGTTGCCGAAGAGTTCATGGCCCGCAGCATTGTGGCTGAGACCCTGTTGGAGCACTTTGGAACTTCGCGTGCTGGCGCCCTCAAGGCAATGGTGGCAAGCGGTATTCTCTTTGGCCTGCTGCATGTCTCAAATTGCTTTACGGTGAGCATGTCGTTTGGTATCCCCAATGTGATCTCTGCTACGGCGCTCGGTATGGTGCTTGCTGCGGTGTATTTCCGCTGCGGCAATATCTGGACTACGGTGATCCTTCACGGCGTGTATGACATTGGCTGCTCTGCGATGATTGTTATCTATAACGTGGGCACCATTCAGGATGCAGCAAACCTTGCTGGTGGTACTGATAGCTCGCCAACCTTTACTATCGTGACTACGATTCTTAAATTTGCGCTGGCGTTCTGGCTGCTGCGCAAGGCTAAGGCCGACGAGGTTAAGACTGCTTGGGCAGGCACTATCGAGGAGTAAGACACTCGAGAATAAATTGCTAGAGATAAGGCCGCTGCGGATGAACTGCAGTGGCCTTGTTTTTGTTGAATTGTGCTATGTGATTACGGGCGGTTTGGGCGGGAAGTCTCGCACCTAAGACTTTGGTTTTTGCGGCGCGTGGTAGGGCGTGAACAGGGGGTGTTCGTGTGCGTCCATGCCCATGCCATAAAGACATGTTTGCAGGATCGTGTTACCTACTCAATCCCGCTGCTTTTTCGAGCTTTGGCAGGGCAACGTGGTTGAACACGTAAATCACGCGACCAACACCCACCATAGAGGCGATGGTGCCCAGGCCAACGCCCAGCCACAAGCTCCCCATAGAAAGGCCAACTGCCAGCGAACAGGCAACACAGAACAGATCAACGCAGTTCTTGCACAAGCCTAGGTCTTTCTCAGTTCTGTCTGCAATGCTACTCACGATGCCGTCGCCCGGGTTGGGAATGAGTTGCATATCAACAGCCATAGCAGCGCCAATGCCGGTGAAAAAGATGCCGAGTGCTAGTACAAGAAGGTCGGTTGGCAGATTGCCGCTCTTATAGGGAATCGCCCACTCTACCAGCGCCATAAAGCGAGTGAGGATGATGCTCACCACAATCTGCAGCACGTCAATCCACTGGTAGTTTTTGCCTTTAACAAGGAACTGCAGAACTATCAGCACGCCATAGGTAATGAGCGTGAGGTTTGCAAAATTCAAGCCGGTACCTTGGCTAATGGTGTAGGGCACCGAGATGATTGCCGAGGCACCAAGGCCCGCCTTAGTATTGAGAATGACGCCTAAAGCAATGAGCAACATTCCTACCAGGTAGATTCCAAACCGACAAACGTACTGCTTGTTCATACGAACACTTCCATCAATTGATTATTCTCGGGTTAAGATGGCGACTGTTTCTACGTGCTCGGTATGCGGGAACATGTCTACGGGCGTCATGCGAACCATACGATAGCCCGCTTGCGCGAACTGTTCAAGGTCGCGCACCTGTGTAACGGGGTTGCAGCTGATATAGATAATGCGGCGCGGGTTCATGGCACACGCGGCATCAATAAAGGCGGGTGTTGATCCTGCGCGGGGTGGATCCAAGGTAAGGACGTCTACACGCTTGCCTGTTCGGGCGGCGTGCTGCAAGTATTCTGTGGCATCGGCCTCAATAAAGCGCGTTTGGTCTTTAAGGTCATTAATCTCGGCATTGCGCAGCGCGTCGCGCACACCAAAGTGGTTTTTCTCAATGCCCAGCAGCTCTACGCGCTTGCCTGCCTGCGCGGCTTCGGCCACAGCGCACATACCAATGGTGCCGCTGCCACAGTAGGCATCGAGCAAAACATCGCCATCGGCAAGTTCCATGCCATCGATTGCGAGCTGGTAGAGCACTTCGGTTTGCTGCGGGTTTGTTTGGTAAAACGCGGTGGGCGAAATCTCAAACGTGCATGAGAGAAGGCAATCGCGCATACGTGCGCGACCAGCCAGAATGTGTGATTCACCACCCAAAATGGCGTTGGTCATCTTGGGGTTGATGTTCTGCGCGACCGTGGTGATGCGCGGGTCAATTGCTGTGAGCTCATCGATAAAGTGGCGGTAGTGCGGCATGCGGCGTTCGCGCGTAACCACAGTGAGCATGACCTCGTCGGTGTGGTAACCCATGCGAACCACGGCATAGCGCAAAAGGCCGCGGCCACGGTCCTCTTCGTAAGCGGGAATGTGGCAGCGCTCGGCAGCCGCAGCAACACCGTTAAGGATGTCGCGAGCACCAGGAGCTTCCACGCAGCAATCGGGAACCTCGATGATATCGTGCGTGCCGCGCGCAAAGAAGCCCGAGCGTATGCGCCCATTTTTGTCGGGCGCAAAGGGCGAGGCGGCCTTGTGTCTAAATCCGCGTGGCGCTGGCACCTTGCCAGGGTCTCCGGCGTTGGCGCCCATGCCTACCACGGGATTGACAGCGCATGAAAACCCATGCTTGTCGATAAGTGGGGTAAAGAGCTGCTCCATAGCCTCTTGCTTGCGCGCGAGTTGCTTGCGATAGGGTAGGTTGAGCCATGCGCAGCCTCCGCAGGCACGCATGACGGGGCAGGGGCCATCGCAGATTGTTTTAGCAGGCGCGGTGTCTTTAGATGCGGGCTTGAGGCTGTAAGGCATGGAGGGCTTTCGGTTGTGGTCAATGGGCTTGTACATTGTACGAGCATTTGCGCTGCTGGGGCAAAGTGAATACGAGTTGCAACAGGTATGTTTCGGTTTAGGCGGCGCGTGGTGGGTACAATGGAGCGCATAAAACGGCTGCGGCCCTGTGCATACCAAGGATACCAACGTGCTTGAACTCAAGGGAATCACTAAAGACTACATCTCGGGCGATACGGTGGTTCCGGCGCTCAAGGGCATCTCGGTTACGTTTAGAGACCAAGAGTTTGTAAGTATCTTGGGCCAGTCGGGCTGCGGCAAGACTACGCTGCTCAACATCATTGGCGGCCTTGACCAGTACACCAAGGGTGACCTGGTAATTAACGGACGCTCCACGCGCAGCTACCGCGACCGCGACTGGGACACCTATCGCAATCACTCGGTTGGTTTTGTATTCCAAAGCTACAACCTGATTCCGCACCAGAGCGTTATCTCCAATGTGGAGATGGCTCTGCTGCTTTCTGGTGCACCGCGTGGTGAACGCCGTCGCCGTGCGGAGGAAGCTCTGCGCCGCGTTGGCTTGGGCGACCATCTCAACAAGCGCCCCAACCAGCTCTCGGGTGGCCAGATGCAGCGCGTAGCCATTGCACGCGCTATTGTTAACGACCCCGAGATTATTCTTGCTGACGAGCCTACGGGTGCGCTTGATACCGAGACCTCCGTCGAGGTGATGGAGATTCTAAAGAGCCTCTCGCGCGACCGCCTGGTGATTATGGTTACGCACAACCCGCAGCTTGCGGAGGAGTACTCGGACCGCATTGTGCGCATCTCTGACGGCGTGCTTACGAGCGACACCAATCCATGCGTGGACGAGCGTCTTACGCCGGCGCAAATTCAGGAGCACGCCGTGGCTGACGCCAGCAAGGGCCGCCGCGGCATGAGCTATGCAAGTGCCATTGCGCTCTCCTTCAACAATCTGATGACCAAGAAGGGCCGCACGTTCCTTACGGCCTTTGCGGGCTCCATTGGCATTATTGGCATCGCGCTGATTCTCTCGCTCTCGGACGGCGCGCAAAACTACATTGCCAATACTGAGGAATCGACGATGGGTGAGTACCCGCTCACCATCCAGAAATCTTCTGTGGACCTTGCCAGTATGATGACCTCCATGATGGGGGCTGGCAAAGACACGGCGCAGGCAAACGATTCGGGCGATGTTGAGTCTAAAGACCTGGTTACCGATATGGTAACCAGTGTGGCTAACGGGGCTAACGAAAACGACATGGCAGCCATTAAAGAATGGTTGGATACCAACCCCCAAAATATCAACGACTACGTTAACGCCATTCAGTACACCTATGACACGCCACTGAATGTCTATAAGAGTGACACGTCCGACGGCGTCGTGCAGGTGAACCCGGCAACCGTAATGGACGCGCTGGGATTTTCTACCTCGGGCTCCACGCAAAGCGAGATGCTTTCGAGCATGTCGGCTTCTGGCGGCAGCAGCTACGACGTGTGGACGCAGCTTTTGCCCAATCGCGAGATGTGGGAGCGTGACTACGATGTGGTGGCCGGGCGCATGCCTGAGGCTTGGAACGAGGTTGTGCTCTACGTGGACAAGAACGATCGCTTGTCCGACTACACGCTCTACGCGCTGGGCCTGCTTGACCAGTCAGATTTGCGCGGCATGATGAGCGACGTGGTGGCAGGCAAGAAGGTCGATTCTGCCGATAAGACGAGCTACACCTACGACGAGCTGATGAGCCTTACGTTTAAGCTGCTGCCCGAGACGGCCAAGTATCAAAAGCAAGATGACGGCACGTGGGTAGACAAGTCTGAGGACAACTCGTATATGACCGCGGCTGTTAACGATGCAGAGACGGTTAAAGTTGTGGGCATCGTGCGCCCGAGCGAGGACAACAGTACGGGAAGCAATTGGGGTGCTGTGCTCTACACGCCTGAGCTGATGGAGCACATGGTCAACGAGGTGAACGACAGCGACGTTGTGGCTGCTCAGAAGAGCGACACTACAACCGACATCTTTACGGGTATGCCGTTCCAGGACTCCGCGGCCGACCTCACTATGGAAGGCATCGAGCTTATGATCGCCCAGATGCCAAGTGAACAGGCTCAGCAGCTCTCGGCCTATGTGGAGCAGCTGCGCGAGAGCGGCATGTCTGACGAGGCGATTGCGCAGGCCTTCTCTAAGCAAATGGCAAACCAGACCGACAACGCCACCTACGACGGCAATCTCTCTAAGCTGGGTGTGGCGAGCCTGGATGAGCCTTACGCAGTGAATATCTATCCCAAGGATTTTGAGGCCAAGGAGAAAATCGACCAGATTATTTCTGACCGCAATGACGAGCTTGCCGACGCCGGTGAAGAGGACAGTCAGATTCAGTACACCGACATTGTGGGAACGCTTATGTCGAGCGTGACTGACATTGTGAATTCCATCACGTATATTCTGGTGGCGTTTGTAGCAATTTCGCTGGTAGTGAGCTCAATTATGATTGGCATTATCACGTACATTAGCGTGCTTGAGCGCACCAAGGAGATTGGCATTTTGCGCTCTATTGGCGCAAGCAAGCGTGACGTGAGCCGCGTGTTTACGGCGGAGACCTTCATTATTGGTTTGGTCTCGGGCGTGCTGGGCATTGGCATTACGGTGCTGCTGGACATCCCCATCAACGTGATTATTGAGCAGGTGGCAGGTGTTGCAAATCTGGCTGCCGTGCCCGTTGGTGCAGGCATCGTGCTGGTTGTGATTTCGGTTTTGCTGACGCTTATCGGTGGTGTTATTCCCAGCCGGATGGCGTCGAAGAAGGATCCGGTCACAGCCTTGCGTACAGAGTAGCCATAGGGGGTTATTATCCGTCTGGGGGGTGTATTAGCGCGCGTGCCGAATGCATGGCATATGCGCCTGTGTAGGCGGGTAGTCTTGGCGGTAACGGACTTTTAAGCTCGGCGCGCATCCCGCCGGGGTGCGCTTCCCGGGCTTTACGGCTAAGGGAGGTTACCATGGGCGCGCCCAAAACTGGCAACGTAAGGAACGTGGTGCTCGTAGGCCAAGGCGGGGTGGGCAAGACCTCGCTCGCGGAGG
>CAVJWJ010000039.1:0-13369 GCA_963653375.1 Roseburia sp. CAG:303
TTTGGTATTGAGTGCACGGGCTACAAGCGCTGGGAGTAACAATTGCTAGACCCTCTTGTATAGGGGGTCTATAATTTTGTGCGCAGACATTCTGGAGCGTTGGGCAAGAGGGAGGCGCCAAGCGTGGACGGCATGTACTCGATTAGCGAAATGGCGAATATCTTTAGCATTACTCGCCAGACGTTGATTTACTACGACAAAATTGGCTTGTTCAGACCCGCCGTTGTAAACGAGAAGGGCTATCGCTTTTACTCGCCCACGCAGATTCCTCTCATGCGCCTGATTAGTATCCTGCGCGATTTGGGCCTTGACCTGGATGAGATTACACGCCTGGTGAGCTCCTATAGCATCGAAGAGATGGTTGAACAGCTGCGCACTCGTGTGGATGAGCTTGATGGGCAGATTGCTGAGCTTGCTGCCGAGCGCGCAAGCGTGCAGGAGCGCCTGTGTTTCTACGACGATGCGGTCTACTGGCGCGCCAACGAAGGCAAGCCCATCCTTAAGCATTTTCCTAAGCGCTACATTGTGGTTGAGCCGTTCCCGAGCGATGTGTTGCTTGACCGCTCGGTGCTGCATCCTACACTCATGAAGGCAATTTCCAACATGAAAGACCTGATGGGTGCTAAGCCCATGCGCGGTTGGGGAACCATGCTGCTGCGCGGGCATTTTCACGCGGATAATCCTATTTTGGGAGCAGGTCCGTTTGCGGTGGTTCCTGAGGGTGTGGACGAGTCTAAGCTTGAGCAGACGCACCACCTGCCCGAGGGCATCTACCTGTGCATTAGCCGCTGGGGCATGCCGTACGATCCAAAGGGCATTCGCGAGGCGGTCTCGTATCTCGACCAGCATAACCTCAAGCCTGTGGGCAACGCGTATGACTTTTGCTACATGGACGCCACCTCGTACAGCAAAGATCACCAGGAAGATTTTTGTTGCATTCAGATTCCGGTGGAGCTGTAGGACCTGCGTAGTGCCGGGCTTGTGACGTGACGCTTGCTGTAACGTGTGGTTTGGGCGGCAGCTTCCTGTGTGACAGGAGTGTTTAGGTTGGCAATGTTTACATCCCTAATCAGGTCTTCAATCAGCCTGCGGTGCTGGCATCTCCAATGCATCCAAAAAATGCTACGCGACCTGGTAGAGTTGGAATTGCCTCTTAGTTGGAATCATCTCTTGTGACAAGTGCATATATCAGATGTTTCAATTGCCCCTTGTGTGCTGTTGCACAAGGGGCTTTTGTTGCACAATAGCGCTAAAGACGGGGCACGGAAGGAGCCAGACATGACGGACGAAGAGCCCACGCAGGTTGTTTCCGCGACGGAAGAGACAATCGAATTTAAGCCTGATATGGCAGACGGCGATTCCACCCAAGTTGTTCCTGCTGTAGAAGATATATCTGGCATGGTAGACGAAGGCCTTACACAGGTTGTTCCTACTGTAGATATGTCTGGCCTGGTAGATGTGGAGCCTACGCAGGCTGCTGCTGAGGCTATGTTTGATACTGCTGATGTAGAACCCACGCAAGTTGTTTCCGCTGCAGATATGTTTGACTTGACGGACGAAGAGCTTACGCAGGTTACTCCAGTCGAGAACGACATGTTCGAATTCGAGCCAGACACTGCATTGTCCGTGGAGCCTGAACCCATTTTTGAAGAGGGTCAAACGCAGCTAAATGATGCCTTTGCAAGCGCGGTAGATAGGCGCTCTGCTGAGGACGCGCTGTGGGGAAATGTGGCTGCAGAACTGCACCCACTGCCTGATGACGAGCCGGTTCCAGTGGCGGCGCCTGCCATGGACTACGAGCCGCCAGCTGCGATGGAGACGCTCGCCTCCGCATCGTTTACTCCAGCAACTCAAGCACGCTTTGAGCACGAGGAGCGAGAGGCGCAGAAGCACGGCAAGCGAACCGCCATTGCAGTGGCTGTAGTGTTAGCGGTTATCGCACTCGCCTTCGGTGGACTCTATTTCTTTATAAGTTGGCAAAACACTCAGCAGCAAGAGGCTGCCCGCGCGCAAGAGGCCGAGGATGAGCGCATTGCAGCGGCTGCGCATCCTGTAACGATTGCTATTACAACAGGCGGTTGGGATACATCTGCGGGGGCTTCGCGCTTGCCGGTTCGTATCCAAGGAACCGATGTGAGCAAGAACGATGTGGACGAGGTGCAATACGTTACCTCCGACGGGCAGGGGCTTGAGCTGTGCCAAGGCGAGTATTCGTTGACGGTGCCTGCCTCGCCTATCTCGGCAGACGGCACTATCTACAACGTTTCGAACACTACCGTTGAGGTGTCGTTTACCAGCAAAGACGTGTACGAGCAGATAGATGCTACAGGTAAGGGAGAGTTCACGCTTTCGGCCATCGCGGCGCTTGATGTAACCGATGCGCAGATTACGTCTGCCTACGAATACGCCCAGAAGGACACAACGGATGGCGCGCCTAACGCGGCCACGCTTAAGGACGCAGCTACCAAGCGCCGCGACGACGCCGTGGCTGCTGAGAAGGTCAAAGAGCGCCAGATTACCACGGGTAGCTTTGTCTTTACCGTGCCTGAGTATTGGGTGGGTCGCATTGTCTATGCCGTGGATGGCGACGACCTGTATATCTACTCGCAGAAGTACCAAGACTTGGAGGTTTGCCATATCGGGCTCAAAGGATCAAGCGTTTCGTCTTCTGATGACGGTACCGACCCAATTGGTAAGGTGAGTCTGAGTGACGGTAAGAGCGTAGCACTGTGGTCGTATAACTACTCCTACTACATTGCGAATGCGCGTGTTAATGGCGATACCAGCCATATGGGCGCAGACTTTAGTGACGACATGGCAGCCGAGATTGTTGATCTGCAAACCGGAGGCACTGCAACATATCTGGATATGCTGACTGCCGTGCAAAACGAGGACACCCAGAAGGTTGCGGAGCTTAGTAGCGTGCAGGCTGACTACATCGTGAAGACCGTGGGCGGCGCAATCGCTGCGCGTTCATAGGTGCGTTATCAGGTGTGGTATCGCGTTCGCCAATAGGCGGTGCAAGCAAGATGAAGCGGTTTTGTTGCCTTATACAGTTTTGGCGGCATTAATGGCTGTTTTATGCATAGATGAACAGCTGTAGTCAGTGTCGCCAAAAACGAACGTGCATTATTTGCGTTTGTCAGTCACAAAAGACGCTGGAAGACAGCTTGGGAGAGCTAAGAGGCTGTTACGCAAAAAAAGTTTGTCTACAAAAACTCTTTGTATGTTGAATAACTACAAGCCGTTGTGTCAGAACCTGCATGTATCAGACAGACAAACGCAAATAATGTACGTTCGTTTGCTCGGGTTGCTCGCTCGCGCGTAACAAGCGGTATTATGGACGGGCAAAAAACAGGAGGACGCGCAATGTATCTAAGAATCGACATGTTCTAGCAGGCTTAATGCCACTGGTGCTGCGGCGCCTCTCTGTTCTGCCGATTTTTATGCCTTGTACAGACAAATGTACGTATAGGCAAACCTATATAAAGGAGTACATGCCATGCGCGACAAGCTCGAGAAACTCATCGCTGCCTATGAAGAGCTGGAGAAAAAGCTCTCTGACCCCTCTGTTGCCTCCAACATCAAGGAGTTCACGCGTCTAAACAAGGAATACGCGCACCAGACCGACCTGGTTCGTGCTGCCCGCGAGTATCTGGGCTCGCTCGACGACATCGAGGCCGCCAAGGAAATGCTGCGTGAGACCTCTGATGCAGATGAGAAAGAGATGCTCCAGATGGAGATCTCTGAGAACGAGGAAAAGCTTCCTGAGCTTGAGGAAAACATCAAGTTCATGCTCATCCCTGGTGACCCGAACGACGAGAAAGATACCATCGTCGAGATTCGTTCTGCCGCGGGTGGCGACGAGGCCGCTATTTTTGCTGGTGATCTTTTTAAGATGTACCAGCACTTTATTGAGTCGCGCGGCTGGAAGATGGAAGTGCTCGATTCGAGCCCCAGCGAGGCTGGTGGCTTTAAGAGCATCGAATTCAAGGTTACAGGCGATCGCGTCTACTCAGTTATGAAGTATGAAAGCGGCGTGCACCGCGTACAGCGTGTTCCTAAGACGGAGAGCCAGGGCCGCATTCAGACTTCTACTGCTACGGTTGCTGTACTGCCTGAGGCAGACGAGATTGACATTCAGATTAACCAGTCTGACCTGCGCATTGACACCTATTGCGCATCGGGCCCTGGTGGTCAGTGCGTTAACACCACGTACTCCGCTGTGCGTATTACCCACCTGCCCACCAATACGGTGGTGCAGTCTCAGGAGCAGCGCTCGCAGATTCAGAACCGCGAGGTTTGTATGCAGATGCTGCGCGCTCGCCTGTATGAGGCCGAGTTGGAGCGTCAGCAGGCCGAGCTGGGCGCCGAGCGTTCGAGCCAGATTGGCCACGGCAACCGCTCCGAGAAGATTCGTACCTACAACCAGCCGCAGGATCGTGTAACCGACCACCGCATTGGCTTTAACTCCACCTACAACGGTGTGCTGCTGGGCGATCAGTTGGGTACCGTCATTGATGCTCTGGCTGCGGCTGACCGCGCAGAGAAGCTCGCCCAGGCTGTCTAGGGAGCCGTGCGGCTGGGCGCCTCACGGATTTTGGCGCAGTTTTAACGCGTCCTTGGTCAATATTTTTATCTGCGCCGTTGTTGAAATCTAGACAAAGATATCCACAGACGAGAGGTTGAAAAACCTCTCGTTTTTTGTGGCGAACGTGCGTTTCTTTGCGTGCGAATGACAGAAAATGAATCGAGTTTTGTAAGGCTCTTACCTGCGCTTTGCATACTGCAATGCGTCTACCTGCGGAAATGTGATTGTACTGCGGGTAAAAATGGTAATGGACTGGTAAAACGTGGGTCAAAAATGAATAACTGCTGGTAGTAACCACAATGTTGAAAACTCAACAAAAGCGCAGGATAGAAATGTTGAAAACGTTGATAACTTGCATCACCGCAGGTCAGAGCTTTGCGTTTAAGTAGAACTTGAAGCTTTGCGTGGCTGGCTTTAAGGCGCAGCGAGTTGCATCGCAGGGCACGGCGTTTAAACCGCGCAAGACCTCTCCTTAGGTCTCATCACAGACGTGTAGCTCGGCCTTCATGCTCAGCAGTTCACGCGCCAGGACTCAGTCATGCTCACATGTAAAACCACAACGCCGCGGAAGATTCGCCGAGACATCTGCCGCGTGCGTGCCGTACTATGAGAAGGCAAACACTGAAGCACGAATATCAAGGAGCGCGCATGGACTCATCGCCCGCAGATTACGCATGGTCGCCTTCGGGTGTCGAGCAGCGCGGCGCCCAGCTTGGTTTGCCCAATAACTACGAGGCCGAGGCTAACGTTCTTGCCGCTATGCTCAATTCGGGCGAGGTAGTAGAGGAAGCGCTGGTAGAGCTCCAGCCTGACGATTTTTACCGCCCGGCACACAAGACAATCTTTGTTGCGATGAACGAGATGTACGACCGCAACATGCCGATCGACTCCGTAACCCTCATGGACTACCTGAGCTCGCAAAACAAGCTCGAGTCTGTTGGTGGCGAGGCGTACATCGTCGAGCTCATGGGCAAGCTGTATTCGCTTGCTACCTGGCAGCACCATGCGGGCATCGTGCGCCGCGACGCCATGCTGCGCGAGATTATTGGCGCCACCAACCAAATCAATGCACTGGCCTACAATGCGCCCACCGACACCAAAGAGGTTATCGAGCGTGCCGAGAGCATGCTGCTCTCTGTTACGGCGCGCGAGGTAAAAAGCACGTATCGCTCGCTGACCGACTACATGATTGAGGCCTACAAAGAGGCCCAGGAGGTTTGCGAGGCAGGCGGCGAGACGCATGGCGTGCCTACGGGTTACCCCAGCCTCGACCGCATGCTTATGGGTCTGCGCGAGGGCCAGCTGGTCATCATCGGTGCACGTCCTGCTGTGGGTAAGACCTCGTTCGCTTTGAACCTGGCACTCAACGCTGCTTCTGAGGGCTACACTGTGGCGTTCTTCTCGTTGGAGATGAGCGGCAAGGAAATTGCTCAGCGTTTTATCTGTGCCCATGCGCAAATCAACATGTCCAACTTCCGAACCGGTCGCATCTCGCCGCAGGAGTGGGCCAACATCAACGAGGCTACCGAGGACCTCTCGAAGCTCGACATTCTGATTGACGACACGCCGGGCACCACGGTAACGGAGATTCGCGCCAAGGCGCGCCGTATGCTCCATAACAAGGAGCGCGCCGTGGTGATTCTGGACTACCTGCAGCTGGTAAGCCCGCCGGCGGGGCGCCGTGCCGAGAACCGCTCGGTCGAGGTCTCCGAGATGTCGCGTGCCTTGAAGATTATGGCCAAGGAGCTGGGCGTTCCTGTCATCGCTTTGTCGCAGCTCTCGCGTGCTGTGGAGAGCCGCACGGGCAAGCGTCCGCAGCTTTCTGACCTGCGCGAATCGGGCTCCATCGAGCAGGACGCCGACATCGTTATGTTCCTGGATCGCTCAAGCAACGAGCAGGAGGCCTCGCGCGACGACCGTCCGCCCGAGGGCATCACGCGCATTATTGTGGCCAAGAACCGTTCGGGCCCCATCGGAGACGTGGATCTGGTCTTCTTGGCTGCTTCCACCAAGTTTTATGAGCTTAACGAGCACGCGGAGGAATAACGCCGCAGCTTGCCTATAATAAGGACGTTTGAGCACATGCGCCGCATGCGGCGTCAACGTAAGGAGAGAACATGCCGTCAACAGTGTTGGTCGGAGGTCAGTGGGGCGACGAGGGTAAAGGCAAAATCGTCGACCTGATTGCCGGGGAGTTCGATAGCGTTGTGCGCTATTCGGGCGGTAACAACGCCGGGCACACCATTGTCGTGGGCGACAAGAAGTACGGCCTGCACTTGGTTCCCTCTGGCATCATGTATCCGGATTGCATCTCGGTGATTGGCAACGGCTGCGTGGTGAACCCCAAGGTCGTGCTCGAAGAGATTGACATGTTTGAGGCGGATGGCATTTCCACCAAGAACCTGCGCATTTCTGGCAACGCCCATGTAATCATGCCGTATCACATGGACCTCGACGGTGCATTTGAGGAGCGTCTGGGCAAGAACAACATCGGCACCACCAAGCGCGGCATTGGTCCCTGCTATCAGGACAAGATGGCGCGCATTGGTCTGCGCATGCAGGACATGCTGGATGAGGCGCTCTTTCGCGAGAAGCTCGAGATTGCCCTTGCACGCACCAATCCCGAGCTGGAGCTCATCTACCACCTGCCTACCTACACGGTTGACCAGATTTGTGAGGAGTACCTGCCTTACGCCGAGCGCCTGCGTCCCTACATTTGCGAGACGGGCCTTCTGCTTAACGGCTTGATTGACGAGGGCAAGTCGCTGCTTTTCGAGGGTGCTCAGGCAACTCTGCTGGACATTGACCACGGCACCTATCCGTTTGTTACCTCTTCTAACTGCACCGCGGGCGGCGCTATTACCGGCTCCGGCGTGGGCATGGGTAACGTTGACCGCATCATTGGCGTTATGAAGGCCTACATCACCCGCGTTGGTTCGGGCCCGATGCCTACCGAGCTTGATTACGACACCGACGAGGATGGTCACAAGCTCTGCGAGCTGGGCTATGAGTACGGCGTTACAACCGGTCGCCGTCGTCGCTGCGGTTGGTTTGATGGTCCCATCGCCAACTTCTCCGCACGCGTGAATGGCCTGACCGATGTGGCACTCACCAAGCTCGACGTGCTTTCTGAGTTTGAGACCATCAAGGTCTGCACGGCCTACGACTGCGACGGCGTGCGTTACACCTCGGTGCCCGAGCACCAGACGCTCTTTGCTCAGGCCAAGCCTGTGTACGAGGAGCTGCCGGGCTGGAAGTGCGACATCTCGGGTTGCCGCAGCTTTGAGGAGCTGCCCCAGGCCGCTCAGGACTATGTCTCCTTTGTTGAGGAGCTGGCGCATACGCGTGTTTCCATCATTGGCGTGGGCGCGGAGCGCGAGCAGATTATCAACCGCTACTGGAAGTAAGTACCAAGCCGGCAAGACGTACCCCTTCGCGAGCATAGTGCCTGCGGAGGGGTACGTTTGTTGCCGCAAAGAGCCGCGAGGGCGGCAGATAACGAGGAGGACCAATGAACACAGACGCCAAGGTTATGGACATCTTGCTCTTGGGCAGCGGTGGTCGCGAGCACGCGATTGCCAAAAAGCTCTCCGAGTCGCCCCGCTGCGGCAAGCTCTATATTGCACCGGGCAACGGCGGCACCTCGCAGGTTGGCGAGAACGTTGCACTTAATGAGGAAGATCCGCAGGCAGTGGCTGCGTTTGCAACCGAGCACAACTGCGGCATGGTTGTTATTGGCCCCGAGGCTCCGCTCGTGGTGGGCGTGGCTGACGCCGTACGTGCGGCGGGCATTCCGTGCTTTGGTCCGGGCGCCGAGGGTGCACAGATGGAGGGCTCCAAGCTCTTTTCTAAGCGTCTGATGGAGCGCGCTGGTGTGCCTACGGCTGCCTATGGTTCCTTCACTGACGAGGAGTCGGCGCTGGCTTACGTGCGTGAGCAGGGTGCTCCCTTGGTTGTTAAGGCTGACGGTCTGGCTGCTGGCAAGGGCGTGATTGTGGCTACGGAGCTTGAGCAGGCTGAGGAGGCTGTGCGCGAGTGCTTTGGTGGCACCTTTGGCGAGGCTGGCAACACGGTGGTTGTTGAGGAGATGCTTGTAGGCCCCGAGTGCTCGCTGCTCGCTTTCACCGATGGCATTACCGTGCGCCCGATGGCAACCTCTCAGGACCACAAGCGCGCCCTTGAGGGCGATCTTGGTCCCAACACGGGCGGCATGGGTGTTTACAGCCCGGTGCCCATCGTGACGTCCGAGGAGCATGAGACCATGGAGCGTATTATGCGCGAGACGGTGGCTGAGCTGCACGCCGAGGGTATCGACTACCGCGGCTGCCTCTATGGTGGCTTTATGCTTACCCCGGCAGGCCCCAAGGTTCTGGAGTTCAACGCGCGTTTTGGCGATCCTGAGACGCAGGTTATCCTGCCTCGTCTGCAAAACGACCTGGTAGACGTTATGCTCGCCTGTGCTGAGCAGCGCCTGGACGAGGTTGAGCTCAGCTGGTGTGATGACTGGGCGGTCTCGGTAGTTCTTACCTCTGCGGGCTACCCAGGTTCGTACGAAAAGGGCAAGGTTATCACGGGCATCGAGGATGCCGAGGCACTGGAGAACGTGACAGTCTACCACGCGGGTACGCGCGCTGAGGACGGCCAGATTCTCACCAATGGTGGCCGCGTGATTGACGTGACTGCGCTGGGCACCACCTTTGAGGAGGCCCGTGACCGCGCCTATGAGGCCTGCGAGAAGATAAACTTTGAGGGCAAGACCCTGCGCCACGACATTGGCCTGCGCGCTTTGCGTGGCCGCTCGGCTTGGGACGCATAAGAGCTCTGTCAGCACATTGACACTGAGTAGCGCCTCGGCTTAAACAGTGCAGCTAGCAGGCGTAGTTTGATAGAAGAAGAGGCAAAGATGGCAGAAGAGATCGAAAGCGATGCTCACATTGTAGAGGATGAGTCTCAGGACGCGGCTCCCTCGCTGGTGCTGGGAGACGACGACCCGCGCGACGCAGCGCTGCACGAGCGCATTCTTTCTGAGGAGTGCGCGTGGCGCGGCCGCATCATCGATGTGAATCGTCTTGAGGTTGAGCTGCCCAACGGTCGCCGCACGGCGCGCGACATTGTGCGCCACCCCGGTGCTTCTGCCATTGTTGCTCTAACCGATACGGGAAAGATTGCGCTTGTGCGCCAGTACCGCACGGCGCTCGATCGCGTGACGGTGGAGATTCCTGCCGGCAAGCTCGATCCGGGTGAGGACCCCGAGGAGTGCGCAGTGCGTGAGCTGCGTGAAGAGACGGGCTTTGTGGCACATCGCATGCGCTATCTCACCACCATTGCTACCTCGGCTGGTTTTGCCGACGAGGTTATCCACATTTATATGGCCACCCAGCTGGAGCTGGACGAGGCGTGTCCGGACGATGATGAGTTCCTAAACGTCGATCTGGTGCCGCTCTCTGAGCTCATTGATGCTGTGCTCGATGGCAAGATTGAGGACGCAAAGACCGTGGTTGGCGCCCTTGCCTGCGATGCTATTGCGCACCGTCTGGGCGACGCGGCGTAGGTGTTCATGAGTAAGCACAATAAGAGCGGCATGCTCGGGCGATTCCTTGCTTACTACAAGCCGCAGATGCATCTCTTTGTAGCCGACACGGTGGCTGCCATTGCGGTTGCCGCGGTTGACCTCTCGTTTCCAAGCATTCTGCGCGGTCTGACTAACGGACTTTTTCGCGAAGGGCCCGAGGCCATTATGGGGGCCTTGGGCTACATTGCTGTTGGTCTGGTGCTTCTGTACCTGGTGCGTTGTGGCTGCCGCTACTTTGTCTCGGCATGGGGCCACGTTATGGGCGCGCGCATGGAGTCCAAGATGCGCGAGGATTTGTTTGACCAGTACGAGCGTATGGGGTTTGCCTATTTTGACCGTGTGAGCTCGGGCGATATGATGAGCCGCGTGGTTAACGACCTCTTTGATATCTGCGAGGCTGCCCACCACGTGCCGGAGTGGATCATCATCTGCTCTATTGAGATTGTGGGTTCGTTCGTTATCCTCTTCACGCTTTCCGCGGAGCTCTCGCTTGCCATTCTGGCTGTGACCTGCGTGTTTGCTGCTGTTATGGTGCACCAAAACCTTACGATGCGCGCCACGTTTGCCGACAATCGCCGCAAGATTTCGGGGGTAAACTCGCAGCTGCAGGATTCGCTGGCGGGCATGCGTGTGGTGAAGTCTTTTGCAAACGAGGCCACTGAGCGCGCCAAGTTCCGCGCATCTAACGATCGCTACCTGGACTCCAAGGTCGAGATGTATCACACCATGGGTCGCTACTCGTGCACGTTTGGCCTGATGACCGGTGCGCTCTACACCGTGGTGGCTGTGTTGGGCGGCGCGTTGGTGGCTTGGGGTCGCCTGTCTGCAGTGGACATGGGTACCTTTGCGCTTTATATCACGCTGTTCTCGTCTCCTATTGAGACGCTCGTCAACTCCACTGAGATTTATCAGAAGGCCATTGCTGGTTTTAAGCGCATGGATGAGGTGCTGCAGACGGTGCCCGATATTGTGGACGCGCCTGATGCTGCGGAGTTCAAGATGGGTCCGGGCGCGATCGAGTATCGCGACGTGTGCTTTAGCTACGAGGATGCTGAGCTCGAAGAAGATGGCGCTGCTCGAGAGCGTCCGGTGATTGACCGCATGAGTCTCTCGGTTAAGCCTGGTGAGACGCTTGCGTTGGTGGGTCCTTCGGGCGGCGGCAAATCTACGACCTGTTCGCTGTTGCCGCGCTTTTACGATGTGCACAGCGGCAGCATCTCCATCGATGGGCAGGACGTGCGCTCGGTGACGCAGGAGAGCCTGCGCCGCGCGATTGGCATTGTGCAGCAAGACGTCTATCTGTTTGATGGCACAGTGCGCGACAATATTGCTTACGGGCGCCCTGATGCAACTGACGAGGAGATTGCCCAGGCCGCGCGCCAAGCGAATATTCACGAGTTTATTGAGAGCCTGCCGGCGGGTTACGACACGGTGGTGGGTGAGCGTGGCAGCCGCCTTTCGGGCGGTCAGAAGCAGCGCATCGCCATTGCGCGTGTCTTTTTGAAAAACCCCGCCATCCTTATTCTGGATGAGGCCACGAGCGCTCTCGACAATGAGAGTGAGGAGGCCGTGCAGGAATCGCTCTCGCGCCTGGCGGCAGACCGCACCACGATCGTCATTGCGCATCGTCTCTCCACCATTAAGGGAGCCGATGAGATTGCTACCATCGAACATGGCAAGGTCGTGGAACGCGGTACCCATGCGGAGCTTCTGGCGCGCGGCGGCACCTATGCCCGCTACTATCGAATGCAGTTTGAGGGCGCGCGCGAGTAGCGCACCTGGTTTTCTTGAGGTATAGATGGCTAAGACTGATCCGTTGACAGAGGACGAAGCGCGCGAGCTTTTCTCGGAGCTCGACGATTCTGGCACTATCGACCCCCTGCTTGCCTATGAGCACTTGCGCGGCGATGGCAGCGCAAAGCAGGAGCAGTCTGAGGCTCATGCGGATGCTGCTGGTACAGGCGCCGCCGCTGCAGACGCCGCGGGTGCAGGTGCTTCCAGCACGTCCTCTACAACGGCTGGCCGCTTGTTGCATCGCAAACGCCACATGAAGGTAGACCCGCTCTCTGAGCAGGATCCTTCGGGCTCCAAGGCGGGCGAGGCAATTTCTCGCACCGCTATCTTGTGCATCTTGGGTGTGCTGGTGTTTGTAGTGGGCATGCAGGTGGTCTACGGTGTGAGCCGCCGCCTGAACACAGCTAACCTATCTGAGCGTGCCAACAAAGAGACGGTGTCCAACGCCCTCAGCTCCGGTGTGGAGTGGGGCAATGGTTTCACGCAGTTCCCGACCCAATTTACGGTGGATACGGCCGACGAGCGTACGGGCGTGATTGAGGTTTCTGTTACCGATACCGAATCCAAAAATGAGCTGGAGCTGCTTTCCAATTCGCAGATTCAGGCCTCGGCTCTCTCTACCAATGCGTTGCTCAACGAGAAAATTAACCGCGTGGTGTACAAGGTCTATGCCTTAGTAAACGACGAGGGCGGCTTTGCGCACGACCAGCTCTTTGGCTTTTTGCCTGCTAAGGGTACGCGTAAGGCTATGCTGACCTTCATTTGGACCAAGGAAAAATCGCCCACCACCAGCTACATCGACTGGAACCTCAAGATTGTTGGTATGAACGACAAGCTCACCAGCAAGATTCAGGAGCAGGTGAACTCCGTCTCATCCATTACCGATACAGGTGGCATCGATCAGACCATGGTGGAGGAAGAAAACGTCGAGCGTCAGGCCGAGCACATGCTGCATGGCAAGGAAATCTTCCGCGGCGGCTCTGCTACCAAGAGCCTCAAAGATGTTCTGCCTAACCTTGAGGACAATGCCTCAAAACAGGACTAAGTGAGTGACTCCTAGACAGTCTTAGTTGGCAAATTTACGCCGAGAGACATGAGAGTCTTTTTCCAAGTGTTAAAACCTCTCGTCCTGCACGAGAAGTTTTGACGTTTTCTTCTCGTCCTGGACGAGAAGAGCGGACAGCGCACTGCTTTTGGGTTGATTCCCAGACTCAGCCGAATATGTTCGGCTGAGTCTGGGACGTGTTCGGCTGACTTTGAGAATCAAGGTGCACTGCGTTTGCGGCTTGGTTGTGCTTTGCCTTTCACCTCTTTAGCTGCGCTTCGGTACAATTTAGGAGAATGTGATAAGCAAGGAGGCCCCATGAGCATCTATAAGCGTGTTGTAACCACGATGATTGTGTTGTTTGCAG
>CAVJWJ010000039.1:14163-15598 GCA_963653375.1 Roseburia sp. CAG:303
ACTTCGCTGTCTCTTGGTAGTAACGACGCGCTTAAGAAGTTGTATTGTGGGCGCAACGAGCTTACAGTGCTCGATGTGAGTAATTGCTCGGCGCTGGAAGATATGGATTGCTATAAAAACCAGCTGTCCACGTTGGACGAAAGCTATAACACGGTGCTGCGTTGGCTGTATTGCGATGATAATCAGCTCACTTCCCTTGATATGAGCAAGAATCTTGAGCTTCGTGAGCTTGTATGCAGCAACAACCAGCTGATCACCCTTGATCTGAGCAGCAACTCTGAGCTGCAGCATCTTGTTTGTAATGGCAATCAGTTCACGTCGCTTGATGTGAGTAAGAACACGAAGTCGGAGTATCTTGGCTGCAAGGACTGCTCACGCCTGATTGGTATGGATGAGAACTGTAACTTTGACCTGGCTCAGCTGCCGGGCTTTGATGTGTCTAAGGCGAGTGATTGGGAGGGCGGCAAGGTCGTAGGTACCATTCTGACTGTCGATGACGATGCAGAGGCTGTTACCTATAGCTACGACTGTGGCACTGAGGAGCCTGTGACCTTTACCTTGGCAATTGGTTTTGCAGTGAGCTTTGATACGGCGGGTGGCAGCAAGGTTGAGACTCAAACCGTGGCCAAAGATGGCACGGCGACCAAGCCCAGCGACCCCACCAAGGATAAGAATGTCTTTGCTGGCTGGTATGTCGACGCTGCGTGCACGCAGGCGTACGACTTTGGTACCCCTGTTACCAAGGCTACGACCATCTACGCCAAGTGGACGCCCGTTGAGGACAAGGGCGATAAGGGCCAAGACGATCAGGACAAGACGCCCAGCGAAGACGACAAGGGTGACAAGCAAGACGGCAGCTCGGACAAGGATAAGACGCCGAACGCCGACAACAAGAAGCCCGATGCAAACGGCAAACCCAAGAAGGCCCAGACCATTCCTCAAACAGGCGACAGCTCTCTATGGGCAGTTGGTCTTCTGGGTGCCACGGCATGCTTCGCCATCTGCACTGGGCTCAGGATGCGCTTCCGCAACAATTAAGGACTTCTGCTGCCAGTACATGAGCAAAATTTAACCTAAAAGAACGTTGTGCTAAACTGAGTTAAGCATAACGTTCTTTTAGGTTAGGAATGGCACAAGCTTTATGAAAACTGCTACGCCACGTCCGGTCAAGCGGGCGCAAAGAGACATTTCAGCCAATCTTGATTTGGCGCGCCGCCAACAGCGTATTGCTGTGTCGGTCTTAGCGGATCGCACGGCCATCTCCGAGCCCACCATCTCCAAACTGCTCAATAAAGGCGAGGGTTCGCTCGAGACCTTCTTGCGCGTGTCCATGACGCTCGGTTTGCTTGACGGTGTTGTTGCTGCTACGGATCCACTTACCACGCCGCTCGGTCGTGTTCTGGCTGAGGAGGATATCCCCCAGAGGGTGAGGTAT
>CAVJWJ010000040.1:0-15252 GCA_963653375.1 Roseburia sp. CAG:303
ACTCTCGCAAAAGCTTTTTTCTGATCAGTCAACATGAGGAGTCCTTCCAAGTGCGCGAATAATCTGCTTTTGGATACGTTTTTGTTCCTTGATGACGCGGATAAGCTCCTTGCGGCGTTCGACCTTATCTTGTGTTTCTTTGAGAATGCTGACAGGTATGTAATCGCTTTTTACCTGCTTGCCATCGCGGTAGTTGAGATAGTGATATTCATGACCTTTAAGAATGCGAGTTCGTAGGCTGCCTTTGGGGAGTGTGATGAGTTCGGCTTCCATATGCTCTAGCAAGCGATATGAGCGCGCATACTCTTCTTCAAGAATTTCATCGAGAACAGCCATCGCACTCCTTCCATCAATTAGTTACCCTACATTCTATCATCAGCTATAAATTGTTGGGTAACTATATGTGACATACGTTTTTTGAACTTGCTTTTTGCTGGAGTTTTTGAAGTTTCACCAATGCGGGAGGCAGCTTTTTCAACGGGTTTTCGGAAGGACTTTCGAGAGCGAATAGCACCTTTTTACTAGAGTACGGAAAGGAAGTAGGCTCTACCGTAACTTCGTTGCGTGCTGTTTTCGTATGCAATTCGGACGCAAAATCGTACGAAAAGCCGAATCGTCCGAATTTTTCCGTACGATTCGCGCTTTCGTCCTGTCTTGATTTTGGAGCAGGTGGGCATGGGTGCTTCGGGCAGGGCGAGCGACGAAATACACACGCCCGTAGGCTTTAGGCCTTTCGAGAGTCGAGGGCGTGGAACACGTTCAGGAGCACCAAGCCCAAAAGGCTTGCAGTAACGCTTGCGGCAAGCACGGCACACTTGGCTACCAGCTGCTCTTGGCCAGCGGCAAAGGAGAGGCCGCTGATAAGGATGCACATAGTAAAGCCTACGCCGCCCAGCACACCTACGCAGATCATCTGACCCCAGGTGGCGCCCTCGGGTAGGGGCGCAAACTTAGCTTTGACCAGCGCGAGCGTTACCGCAATGATGCCCAGCGGCTTGCCGGCAACCAGGCCAAAGTACACGCCGAGTGCTACCGGGTCGCAGATGATGGCAAGAGGGTCGGCACCCACAACGCGCAGTTGTGCGTTGGCAAAGGCAAAGAGCGGCAGAATGACAAAGTTCACAGGCGTGGCAATGGCAGCCTCGACGCGCTGGAGCGGCGGTGTTACGCGGTGCATGATGCGCTCAACGCGTTTGGCTGTTTGCGTAAACTCGTGCTGGCCGAGCACGTGCACTTCAGGCTCGTAGATGTCGTCGAGTTCGGAGCCGCGTGCAGCAAGCCACTCCTGGACGTTCTCGAGCTTGATGTCGGAGCGGGCGGGCAAAAAGAAGGCGAGGATTACGCCGGCAAGCGTTGCATGCACGCCGGAGTTATACATGCAAACCCATAGCACGAGGCCCAGTATGATGTACCAACGCGCGTGATAGATTTCAAGCTTGTTGAGTACGCCCAGTAGCACGCAGACTCCTAGAGACGCTGCAAGCCAGGGAATCGAAGGTGACTGGCCGTAGAACAAGGCAATCACGATGATGCCCAACAGGTCGTCGGCAATAGCAAGGGTAGAAAAGAACACCTTGGCGGAAGGTGCCACCTTGTCGCCCGCAAGCGACATGATGCCCAGCGCAAACGCAATATCGGTGGCAATAGGCACCGCCCAGCCGCTCATGGCTCCGCCCAAGTTAAGTGTGGTGTAAATGAGTGCTGGTGCGGCCACGCCTCCGCAAGCAGCAAGGATGGGCATCATGGTCTGGCGCGGATTGGTGAGCGCACCCGCCGTGAGCTCGTACTTAAGCTCGACGCCTACGCTTAAAAAGAAGATGGCCATCAAAAAGTCGTTAATAAAGCCTTCGAGGCTGATTTCTCCAACCAACGGACCAATCTGAATGGCAAGTGGTGCCTCGAGGAATTCGCGCACGGGATAATACGCGTCGGTGTTTGCAACAATCACGGCGGCAAGGGCGGCAAGCACCATAACAGCAGCGGCGATGGTGCCGTTGCTGGTGATGCGCTGCACGGCGGGCCTTCGTGCGCAGCGGCGCGCCACGGCATCTACGGCAACAATTTTGGAGCCGCTGCTATCTGCTGTAGCGCGGGGGAGAGTTTGCTCGGTGCTCATAGGTGCTCCTTTGTGCGCGTGCGCGCGACCAGGCAGTGTTTCGAATTCACAACACCCCAACGGGGCAATGCCAACGGTTATAACGCATGCAGACACTTTGCTGCCTGTGTGACGCGGTTTGGAAACATTGAGGTTGCCGGCGCGTTACGTCCTTGTTGCGGGGGGTTACAAGATTGTTACTGGTACAGACAAGTTGCGCTCGGTCTGTCAAGTTGTGCTCGACGGGCGGACGAAAACGCACGGCACGCGGTTAAGCGATCGATAGCCAAGGGCCGACAAAACACCCTCCCGCATCTTCCAACGACACAAGGAGGACAGGATATGTTCAGTTCGGCAGACGTGACCTGGACGCTCGTGGGAGCGTTTTTGGTCTACTTCATGCAAGCGGGCTTCGCGTTGTGCGAGGCTGGCCTCACACGCGCCAAGAATACCGGCAACATTTTGATGAAGAACCTGATGGACTTCTGCATCGGCACGCCGTGTTATTGGATTGTGGGCTTTGGCATTATGTTTGGCGGGGCAGGTCCGCTCATTGGTGCCATCGACCCGTTCATTCAGGGCACCTACGACTTTGGTAGCCTTCCTACCTGGGTATATGCGCTCTTCCAGACGGTCTTTTGCGCCACGGCAGCCACCATTGTTTCTGGTTCCATGGCCGAGCGCACCAACTTTAAGGCGTACTGCTTTTACTCGGCAGCTATTAGCTTGATTGTGTACCCCATCTCGGGCCACTGGATCTGGGGCGGCGGCTGGCTTTCGCAGCTTGGCTTCCACGACTTTGCAGGCTCCACGGCCGTGCACTACGTGGGCGGCGTAACGGCTTGCCTGGGCGCTTACCTGCTGGGGCCGCGTATTGGCAAGTTTGACAAGGATGGCAAGCCCCGCGCAATCCTCGGTCACAACATGACGGCCATGGCACTTGGTGTCTTTATCCTTTGGTTCTGCTGGTTTGGCTTCAATGGTGCTTCTACCGTTTCGATGACTGGCGACGACGTAATGACCAACGCTGGCCTCATCGTTTTTAACACTAACCTCTCTGCTGCAATGGCCACACTTGCAGCCATGATCTTTACCTGGTTCCGCTATGGCAAGCCCGATGTATCGCTCACCTTCAACGCCTCGCTTGCTGGTCTGGTAGCTATTACCGCTGGTTGCGACGTTATGGATCCGTTTGGCTCTGCTATTACGGGTCTGGTTGCAGGCGTCCTTGTGGTGCTCGCTGTTGAGTTCTTTGACAAGGTTGCCAAGATTGACGACCCGGTGGGTGCCATCTCTGTCCACGGCGTCTGCGGCTTCTTTGGCACCTTCTGCGTAGGCCTCTTTGCAACGGACGGCGGCCTCTTCTACGGCGGCGGTTTTGAGAAGCTTGGCGTACAGCTGCTGGGCTCCGCTTCGGTTGCTGTGTGGGTTCTGGTTACTATGTTTATCATCTTCAAGGTGATTGATAAGACAATTGGCCTGCGCGTTCCTGAGCAGATTGAGATTGACGGTCTCGACTTTGCTGAGCACGGCCTGCCCACCGCATACTCTGGCTTTGCTATATCCGACCCGACCTATGCCAACCTGGAGCTCGTGAACCCCAACGAGGGCACTGATCTGGGCGAGGCGGACATTGACAAGGCATCCGAGGCCAAGGTCAACGCCGCTGTCCCTGTGGTTACTGCTCCTGTGGCTACTGGTATGCACAATATCTCGGTGTGCTGCAAGGCTTCTAAGCTTGACGAGCTGAAGGTCGAGCTGAACAAGATTGGTATCACTGGTATGACGGTTTCGCAGGTCACGGGCTATGGTCTGCAGAAGGGTGCGGGCGAGAAGTACCGCGGCATTGAAGTTGACGCGCGCCTGCTGCCCAAGGTAAAGATCGAGCTTGTGGTAGGCAACATCCCCTACGAGGAGGTTGTGGACGTCATCAAGCGCGTGCTGTACACCGGCCACATTGGCGACGGCAAGATTTTTGTCTACGGCGTGGAGAAGGTCTACAAGGTGCGCACGGGCGAGGAAGACCTGCTTGCTCTCACCGACCGCGCGGAGTAGCGCTGGGTGAGCGGCGTGCCTGGGTGACGTACAAGCGCTGCCTTTGCACACTTCTTAATCGCTTGAGCTTGGCGACATGTAATAATCGACATGTACGCCCAAACATATGACAGTTTGTCCTCGATGATTAGCCTCCTGTTTCTTAGTTTTAGGAAACAGGAGGCTTTTTTGCCGAATTGAGACTGCGTGCTTTATGATTTGCTGCAAAGCTAGGAGCAGTCCTGCAGCAGGACTCGAAGGGGATCAGGGGAGACCATGCAAAACGAACTGATGCGCAGGGCGAAGATGGTGGCTGCGGCGGCAGTGGAGGCAGAGATGGCGGAGACGTTTGCGCCGGAGCTGACAACGGCGGAAAAAACAACCGCGGTGGCACCTGCGACACAGACTGTCTTGAAAGCCAATCCGCTCACACGCTTGTTTGCGCTGCTTCCCGTGATGCTTGTGGCGGTCACGTTCCTTGTCTGCGCTTTGCCTACGTCCGCGGCGTTTGCCGATTCGACTCCTGCGGACTCCGACCCTGCTCCTGCAACAGTCGAAATCAAGGTGAGCGCGACTACCAATTACAAGGCGCTTTGGTCGGGCGACGAGTTTGATTACGAGCTGAGCGACGAGAACGATGACACTGTCTCGACTGCTCATGCCGATGCGAAAAATCCGCTGGTTACGCTGGCTAAGCTGACGTTTACCAAGCCGGGTAGGTATCTCTACAAGGCAAGTCAGCTGCCCATAGATAACCCTGCGTGGATTATCGACGACGATATTGACATCATTTTTGACGTGGCCTATTCCGAGAGCGCCGACGCGCTGGTGGCAACGCTTGACGACTGGGATGCGGCGCACGGCTATATGTCGCGCATTTGGCAGGCAGACGGCGCGTACGTGGTGAGCTTTAACAGCTCCTATAAGACAGCGGCGGCAGCTCAGCTAAACGTATACGTAGAGACGGGCGAGGTGCCCGCTTCTGCGGCTGGCAAGACCTTTGAGTTCCAGCTCATTGACGATGGAACGGTGCTTGCAACGTTTTCTGCCCGCGCGGGCGAGATTTGCCCCGTTGACTACGTGCTTGAGTACAGCAAAAGGTCGCTTGGTGAGCACGTGTATACCATTCGTCAGATTGGTACGGATGGCGATGGCTGGACGCTCGACAAACGCGACATTACGGTGACAGTGACGGTATCTATGGCCGATGGTCGCAACGTGAAGGTCGATAGCATTGTGTATTCCTGTACGGACGCAACCTCAAGTGCGGCACTCTTTACCAATAGCTATACGTCTGATGGCGGGAGTTCGGACGACGATGACTCCACAGATGATGACGGCTCTGCGGATGGCAAGTCGGACAAGGACAACGCCGACAACGACAAGTCAAATAAGGATGAGGACGAGCGTGAGGGCGCCGCACAAAAGCAGGGCCCGAAAGCCCTGCCTCAGACGGGTGATATGCAGTTTGCAGCTGCAGCTGCGCTTCTTGTTGTAGGTACGGTGGCGCTCATTGTTGCTAAGCGCCGCGTGAGCTAGAAGTCGAAGTCAAAACTATATTCGTACTGATACGCCAGCTCGTCGGTGGAGGAAATCTCGTCGAGACCCATAAGGCCGCGGAGGTAGTTTTCCTGATCGAGGAGGCACTCGTTGATGTGGTTTACCGCAGAGGCGGTCGGGTCGTCATCAAAGAGGTAGTCCATGAACAGATCGAACAACCAGTCTCCCAGTTCGCTCTCATCCGCATATCCCAGGCACTGCATAGGCCATGCGGCAAGGAGTGCCTGCTGCTCGTTCTCGGGGACGCGCAGTGCAATCTCCGCGCCAAAGGTGAACGGGTTGTCGGTGCTGCCGCCCAAAAGCGTGATGCTCCCGGCGGCATTGCTTGGCAGCACGACGGTTACGCCATCGCAGCCAGTAAAGGCGCCTGAGTTAATAGCGGTCACATGGGTGCCAAGATTAACCTGTGTGAGGTTCTCGCACTTAGCAAATGCCTTAGCACCGATGGTCAGACTCGTGCAGTCCTCAGGCAGCTCATCGTCAAGGTTGATGGTTGTGGCGTCGGCTGGAACCTTGGTGAGCGTGTAGGCGCCGTCCTCGCCCTCGGAGAACTTAAAGCTGGTCTCGTCCTCGTCGTCGCTATCGTTGCCGTCCTGGTTCTCGTCCACAATGATAGTCGAGGCGTCAACCTGCTCCATTCCCATCATGGCGCGTAGGCGGTTCTCGGGCTCGAGCAGGTTCTCGGCCATCTTGGCGCGCACCTCGTCATCGCTGGGGAAATCCCACGTCTCCTCAAAGACCTCCCATACGATCTCGTCGTAGTAGTCGTCGTAGTCGGAATAGCCAACAAGGCGGTACACCCAGCTCTGGAGATAGGCCTCCTCGGAACCCGAAGGCACGAAGAGCTGAATCTTTGCGTCGTCCTCGGCATCATCGGTAAAGAGGAAGCCGGTGCCGGGCGAGTAGCGGTTGAGTCCAGCGGCTTCGGTGCTGCCGAGTGTGATTGACGTGAGCGTGCTGCAGCTCGCGAATGCGCCCGACGCGATTGTGGCAGGCTCGGTGCTCGTGAGGCTCACGCTCGCAAGATCGCCGCAGCCGGCAAACGCCGTGAAGCCAATCTCAACCTCGCTCACATCGGAACTAAACGAGGTGATGCCCGCGCAGCGCTCAAAGGCGTTCGTGCCAATTATGAGGCTCTCGCGCTGGCCATCGCACGAATCAATGACGAGGTCGCCCGTATAGCCGGAGCCCGCAAAGGCGGCGCGGTCGATCCACTGGAGATTGGGAGCGCTCGACCAATCGATATCCCAACTGCCGCCCGTGCCAGCAAAGGCACTGTTGAGAATCTCCACCACGGAACTTGGCAGGGTAAGCGTGCCTTCGTAGCTGCTGCCGCCAGAGACAACCAGGAACGGATCATCGCCCGCGTTTTCAGCGGCGTAGAGTACGAGGCTGCCGTCGGCCTGCTCGCTCACGCTCAGCGAGTTGTAGTCCTCAATGTACGTGAAGCGGGAGTCGTGGCCCTCAGCGTCCGGCAGGCAGTACCAGCTGCAATCCTTGTTGGGCACCTCGTGGGTGGCAAAGGTGGCGTTGCTGGAGAGCGACGCCACAAAGCCGAGCGAGTCGCAGCCATCGAGTGCGTTGGCACCCACGGTGACCTCGTCCGTGGCGCCGATGAAGAGTCCCTGCAGGCTGGTGCAGTTCTGGAAGGCATAGGCGCCGATGGAGGTGACACTTTCGCCTAGGGTCACCCAGGCAAGGTCGGTGTCGCCCGCAAAGGCGTAAGGCGCGATGGTGTTTACCTGTAGCTTGTTGTCGTCCTCGTCGGTGATGGTGCCATCGAAGGTGGAGGCAAAGCCCTGGTCGGAGAGAAGTGTCACTTCGTCGCCATCGACGTAGTAGAGCATCTCCTCTTGGCTTACCTGTGCAAGAATCACGTGCACGTTTGGTGCGCCGGCGGAGGCGAGCTGCTCTTGTACGCCCGCGGCCTGTTCCTCGGTAAAGCAGACGATGGTTTGCACGTTGCTTCCTGCGAGCGAATCCTTCTCGAGCGTGCAGTCCTCGTCGTTGTAGAGCACGAGGCAGGTAACATCGGTGGCGCCGTCAAAAGCGCCTGTCTTGATGTTGGTGGGAATCTGCACAAATACCGTGTCAGAGCCCGTGTTTTGTACGCGCACAAGGTCGTCTTCAGAGTAGACCATGCCGCCCGAGCAGGTGTACTGTACGTCCTCGTCGGAGGCGCGGCAGATTGTGACGCCGTTGGCGTCGGCAGCGGCGAGCGCGGAGAAGTTCTCCTCAACAAAGTTGTCAAAGATGTCATCGTCCACCACGATGACACACTCGCTCAGGTTGTCGGTTTGGATGGTGGGAGCCTCGCCATCGGTGCCGTGTACGGTAATGCGGCTGAGTGCGTTTACCTGCTGAATCTGTACGCTGCTCACGCCTTTGGGCACGTCGAGCTCGGTGAGCGCGGCGGGGATACCCAGGTAGCTCGCACCATTTTTGCTAGTAAGGATGCCGTCGCTCGTGGAGGCGTAAACCTTGCTCTCCTCGTTCACCTTCCAGCCGTTTTGAACCATGAACGGCCCGTCCACGTTGAAGTAGAGCACGCTCGCTGGCAGCTCAATGTTGCTGAGTGACCATGTGGCACCGCGGTCCTTGCTGTCTTTGTAGCTGTCCACAGCTTCAATGCCTTCGGGTACCTTGAGCGTGAGCTCGGTTTCGCCGTCGCCCTCGAGCACAGACTCGTCCACGTCGATGAGTGTCTGCAGCGTGCCGCTCGAGCTCTTGCTCTCGCCGTCGAACTGCACGTAGTAGTTCTGCAGGCGCACGGTGTAGCCGCTCGGCAGCTCGTCTGAGTAGCCTGCGACCTGAATGACGTGCCTGCCGGGCGTGACCTTATGGGTGTAGCCGAGACTTTCGCCGCTCTCTTCCCAGCCTAAGAGCAGGTGCGTGATGGTGTAGTCGTCGCCCACGTAGCCCTGGTCGCGGAGCGCGCGCTCGGTGAGCGAAATGCCCAAGTCGGGGTTGTTTGAGAGGGACGAGGCACTAAGGCTTAGCAGGTTGATCTCGGTCTGCTCGGTCCAGCCCAGTACGGTTGCGTTGCCGTCGGCGTCGGCCTGGCCCAAGAAGTACACGCGCGAGGCTTGCGGCTCGCAGGTCACGGTCTCGTCGCGCCAGGTGCCGTCTTCTGCAAAGCGGTAGCGCACCTTGATCGTGAGCTCACTCTCGGGACAGAGCTCGGGATTCTCGTTGCCGTCCTCGTCGGTCCACGATTCAATCTGGAAGAGGGGGTAGGAATCAAAGGCGTCCTGCGAGCATTCCCAGCGGTAACCCATCGCCTTGCTCGAGTCTGCTGGCTTGTAGGTGTAGGTAGTGCTGAGCGCACAGAAGATGGTCCAGGCGTCGAGCTTTTGCCCGTAGTAGAGGGATTGCTTGGGGCTTTGGCTGATACTGACTGCGACTTCGTCCTCGCTCGCGGTTTCGGCCTTCTGCCCCTCGGTAGTGCCGGCCATGCCAGGGAAGAGCGAAGTGTCAGTGCTGTCGCTCTTGCTGGGGCTCGGGTCATTGGGCAACACCTTGTACGAGTTGTCGGTAGGTGTGGGCGCGGGCGTAGGGTCTGGTGAAGGCGAGGGAGATGGACTCGGAGTGTCTCCGCCAGAGTCTTTGTCCGAGTCTCCGCCAGAGCCCTTGTCGGAATCGTTGCCCTTGCTATCGGAGTCGGGGACGATGATAACATCGCCACTGTCATTGCCATTTGTGCTGCTATTGGCGTTGTTCTCGTTGGTGGTGCCGCCATTGTTGACGTTGACACCCGTACCGTCTGCCTCGCCTGTGATGTTATAGGCACGCGTGGCTGTGGGGGTGGTGGTAGAGGCGCCGGAGAATGCGTCGTCGGCCGTTGTGTCCTCTTGCGTTTGGTCTTCGGCGTCTTCGACCGAATCTTGCTCGTCTTCGCTTTGATCCTGGTGGCGGTTTGCGTCGCCTGCCTGGTCGGTATGGTTCATGCGATAGCCGCGGTTAGCATCGCTTGCACCGCTTTCGTAATCGGAGGCCAAGCCTTTGGGGTCAAAGGTGCCGTTCGACTGCGCCACGCAGTACGCGCCGGTGCCAAAGGCGCCCAGGAGCGCCGCAGTGACGGCTGCGGTTGCAATGGTTTTCTTTTGCGGGGAGAGGTTGGGTTTCTTCATGGTTCTCTCCTAAAGGGCACGTGCAAACATACGGCGCATGAGTGCGCGGAGATTTTTGGGAGCGGGGAGCGCTGCGTGCAGGCGCTCGGTAAAGCGGCGCAGGGTGCGCAGCTCATTGGGACGCAAGGTTTGCCCACCAAAGGCATATGCCTGGTGAAGCTCAATAACGCGGCAATACTCCTTGGCATCAATGCCGGTAAACGCGCCGTCAAAGGCGTCCTCGCAGTCGAGCGGGCGCGCCTCGTTAAAGCCGATGCCACGCTCGAGCATGATGGCAGACAGATAGGCGTAGAGGGCGGGTACGCAAACATCTTGGTCGTCGGCCTCGATGGCTTTGGTGCGGCGCGCGATACGCCAAGCGCGCTGAATGGGTGGCAGCAGGGCAAGAAAAACTAGAATGGGAATTGCGAGCGTTATGAGCGAGAGCGCGGGGCGCAGCAGGTCAAAGGCGATGGATGGGGTGGTCTGGTTCTCTTGGTTGCCGCCAGCCGCTTCGTCAGAAGTGGCTGTACCCAGCACATCGCCGTTTCCGTTGCTCCAGGCCTCGCCCACGTCGATGAGCTCTTCAGCATCAACGGCTTGTGTATAGAATCCGGGCGTAACCTCCACGGGTGTCCAGCCAATGCCGTCTAGGTAGACTTCGGCCCAGGCATGGGCGTCTGCTGCGGTGAGTTCGAGGGCCTCGTTGCGCGTAACTGCTGCGGCAAGCTGCCCGCCGTCGGCGCGGTAGCCTTCAGCATAGCGGGCGGGAATGCCCTGGCTGCGGAAAGCGAGTACGGCGGCGGTAGCAAAGTATGACGAGTTACCCTTGCGTGCACCGGCCAAGAACCAGCGGATAAACGAGCCGTCCTGGCTGTCTGCTGTGACGGGCGTGGTGGTGTAGGAGGCCATAGCCTTGAGCATGGTGCGCACGCGGGCAATCACGTCGTACTCGGTGGCTGCCTCGCTATCCCAAGCGGAGTCGGTAAAGATAAGCTCCGTGGCTGCGGTGCGTTCAGAATCAGAAAGCTCGAGGTAGTTGGCCTCAACAAAACCTGCGTACACGCGCTCGGCCTGGGCATAGGTGCTGCCTGAGGTGGCAAGCCAGCTGGTGTCTGCAAGAATGTTGGACTTATCCACCACGTCGATGGTCTCGCTATAGGTGCTTGCGGGCACAAAGCCTGCTGCTAGCGAGCCCTCGAGGCTGCTTCTCATGGTGGCGCCCGTAAGCTCGCGCAGAGTGTAGGGCGTGTAGACGTAGCGGCGGTTGGCGCGCGAGGCGTCAATCTCCACCTCGGCTGTGCCGGTGGCGTCACTTACCTGCGCGGAGGCAGCCTCATCATCAAAGGTGCTGCGCTGCTGGCTGGTTACCAAGCCCTGTGTTGCGAGCCACGAGGACATGCCGCGCCAGTCGCCCTCGTATGCTTCGTGCGTAAGGGGAGCCCAAGCGTTGTTCTTAAAGGTGGCGCCCGTGTATCCACGCAGGTAGAGGTCAGAAACAAGCGAACCCTGATAGGTAATGGTAAGGCCTGAACCGTCCTCGTTGGTGTTCATGGAGTTGGCGTGCGTGAGGTCGCCCCCGGGCAGGGTGTCGTGGCCATAACGAATCTGGCGGTACGTAGCAACAAAGGCTTCGCGCGCGGCTTCAAGAGAATCCTGAGGCGTATACACGGCGCAGATAGCGGCAAAAAGCACAATACAGCAGGAGGCTGCAACAGCCGTGTTTGCCACAAAGGAGCGCAGTGAGTAGGTAGAGCCCGGCAGCTGGTAGGCGCGGCAGCGACCAATCCAGGCGCCGAGGACAAGCACACAACCGGGGCCTGTGGCACCCAGCCCTAGGCGGATACTCACGCTGCTTGTGATGAGCGCCACAATAAGCGAGATTCCTGGCGCTGCCATGCCGGCGATAAGCCACGAGAAAACGCTCAGTGCAGCGCCCAGACAGATGCCAAAAAGTGGCGAGTTTGCGCAGGTAGACGTGCCTGTAAGGTAGGGAACATAGGCAGAATAGGCGTTGTCAACGTGGTCGATAAAGCCATTAGCCAGCGCGTAGAACCCTGCGCGTGCCGATGGCAACAGCAGGGTGGCACCAAGAGCCACGGCTACAAGTACGAGCAAAACCAGGGGCGCGGGGCGCTTCTTTCCTGCAGGGTCTACGCCAGTGGCGCCAAGCAAAGCGGTGGCTAGAACAGTGCTGACAAGCGCACAGATAAGCGTTGCTGTGTCCATGCATGCCGAGGTGAGGAGCACAAGTCCCGCGCCTAACAGAGCAGGAGATAGGGTGGCAGCACATATAGCTGCTGCGCGTGCCGCAACTCCGCGGCCCTCTGCAGTGAGGCCCTCAAGAATGATTGGCTCGGCCATGACGATATGTTCACGATGCTGCGCCATTAGAGTTCCAGTACCTTTACAACATGAGGAACATCGCTTGCGGCAACATGCATCAGGGTGAAAGGAGCCTCGTCGTCCGCGCCGGTGCGATGCTTGTCGTTTACATGGATAACGCTCATCTGCGCCGGATTGCCCAGCTTAGAGAACATCTCGTCATTTACCAGGTCGGTCATCACGATGGTCTTGCTGATGTTGTTCTCGATGAGGCAAGCAGCAAAGGCATCGGGATTATCTACAATGACTTCCATGAGCGGCGAGCACAGAAGCCCCTCGACCATGGCGTAGTAGGCCGTAGAGCTTTCTACAGGCAGTGCCTTAAGCCCCTGAGGGGTTGGATGAAGAACAAGGTGTGCCACGCCGGCGCGCAAGAGCGCCAGGCTTGCGGAGGCAAGAAGGCTCAGTTCGGCGGAGAGAACGCGGAGGTCGCCTGGCTGTTTGGTATCTATGGGATGGGCTCCCAGCAGAAGAGCAACGTCGTGGTCGGCCGGGCGCGAGGGTACGCGAACCACCAGGTCGCGCGTGCGGGCAGAGAGCTTCCAGTGCACATCTTTATAGGAGTCGCCCTGCTCAAAGCTGCGAATCTCAAAGACTTCGTTGCGGTCTTTACCGGGGCGATTAAGGTCGTAGTTAGAGCCGGAATCGCTGCGGCTGCCTGCTAGGCGCATGCGCAGCTCAAGCTCGGCAAGCATGGGATACACCGTGTAGGTCTGATCAAAGGATGCTGCCGCAACGTGGGGCTCGCAGAATCCCAAAACGTCGTGGACGCGTGCCGAGACAAGCTTGACGCGCACGGTTCCTGGGCTGTCTGTGCGCAGCGCAAGCTCGTAGTGCTCGGTGTTTGTAGAGGTGGGTGAGAGAACAACAGGCAACTCGTAGCGCGTGCCAATGAGTAGGTTCTCCAGCTCAAACACAAGTTCAACACGGCTTCTCAGGAGCGCGGGGCGCGCAAGGGTAATGACGAGCGCCTGAGCATCGCCTACCGTGCAAGAGCGCTCGAGCGAGAAGGTGAGCTTTGTTTTTGCCACCTGAAAACGAACCATAAGTACGCTTGCCAGCGGCGTGCAAACAATGAGCATAAAGAGTCCCAACGCTGCGGGAGCGTTGGTAGCCACCAGAGCCATGGCAGCTCCAAGGGCTGCTAAGGCGCAGATGATTCTGTTGGCTCTTAGTGTCGACATTGCTTGCGTGGTCCTATCTGTTAGGCGTGGCCGCGTGCCTGGCCCATGGAGGGCGCGGGCACCTCGGTCATAACCTGCGCTAGAACATCGGCAGTGGTTACGTTTTCGATGCGTGCCTGCGGGCGTAGCACCATGCGGTGCGCGCAGGTGCAAATAAAGACCTCACGAACATCCTCGGGCACCACGTAGTTGCGCTCGCGGATAAGGGCACAGGCAGATGCCATGCGCGAGAGCGCCAGCGCGCCGCGGGGACTTACACCCAGTTCAACCAGGTCAGACTCACGCGTTGCCTCGCACAAGCGCACGATGTAGTCGAGCACGGTATCGGCAATGGTTACGTTGCCCAAGAAGTTGCGGATGCTCATTAGGTCATCGCGGCTGATTTTGGGAGCCAGGTCGTCCAGTGGGTTGGCGTAGCGCTTGGCCTTGAGGATGGCAATCTGATCGGCGCGGGTTGGGTAGCCAATGGAAAGGCGCACCATAAAGCGGTCGAGCTGCGAATCAGGCAGGGGCTGCGTGCCGGCAGAACCTACGGGGTTCTCGGTAGCAATGCATACAAAGGGTGTGGGCACGGGGCGTGTTACACCATCAACGGTAACGGAGAGCTCCTCCATTACCTCAAGCAGGGCAGACTGCGTCTTGGCCGAGGTGCGGTTAATCTCGTCAGCCAGCAGCAGGTTGCAATGCGCGGCACCCCAGGTATAGCGCGCCTCGCCGGTCTCGCGGTCGTACATGTTAAAGCCCGTGATGTCGGAGGGCGTGGTGTCGGGCGTGAATTGCACGCGCTTGCAGTCCAGGTCCAAGCAGCGGGAGAGTGCGAGTGCGAGTGTGGTCTTACCGGTGCCAGGAACATCCTCAAGCAGGATGTGGCCGCCGGCGTAGATGGCCATGAGTGCCTGCTCAATGACCTCGGTCTTGCCTACAAAGGCGCGACTGACTTCGTTAATGATGGCGCGGGACTGTTCAAGAATCATCTAGTCTCTCCCTTTATAAGCGGTCTCAGCCGAGGCTGCGGCCAGCTGGGCCTTGAGCTCGGCAAAGTCGATGGGCTTTCCGGCATGGCCATTCATGCCGGCCTCGCGCGAGCGACGCGCGTCTTCTGCGTAGTTGTTGGCCGAAAGCGCAATGATGGGCACCGAGGCTGCATCGTCGCGATCAAGCGCGCGGAGACGCTTTGCTGCTTCCCATCCGTTCATGGTGGGCATTTGGATATCCATGAGGATGGCATCGTAGTAACCCGGTGCCGCATCCTCGAACATCTGAATCACCACAGGGCCGTCTTCTGCGCGGTCTACCTCGGCGCCCATGTTACCCAAGATCTCGGAGGCAATCATGGCGTTTAAGGTGTTGTCCTCGGCAAGCAAGAAACGCTTACCCTCAAAGGCATAGTCAACGGCGGTGTCTGCCGGTTCGGTGCGCGACTCAGCGGTCTCGCCTTCGCGCGCAAGCTCGGCAATCTCTTCGCTCGAGGCCAGGTTAAAGGGTATGTAGGCCGAGAAATCGGAGCCGTGCCCCAGCTCGGTATCCACAACAATTTTGCCGCCCATCAGGTCTACGAGTGCGCTGGTAATAGCCATACCCAGGCCCGTGCCACCAAAGCGGCGGGCAATGGTGCGGTCTTCTTGCTCAAAGGGCTTAAAGATGCGCGAGACAAAGCGCGGGTCCATGCCCTTGCCCGTGTCGCGCACGCGAATCATGTAGCTGACCTGCTCGTCGTTTACGTACATCTCGCGGAAGGTCACCTCTACCAGACCGCCCTCGCTCGTGAACTTAAGGGCGTTGGAGATAAAGTTGACCACAATCTGGTTGAGGCGCATGCGGTCACCTACCACGTAGGGGTGCGAGCAATCGTCGAACGACACAGAGAACGTAAGGCCCTTGTCGG
>CAVJWJ010000041.1:0-14843 GCA_963653375.1 Roseburia sp. CAG:303
CTCTACTGCCGAGGCGGAATACACCATCAGAAGGCCAAAGGAAACAAGGGCGATAAGGCAAACAATAAAGATAATGCGTGGACGCATAATGCGTGCAGGCACACCAGCAATCCATTTCTCAGCAAGCCTCGAGTGCTCAGGTGCCGCAGACCTGCGTGCACGAGAACGGGAACCGGTGACCGAATCCCCCGCCTGATTGGATTGTCCCTCGCTCGGGGAGATGTCGGCTTGCCTCACGGTTTCCCCTAATCTTCCTTCGTTGCCTTACTGTTGGCCTGGGCAATGTCCCTCACATATGCCTTAAACGCGCGGCCGCGCTCTTCAAAGCCCGAGAACTCATCGAACGACGAACACGCCGGCGAGAACAAAACAACGTCCCCAGCCTGCGCATATGAAAGGGCCGTCTCGAGCGCATCGCGCAGGCGCTCAGCACGCAGGATGTCCATGCTACCCGTGCCACGCGCCTCTTCAAGAGCAGCGTAAAAGCGCTCACAAGCCTCACCAAAGCAAATTGCGCACGTACACGAGCTCGACACACAGCGCGCAAAGCCCTCGAGCGGAGTGCCCTTGTCGTGTCCACCAAGAAGCAAGATCACGCGATCGTTCGGGAAGGCCGTCAGGGCTTTTTCAACCGCATCGGTGTTAGTTGCCTTAGAGTCGTTGTAGATGCGAACGCCCTTGAGCTCACCCACGGGCTCAATACGATGCTCAAGAGCCTGGAAGCTCCGCAGACCTGCACGTACAGACTCTGCATCGGCTCCGCAAGCGAGTGCACACGTAGCTGCAGCAAGTGCATTGATAACGTTGTGCTCGCCGGCAATGTTGAGCTCATCGATAGCAACCAGGTCTGTCTCTGCGCCAGCCAGGCGAACTATCAGATGTCCCTCGCGCGCGAAGGCCGCATCCTCAGTTGCAGGGTCTTGCAGAGACAGCGACAGGACGCGCCTGTTGGGAGTGAAAATCTCGTCATGATGAGAGGCTACGTCTGCATCGTCAACATCAACGATAACAAGGTCGTTCTGGTCCATGTTCTGGAACAGACGAATCTTTGCCTGGGCGTAGTTCTCGTGCGTACGATGCCACGCAAGATGGTCGTCCGTGATGTTTAGCAGCACGGCTACGCGCGGATGCAGCTCAGAGGTAGTTGCAATCTGATAGCTTGAAAGCTCAGCTGCAAACCACGAACCAGCAGCGCGACCGTCCACCTCATTGATGGAGGGGTTGCCAATGTTGCCTACCGCGACACTTCCCATACCAGCACTTTTTAGGAGATGGTCTACGAGCGACGTGGTAGTTGTCTTGCCATTGGTGCCCGTAATAGCACACCAGCACTCAGGCGAAAGGCGCCAAGAAAACTCAGGTTCGCCCATAATCTCGCCCGCATGCGCGCGCCCCGAAGCAAAGAAGTTACTGAACTCAGAGATGCCCGGGCTGGTCACGCAGACATCGTAGCTGCCCTGTACATCCTCGGTGGCGTAGACAAATGTGGCGCCCGCAGCCTCAAGCGCACGGGTGCGCTCATTGGGTGCAGATTTGGCTCCACCATACATAGTGACGGAGCTCACGCGCTCCCCCAGATGGCGGCACGCCCATGAGACAACGTCAAGACCAGTAGAGCCCTGGCCCAACACAAGAAGCGAGAATGTTTGCGGCAATGGCATGGCAAGAATCACTATCCCAACTGGAAGAAAATCGCGAGACCAAGAGCGCCAAAAGCAGCAGAGATAATCCAAAAGCGTATTACCACTTTAGTCTCTGCCCAGCCCTTCTTTTCAAAATGATGGTGGATGGGAGCCATCAAAAACACGCGCTTATGCGTGTAGTGATAGCTCACAACCTGGATCATGACGGAGAGGGCCTCGATAATAAACAGGCCGCCAATGATGAGCGAAGAAACCTCGGTGTTGGTAACAATGGCCATACAAGCAAAGGCAGTGCCCAGCGCAAGAGAGCCCGTATCACCCATAAAAATGCTTGCGGGATAGCAGTTGAACCACAAAAAGCCCAAGCAGCCGCCAGCACATGCCGTACCAAAGATAGTGAGATTCACATCGTCACAAATGTAGGCAATAGCAGCCATGATCAACATTGCAATCATGGAAGTGCCACCAGCCAGGCCATCAAGGCCGTCGGTAAGGTTGACTGCATTGGAGAAGCCTGCAATAAGCAGCCAGGTAAAAATCAAGAAGAGCCATGGGATGGTAATCTGCGTACCTGCAATTTCAAGCGTGGTAGAGATAACTGAAAGATCAATGGCAAAGCCACCTGGGAAGCGCACCTCGGCAGGTACACCACAGAAGTTAACAGCGCCCAAGCAAAATGCAACACAGATAAGTGTGAGGCCAACCATTTTGGCGCGCGGAGTCAAGCCCAGCGAGCGTCCGTGCGTAACAGAGGTGACGTCGTCAATCAGGCCAAGCAAGCCCGTAGCCAGCATGGCGCCCAGCACCAACAGAAGCTCGGTAGTCCATTTGGCCATAAGCAGGCAGGTCAAGATGATGGAAAGCAGAATAACAACACCTCCCATGGTGGGAGTGCCCTGCTTGACCAGATGACGCTTGGGGCCATCGGCACGCACCTGCTGACCAATTCCCTCAAAGCGCAAAACACGAATCCATAGTGGCATCAAAATGGCAGCGATAATCGCCGCGATACCTAAAGACAAAAACGCCTGGTAGGTTGGATATGCACTGTTGCCTAGCATGCGCAGACCTCCTCGACAAAGCGATCGAGACCCACAAAGCGCGAGCCCTTAACCAACACCAAGTCCGCCACGTCAAGTGCAGAACCCATACGCTCAATGAGTTCATCAGTAGAAGCAAGCACAACAATCTGGTCGTCGGGCATGCCCATTAATTTGGCTGCAGCAGCCATGTCGCGCGCCCCCGCATCACCCACGCACACCAGCGTGGAGAGTTTCTTTGCGGCAGCATATGCACCCGTCAGGGCATGCAGGCGGGGCGCATCGTCGCCCAGCTCACCCATCTCACCCAAAATGGCAACACGAGCACCCGAACACGGCAGCGAGCACAGCAGGTCAAGACCTGCAGCCATCGACTCAGGAGCAGCATTGTAGGAATCGTCAATCACGCGCGCACCGCAAGTAGCATGGCGCACCTCCTGGCGACGACCCGTGATTGCAAGCGATGCAAGCGTGTGGTCGATATCCGCAAGCGAGACACCCAGGCGGTGAGCAATTGCTGCAGCATACACAACGTTGATGACAGCCTGAGCGCCGGGGATAGAGACGTGAGTGCTAAGCGTCTCACCATCTGTAAAGACAAGCGTGAAATGAGGAAAACCCTCTTCGTCAACCGAAATACTGCTCACACGCACGTCGTCGGCATCCGTCGAGCCACAACGCAGCACCTCAACACCAGCAGGGGCAGCAAAGCCATCCGCAATGAACGGGGTAAAATCGTCCTCGCCGTTGAGCACCAGCAGCGGAGCCTCCATACCGCAGGCAGGCTGCATGCCCGAGATAATCTCGGCCTTTGCACGAGCAATGTTCTCGCGGCTACCCAGCATGCCAATATGCGAGGTACCGACCTTAGTAATAACCGCAATGGCAGGGTTGGCACATGCCGTAAGGCGCGCAATCTCGCCCGTTGCATTCATGCCCATCTCAAGCACCAGCATTTCGGTATCCGCAGGCGCCGTAAGAATGGTCAGCGGCATGCCAATGAGGTTATTAAAGTTGCCGCTCGTTACATGCACGCGATACTTGCAGCCAAGCATCTTAGCCAGCGAGTCCTTGGTTGTTGTTTTACCAATCGAGCCTGTAACGCCAATAACCGTCGCACTCAAACGAGAACGATAGTCGTGCGCGAGAGCCAGCAGAAACTCTGTTGGGTCATCACACACCAAAAGCGCGCAATCAGCCTGTGCAGCTTGGGCAAGCAACTCAGACGAGGGCTCCACCGTAAGCACAACAGCTGCAGCACCAGCCTCGACAGCAGCAGAAGCAAAAGCATTGCCATCTACGCGTTCGCCGGGGAATGCAACAAAAATCGAATCTTTCTCGACGCGGCGGGAATCAATGACGCATCCACGACAGATGCGCTCTCCCCCTTCACCTCGAAGGCGCGCGCCGGTTACGTGCGCGAGGTCTTTGACCGCAATCTCTATCATGAACGCTCCTTTATGAGCCAGTAAATGCAATCGCCTATTGTAACGGGACGCGCACGGCCTGTGGTGCAGGTGCTGTGAACAAACGCTCGGCTTGCTTAAGCAGTTGGTTTAATGCCTAAGGTAGTAAGCGCCTGACCCATAACTGTGGCAAACGGAGGAGCCGCTGCATAAGAAAGGTTTGGCGTACCATCCAACGTTACGTACACAAGGACCTGCGGGTCGCTTGTGGGGGCAAAACCCATGAACGATGCCATGTAGCTTTGCGCCTGGTATCCTCCTTCATCGCTCGCACGCTGCGCCGTGCCCGTCTTGCCAGAAACATCGTAGCCAGCAACCTGACCCAGCTGTCCCGTGCCTTCTTCCACAACGGTCTTCATCATGTCAGCTACTTGAGCGGCAGTTTCTTTAGACACAATTTTCTTGTTTGACGCAGACCAGTCCTTCTCATCGCCCTTGCTGGACTTCAAGAAATGCGGCGTAGTCATAGTTCCACCGTTGGCAATTGCGCTCATCGCGCGCACCATTTCCACGGGAGAGACCGCGAGTGACTGGCCAAACGACATAGCAGCAACACTTGCGCCATCATACTCATCGCGGCTCTTTACCGAGCCTGTCGACTCGCCCGGAAAATCCACGCCACTCTTCTGACCTACCTGGTATTTCTTTACATACTTAGCAAAGGTGTCTGCCCCTACCTGCTCACCCACCAAAATCATTCCCGTATTAGATGAACGGCGCAAAATCTCACGCATGCTCATGGTCATGCCATAGTCGCGCGAATCAGAGTCAGACACGTCATCGTCGCCTGCCTTCACAGTGGCGGGGACCTCATAGGTTGTATCGGGGCCAGCTATTCCCTCTTCGATAGACATGCTGCACACCAGCGGCTTGAATACCGAACCAGGCTCGTAGGCATCAGTGACAACACGCAGGTTCATATCCTCCGTGCGCGCCGTAGAGAGATCGCTTGGATCGTAGGTAGGATACGAGCATGCAGCCAGAATCTCGCCTGTACGCGGATTGGTTACCACAATCGAGCCATACTTAGCATTCGAGCTCTTTACGGCCTCAGCAATGGCCTCCTCGGCACACTGCTGAATATCAATATCGATGGTGAGCACAATGTCGGTTCCGTCTTGCGCAGGAACCTTTTCGTACGCACCACCTGCTACAAACGTGCCATCAGCAGCACGCTCACGCACAAGCGAACCATCTGTGCCCGAAAGCGTATCGTTGTACTGAAGCTCAAGGCCCGAGATGCCTACGTGCTCTGTGTCCGTCACACCCAGCACCTGGGCAGCCGCAGATCCAAAGGGGTAAATGCGCTTCATAGCAGACTCAAGCGCAATGCCCGAGAGACCCTTAGCAGAAAGCGCATCGCCGTCCTCAGTATCGGCCTTACGCGTGATGTAGGTGTACATGGAGCCGTTAACGGCCTCCCAGCAGGTATCCTCATCGGCATCCAGCACTTCAACCAGAGCCTTTACCACAGCCGACTTATCAGTCACCTGGCTTGGATTCACCGCAACTTTATAGCAGGCTTCGCTCTGCGTAAGCACATTGCCGTTTCTGTCGTACACAATGCCGCGCTTAGCATGCAGTGTCTCGTCAATGGTTCGGCGCCAATAGAGCTCGTTTTCTGTTCGAGCGTCGCCAAAAACCTGATAGTGAGACAGCTTTGCAAGACCAGCCACACCGCCTAGACCCAAAAGGCCCAGCACAAACGTGCGACGAGAAATGCGCTCATGAGCCATATCGCTATGAAGCAAATCAACCTGAGGACGGCGCGTATTAGAAGCACCCTGCGAACGTTGTGGACGATTGCGCACCACCACGCCTGAACGGCGCATGCGCTCGGCATTGTTTTGTCTATTGCTGTAGCGGTCGTCAGTCATGAGGCCAAAAATACATCGAGGGCTAAGGCACTACTCTGCAGCAGTTGCAGAAGTTGATGCGTCAGCGGCTTCACCAGCCGATACAGCATCTGCTTGAGCAGCACTATCCTGCGCAGAGTCCTTGCTCGACTCGCTAGAAAGATCGATTGTTGTGCCCTCGCCCTCAGGCACAACCATGCCCAGAGCGCCTGTTGCAAGCTCGCGAATACGAGTCTCAGATCCATACACAGAACGCATAACCTGCAGGTCAGAACTCTGCTGATGCGCCGATTCCAACGTAGAAGTCAGCGTGCTATTTGCATTGAGCTGAGCGGTGGTCACACTTGCAATGGAGATGCGCGCAAAGCCCACCGTAAAGATGAGCACAGCCGCTAGGCATGCAAGCTTGGCAACATGGGCAAACACGGGGCTTACTGCCTGGTTAGCCTCACGACCTGCACCGGTTACAACATCAAGATGCGGGCGCTCATAGGCAGCAGGGGTACCCTGCTGTTCGCGCTCATATTCGGGAGCAATCTGAGGCTGAGCTTCGTACATGTCATAGTCATACATGTCGTAGGCATATGCGGCATTTGATGCGCGGTAGGCCATAACTGCAACCTCCGTCCCTTACTTTGTTTTAGCTACGTTTAGGTCGTATCGGGAGCAACGCCTGCGCACAATCGCACTGCCAACCTATACACGCTCAGCAACGCGAATCTTTGCAGACCTTGCCCTCGGGTTGCGCTCTACCTCTTCGGCAGTGGCAACCAGGGGTTTTCGGGTAATAACATCGAGTACCGGAACATGACCGCACACACACACCGGGATATCCGGCGGGCATATGCACCCTTGGCTCTTCTCTTGAAACAGGCGCTTGGTAATGCGGTCCTCAAGTGAGTGATACGAAATCACACAGATGCGACCGCCAGGATTTGCCCAACGCACTGCCGCCTCAAGGCCCGTCTGAAGCACATCGAGCTCATGGTTAACCTCAATGCGAATGGCCTGAAAGCTCTTTCTGGCTGGATGCTTTCCGTGACGCCTCGCCGCTGCCGGAATAGCAGCTTTGATAACGTCAACAAAATCAATCGTGGTCAGGATGGGGTGCTCATCGCGCGTCCGCACAATCTGGCGGGCAATCTGACGTGCAAACTTCTCCTCACCATAAACGCGAAGAATCCGGGCGAGGTCGGCTTCGTTATAAGTGTTAATGACCTCAGCTGCGTTTAAGGGATTTTCTCCCGGATTCATACGCATATCGAGTGGGGCATCCTCGTGATACGAGAACCCCCTGCCAGGGATATCGAGTTGCGGACTTGAGACACCCAAATCAAACAGGAAGGCATCTACGCCAGGAACCTGCGCCGAGCACAACAGGCGATCAAGATCGCCAAAATTGCCCTTAAGCAGCTTATGTGGCGTGCCGGGCGCCTCAGCTTCGAGTCGCCGAGCCGCGGCGTCCAGCGCCATATCATCCTGATCAATTCCTAAAAGCAGGCCGTCTTCGCCAATCTGCGCTGCCATCTTTACCGAGTGGCCAGCGCCTCCTAGCGTGCAATCGCATACAACAGAACCAGGCTTTAGGTTAAGGGTCTCAAGAACCTCTTTGAGCATTACGGGTTCATGCCGGTATTCAGGTGTCAAAGTGCCCTCCCCCATGCGTGTGCGTCCAATACCTTCTGCTTTGGCTTAGCCAAAGTAACTCGACATAGCGTCCTGAGTATCCGTGCGATGAGCCAGGTATGCCTCGCGGTCCCAGATCGTGAGGTGGTCCTCGTCGCCGACGACCGTAACCTCACGACCAAGCTGAACCTTGGAACGATGGCTCTCGGGCAGACTGATACGACCAGCGGAGTCTATTTCAAGTGTGGTTGCATCGCCGTTCAGTCCGCTTCGCACGAGACGGTGAACTCTATTGGTGGGGTCGTAACCGCCATCTTTAGTGAACACAGACTCGAGCCATGCCTTGAAGGTGTCTTCGGTAAACACGTACAGGGCATCGACCTCCTTTTCAGGAGCAGGTAGCACGCGAACGCTCTCGGGAAGCTCTTTTTTAAAGGCGGGCGGCAATGAGAGGCGGCCTTTCGCATCGAGATTTCGATCGTACGTACCGCTCAAATACATTGCTGCACCCCCTTAGGCTTACTCGTGGGCGTTTGCGGGAGCCACCCCGCTGTCGACGCTTTCAATCTTATGGTCTTGAGCCTCTTTTCGCAACATTTTTTCCCACTTTCTCCCCCACAGTCCCCCAAAGCTTCCCACTCGCCCCACAACGCGACTCAAGCAGAAAAATTCGCACACTATATGTTGTGTTTAGCTGGTCAAAATTCTCAATGGCTCGCCCCTATGTGGCTGAAGCTCGTTGGCGTGGCTCATACAATTCCGTGCGGACACGTGGCTGCAATTGTGTGCAATCTGTTTACGCCGCAGGTAGATGCCCATATCAAAAAAGACCTCCCCAACGTTTTGCTGGCAGAGGTCTCAAAGTGCCCCGCTGTGAAGCACTTCTATCTATATCTTGTTTTGATTTGGGGCTTACCGAAGTCCCTCAAAGGAGAATTGGCTTGTAAAACTGCCACGATGTGCGATGGCATGAAACCTGGTGGTAACAAGCTGGACCAGGCGCTCCAATACACCCGCACTCACACAGCTAGGCGCCAAGCTAAGAACTAACCCTACGCGCGCGGATGCGCCGCTAGATACACCTCACGCAGCTGCGTCCGATCGATATGCGTGTAAATCTGCGTAGTAGAAATATCGGAGTGACCCAAAATCTCTTGCAGCACACGCAAGTCGGCACCGCCCGCCAGCATATGCGTGGCAAACGAGTGGCGCAGCGTATGCGGATGCAGTCCCTCAATACCCACCAGGCGGCCATAGCGCTCACACACGGTATGAATAGACTGGCGCGAAATACGTCCGCCATTCTTATTTAAAAAAACCGCCGAAGAAGGCTGAGCCCTGCGAGCATGAGCAGCGAGCTCCGCCCGCGCATCGTTGAGATACGTCACCAAAGTTTCAAGCGCCGATCCACAAATGGGCACTAAGCGTTCCTTAGACCCTTTGCCTGTAACCCGCAAAAACTCGTCAGCTAAAAAGAGGTCGCCCGTATTGAGTCCAGCCAGCTCGCTCGCACGCAGGCCGCATCCATAGAACACCTCGAGCATCGCGTGGTCACGCAAACCAGCTGCTGTGTCGGGAAAATCCTGCTCAAGCAAACGAGACGCTGCATCAATGGAAATACAGTCGGGCAGGCGCTCCTCCTTTTTAGGCAGATGCATGGTAGAAGTTGGATGTACATCGGTCATACCCTCTCGCACCATAAAACGGTGAAAGCTTTTAATAGCCGAAAGCGCGCGCTCAATAGAAGCGTCTGCATAGCCGGCATCGCGACGGCAAACAATAAAGCCTTCCACGTCTTGCCTCGAAACGTCAGCGGGACGCTCGATGCTATGCGCAATTAGATACCGCAAGTACGCATCCAAATCTCGCCGATAGGCAGCCGTGGTATTGCCCGAAAGATTGCGCTCAACTGTCAAGTGGCTCAAAAAGTCCTGAACGCAGTGTTCGAGCTCTGTAGTGCCCGTAAGTTCCACCGCGTCCGAGTTCTCCCGCTTCCCCACCTGATTACTCTTTCCCGCCCGGCTCTTAACAGGGCGAGCCCCCGAACCATACAGTAAGGCAAGGCTCGAGGGCTCGTTGTTCTTATCGGATACGCGCGATGCGGCCGGCAAGATTACTTCTCCTGAGGATTGGTGGGCATCACCTGGTCGCGGGTTGTGCCCTCGTGACCAGCGATGGAGGCACGCACAAACTCACGGAAAAGCGGCTGCGGCTTAGTCGGGCGGCTCTTAAACTCAGGGTGTGCCTGAGTAGACACGTACCAGGGGTGCACGGACTCGGGAAGCTCAACCATTTCTACCAGGCGTTCGTCGGGAGAGATGCCAGAGATAACCAGGCCAGCCTCTTCCAACTGATCGCGATAGGCGTTGTTGAACTCAAAACGATGACGATGGCGCTCGTACACCAGGTCCTCACCATAGGCCTCGTGCGCAAGCGAACCCTCAGCAAGCTTGCAGGGGTAGGCACCCAAACGCATGGTGCCGCCCTTCTCAGTTACGTCCTCCTGCGAGCTCATCAGGTCAATAACGGAGTGGGGACCCTCAGGGTCAAACTCAGAGGAGCTTGCACCCGTAAGACCAGCAACATTGCGCGCAAACTCGCACACGGCAACCTGCATACCCAAGCAAATGCCCAGGTACGGAATCTTGTGCTCACGCGCATAACGTGCAGCGCAAATCTTGCCGTCAAAGGCGCGCTTACCAAAGCCACCAGGCACTAGGATGCCAGAAGCATCAGAGAGTACCTCGTCCACGTTGGTAGCGTCAAGGCTCTCGCCGTCGACGAGCTGTACGTCCACGTGGCGGTCGAAGTACACACCCGAGTGATGCAGGGCCTCAATAACAGACAGGTATGCATCGGGCAGCTGGGTATACTTGCCCACCACAGCAATCTTTACCTTGTCGGCGTGCTTGTTAGCGTGGTTTTGCTTAGAGATAAAGGCATTCCACTCGCTCATGTCGCGCTCACGCGGCTCAAGGCCCAGGCGTTCAAGAACACGCAGGTCAAAGTCCTGATCAGCCAACAGCTGTGGCACGTCATAAATAGAGGAGCAGTCCTCGTTAGTAAACACGCAATCGGTGTCAACGTCGCAGAACGAGGCAATCTTGGCGCGAATGTTGTCGTCAATCTCGTGATCAGAGCGCAGCACGATGATGTCAGGCTGAATACCAAAGGAACGCAGCTCCTTTACAGAGTGCTGAGTCGGTTTGGTCTTAACCTCGTGAGCAGCTGCAATGTAAGGCACCAGCGACACATGGATGTAGCAAACATTCTCGGGGCCCGCGTCTTTGCGGTACTGGCGAATAGCCTCTACAAACGGCTGGCTCTCAATGTCGCCAATAGTGCCGCCAAGCTCGGTAATAACCACATCAGAGCCGGTCTGCTCCTCGATGCGGCGGAACTTATCCTTAATAGCATTAGTAACATGCGGAATAACCTGCACCGTGCCACCCAAGAAGTCGCCGCGACGCTCGCGAGCAATCAAATTCTTATAGATAGCACCCGTGGTGAAGTTCGAGTCACGCGTGAGATTCTCATCAATAAAGCGCTCATAGTGGCCCAGGTCGAGGTCAGACTCGTAGCCATCCTCAGTAACAAATACCTCGCCGTGCTGGAACGGGCTCATGGTGCCAGGATCCACATTGAGATACGGGTCGGCCTTCTGCATCGTCACCTTGTAGCCGCGAGACTTAAGCAGACGGCCGAGCGATGCAGCCGTGATACCCTTGCCAAGCGACGAAACCACGCCACCGGTTACAAAGACATGCTTGGTCATATTGAATTACCTGCGCTTTCCCGTAGAGGATTCCTATGCCTTCAACGGGTCTTTATTGTACGACTTGCCCCGCCCGGCTCTTGCGTCAAATTCGAGCGAAAGAAAAATACAAAAGAACGGCCCGGCGAACCATTCAGGAACGCCGAGCCGTCAAAGAGCGACTAATCGTTGGTTACTCAAACTGCTTTGCTAATGCGCTTCAGAAACGATACGCCTACCCATCTCGAGTCCTTTGTAGTACCAGCGCCCGTTCTCGGTAATAGAGTATGAGTTGGGCAGCTGAGCGCCCGCCTCGGTAAAGTGTTCCTCAAACTCAAGCAGACCAGCATCAAAGAGACGCTTGATAGCAGCACGCACGCGCCACTCGCTCACTCCAACACGTTTTGCCAACCAAGCGCGGGAAAATCCCACATCGTCGCCCTTTTTCTCTACCGAATCGATGCTTTGTAGAATCGCTAACTCGACGCGAGCCATATCAGCTTCGCTCGCACGCCCCTTACCTGCCATGCCACGTCCTCTCGAACGCGCCCGTCCGCACATACGCGAGCGAGCAAACAGGCCAGCTCATCTGGCCGCATATCCGTACACCATAGTACGTTATTACACCCCCACTTTAGGCAATGTTTCGGCTAGTAATCCAAAGTTTTTCGCCAAACGGAAAAGCTGGAATGTGCCCACCCCAACAAGGTGCCAACAAAAAATGAACGGCAAGCCCATTTAAGCAAGCCCACTCGTGCAGTTACCGTGCCGTTCCAAAAGCCGTGCTACCATGATTTCTTGCTATGTTTAGAAACGCCTGTTCAAGGAGCAAAACCCGTGGCAGATACCTCTCAGGCAAAAGAACCGACCCACGCCAAAAGCGTGCTACAAAAAGACCTGTTCATTCTTCAGCAGCTTGTTACAAAAGACTTCAAGCTCAAGTACCGCAGAAGCGTGCTGGGCGTGGTTTGGAGCGTTCTTAATCCCCTGCTCATGATGATTGTTATGGCAATTGTCTTTACCACCATCTTTGCCCAGGGCCGCAATGGCTCCATCACGCCCGAGATGTACCCGCTCTACCTCATTGTGGGTAACGTTACTTTTACCGTGATGTCCGATTCCACCAACCAGGCCATGAACTCCATCATCTGGGCCTCGTCACTCTTAAAGAAAGTTAAGGTGCACCGCTTTGTGTTTCCGGTGCAAAAGGTGCTCTTCTCGCTGGTAAACTTTGCCTTCTCGCTTGTGGCAGTAGCACTCGTTATGCTGTGGTTCCACATCGTGCCCACTTGGCATTTGCTTCTGCTCCCGGTCTGCTTGATTCTACTCATGTTCTTCTGCATGGGCTTGGGCCTGCTGCTTGCCGCTGCCGCTGTGTTCTTCCGCGATGTCATCCATCTGTGGGGCGTTGTTCTTACCGCTTGGACCTACTTCACGCCCATCTTTTGGACCACCGACTACATTGCCAAGATGCCGCACCTTTTGCAGATTATCCTGTACGCCAACCCCATGTACAACTACCTGCAGTTTATGCGCGATATCTTCTTGTTCCAAACCTGCCCAACAACAACGGAGCTCGCTTACTGCATTGGCTGGGCTGTTGTGGCCATGATTATTGGCTATGCAGCGTTCCATAAAAACGAGCACAAGTTCATTCTCTACATCTAGGAGCCGGCAATGTCCGATACCGCAAACGTGACAAACACGGCCGACTACGCCATTGAGGTCAACAACGTCACCATGATTTTTAACATGGCGTCTGAGCAGCTCAACAGCCTGAAGGAGTACTTCATCAAGCTGATGCGCCGCGAGCTTTTCTTCAAGGAGTTCCGCGCGCTGAAAAATATCTCGTTCAAGGTGCGCCCTGGCGAGGTTGTAGGCCTTGTGGGCACCAATGGCTCGGGCAAGTCCACCATGCTCAAGGTTATTGCCGGTGTGTTGGAACCCAGCGAGGGTAACTGCATTGTACGTGGCAACATCGCACCGCTCATCGAGCTGGGCGCCGGCTTTGATGCCGAGCTTACCGCGCGCGAGAACATCTACCTCAATGGTTCACTACTGGGCTATACGCGCTCCTTTATCGATGATCATCTAGACGAGATTGTCGACTTTGCCGAGCTGCAAGACTTTCTTGATATGCCGCTTAAGAACTATTCCAGCGGCATGGTGGCACGTATTGCCTTTGCTATTGCCACGGTTACCGAGCCCGACATCCTGATTGTGGACGAGACCCTCTCGGTAGGCGACGTGTTCTTCCAGGAAAAGTGCGAGCGTCGCATTCGCAGCTTTATTGAGTCTGGTCACGTGACCGTGCTCTTTGTTTCGCATTCCATTGAGCAGGTAGAGCGTATTTGCCAGCGCGCCGTGTGGATTGAAAAGGGCGACCTGCGCATGGATGGCCCCGTCAACGAGGTCTGCAAGGCTTATCGCAACCAGTTTAACTAGGGTAGCTGCGTCCTACACACGCATACAGCAGCCAAATAAATGCACCCCAACTCTTTCGGAGCTGAGGTGCATTTTTCTATGCATCGAGCATGTGGACGATGCGGATCAAGCTACTGGCGACGGCGTAAGACTAAACCAGGTACCAGAAGCAGCAGAGCAATCACAGATATAAACTGCGCCATGGTGGAGCTATCACCTGTCTGAGGTAAAGCCTTTTCCGTCTTAGGCTTATCAGTCTTCTTATCCTGCGGCTCAGAGGGAGTCTTCTCCTCGTTCTTAGTGTTCGTGAGCACAAAACCATCTGCCACGTTGCCCTCGACCTTAGAGGTGTAGCCCTCGACAGCGTCCTCGGTCAGCGTGTAGGCAATCTCGTGGCTGTCGGTGGTGTCGTACTTGAGAAGCTCGCCGAAGGTGAAGGCCCAGGTGTCGGAGTTGTCCTCAGTGGCGTCAGCAGCGGTGAGCCCCTTGCTGTCAACCTCTTCGCCGTCGGCGTAGAGGCGCACGGTGATGGACTCGGGACGCACACCGTCTTGGTTGGAGGCATCGTCCCAAACCTTAGTACCAGAGATAGCTACCTTCTCGGTATTGGTGTTGACGATAGTTACCTTCTCGGTCTTGTCAGCAACAGGAGTCACCGCACCGTCAGACTTCTCGCCATCCACAAGGTAGGTAGTCTCGTAGTTCACGAGCTCGTCCTCGACAACGCGGTAGGTGAGCTTCACGCCCTGCTTACCGGGCGCGTAGACGGGAAGGCCCTCGAACGTGTGGGACCAGCTGTCCTCCTCATTGAGCACGACGCTCGCGCCCTCGACGTCGGCCCACTCCTTGCCGTCCTCGGAGGACTGGAGCTTCACGGTCGCAGACTCGGCCGCGGGGCCTGCCCACTTCTTCTCGACCTCGATGGAGGTCACCTCAGGCGTGTAGGAGTTCGTCACCGTGTAGCCAGCGACGAGGGAGCCATCAACCTTGGAGTCGTAGCCGTCCACATCGTCCTCCGTCACGGAGTAGGCAAT
>CAVJWJ010000042.1:0-14271 GCA_963653375.1 Roseburia sp. CAG:303
TAACCGCGCTAAACGTAACCGTACCGTCTGCATCGTTGGTGCCCGTAGCAACTACCGTTGCACCTTCGAGCAGTTCAAACGTGAACTCGCCAGCAACCAGATCGCGACCAGTCAGCTTCTTTGTGATCGCAATCTGGTCGGTCACGCTGGACTCAACAGGAGTCACATCGTAGGTATTGGTGAAGGCGAACGCAGACTTGCCCTTCTCGCCTACCAGCTCGGCCGTGAGATGACCCTCGCCATCGTCCGTCACTTTGATGGCAACTGTCTTGGTGGAAGCATCGTTGGTAACACCAGCCACCGTACCACTCTCGGTCACCGTGTAGACAAAGGTGTAGGAGCGCGGGCTTACCGTAGCCCCAGACGCGTCTTCTGGCACAAGCTCATTAGCAGCAAGCGTAAAGGCAACAGGCCTATAGGAAACGTTTGCAACTGCAGAGGACTCGCCGTTGTCAGCCAATGCAATGGCGCCGCCATTGGCATCCGTAGCGACCAACGGAATATCCGTTGAAGTTGTTGCGTCAGCCGCATCGTCCGCACTGTCAACATCGCTGCTCTTAGCACTGGTATCGCCAGCTGCGCTCTCGCCCATCGCCTCAGCCTCAGGAACCTCTTCGGCAGCCGGTGCACTATCAGTACCAGCCTCAGCATTAGCCTGCGCACTCGCCTCTTCGCCAGCCGATGCATCAGACTCAGCTACAGCGCCCTCAGCAGCGGGCTCGCCCTCCGCTGCATCTTCAGCCTGAATAGAAGGCTCGTCAGCTGCGTCTTTGCCCGTTGTGCCCAGAGCACGATTCAGGTCGTCAAGCGTAAAGGCAATCTCGCCAAAGTCTACGTTGCCGTTTGCGTCGTTGGTAACCGTTGTTACCTTAGGCAGCGGCGCTGCTGGGTCAGACGAGCTAATCGTAAAGTTGAACTTGCCGGTAATGTCATTTGGGGTCAGGCTCGAGTCGTGTGCCAGCAGCTTTATACCCGAAACACTCACAGAAACCGGATCGCCCGTGGCGTACTGGTTAGCAAACGCAAGGCCGCTGCTAGGTAGATTAGCTGTAGCAGCAAGCGTACCGTCGCCATTGTCCACAACCGTCACCTTAAAGGAGATGGACGCTGTCTTGGCGGTAATGCCCCGCTCTGCCAAACCATCAGTGTTCTCGTACGCCACGTAGTTGATGGTCCACATGGGCTTGCCGTCAGAGGTCTTGCCCTTAGTGGCGCACCCACCCTGGACGAGTTCCGCCAGAGACTTAGTCGTATAGCCCAGCGTGCCAAAGTCAATACTACCGTCAGCCTTATTCGAAGCGCGTAGCACGTCTACCTCGGAGTTTGCCAGACGTACGCCAAAGCTAAACTCTCCTGCGGCCAGGTTGCGGCCAGCCAGGCTCTTGGTTCCACTCACGTGCACCGCCGTACCGCCCTCAACATCGGTAGAAGCCGAGTAGCTGTTAGCGAAGGCAACCGTAGCAGATTCCGTCTCATCTTCAGCAGGGTACACGTAGGTCTTTGTGCCCTCGGGCCCGCCACTCACCGTGGTGGTAACCGTCAGTGCGGCCTTCGTTGGATCGTCGTCTACAGAAATGGTCACCGTGCGCTTGGCCGTGTCGTAGGTGTAGCCAGCCGGCGCTTCGCCCAGCTCATAGACCTCATACGAGTATGTCTTGTCAGCATCATCTTGCGTGAAGGTCACCGTGCGGCCATCTAGCACATCTACCACAGCCTGCTCGCCATCGGCAGCGGCAGGGACAGAGAACGTCTGACCTTCTTCCGAAATGCCCAGCGCATCAGCAGAAGCCGAGTCTTTAGGCTCCACGCAGATGGAGAACTGGCCCTTCACCATGTCGCGGCCCGTGAGCGTCTTTGCTACCTTAAGGCCGCCACAGGCCGTGTAGTCTAGGCTGGAGCTATAGGAGTTCTTGAACGTCTCGCCGGTAACAGAAGCCGTGGCGGTAAGGTTACCCAGACCATCGTCCTTCACAGTCACCTTGATGGTGGCCTTGTGGTCGTCGTAGGTGATGCCGGCAATACTGCCGCTCACCTCACTCACCTCGTACTCGTAGGTCTTAGTCTTGTCGGACTCGCCCGTAACCATGTCCCAAGTGTAGGTCATGGTTCCAAAGTTAATGGCAGCCTTGCCATCGGCATCAGCGTTAGCCTTGGTTACCGTGACCGAGGTTACAGTGTTGCCGTTCGCGTCCTTGGGCAGCGGCGCACCCTCGGTCTTGGCGGCGAGATTGAAGGTGAAGTTGTCGCTATCCAGCCAATCGCGCCCCTCGAGCACCTTGGTCAGGCCGGCGTTCGCCGTGTCGTAGGTAACGTTTGTAATAGTAAGCACACCGTTGTTGCCCAGATGAGGCGTCACCATAGTTGCGTCTTTAACAGAAGTCTCGCTGTTCCACTTTGGATTCAGCACGTCGTTTGCTGTACTAGTGGTGTTTGGATCCTTGGCTTTGTGTAGTTGGTTGATGTAGACCAAGCGTGCGGTGCCGGCCTTGAAGTAAGCGCCATCCTTATCCGTGTCAATGGCACCCTCAAACGCATCAGCCTTGTCACCCGGGAAGGAACAGTTTTCGACCTCAAGGACAGGCTCATCATCCCTCTCGCAGGAATAATACTCGTGCTTGTAGTAATAGTTCTGGTCAGACTCAATCGAGGTGGCGCGCTTTGTGCAAGCCTCATCGGAATAGATGGGCGTGTCTTCTGTAAAGTAGTAATAGCTATTGGTAGAAGCAGGTTCAAATTGCGACGTTGTATCGCCCAAATCCTTGTCGCCGCTCCACTTATTGGCGTAGAACTTCACGTTGCCATCATCGTCGCTATTTGCTTCGATATAGGCCTTCATGGCGGCATCCGGGTTAGCCATAAGCGTCGTCACGCCAGGTTTAAGACTTGAGGAATAGAACACCGAGACCGGCTTGTTCTCGTCCACGCTCATCTTTTTGTTCGTAAGGTCAATGTTAAAGTGACGCAGCGGAATAAGCGTTGCTGGAATCTTTACCTGCACCTTATCGCCCACAGCCAGCTTGTCCGAGCGTGTCACCGTAACCACAAGGTCGCTCAGCTCAGACTTTGCCGCCCCAGAATACACCGTCCCACTAAAGTGATACGTATCAACGTTGCCCACGGTAGTCTTGCTGGTGGACGTATATTTCTTGCCATTGTAGACAAGTGTAGACAGGTCGCTTACCTGCATGTAGTCGCCCAGCTGGTCGTCAAAGGTAATGTAGCCAGAGGTCGACTCGGCACCATCGGTGGTCCGAGTGGGATAGCCTGCACCTTCCGTAATCTCTTTGGAAATGTCCGCGAAGATCTGCGCCAGCTCAGCGGCGCTCGTCGCGCTCTTATAAAAGGTGGCGTCTTTACCATCGCTGCCCTGAGCACGATCACCAAAGGACCAGGTGTATTCCGAACCGCTCGTTGAATACGTCGCGTTCGGATAGTTGTTCGATACAGCATGCATGAACTTGTTCTCAGAAGAGACACTCGTGTCAGCAGGGTCAACGGAAGGGTCGGCACCGTCGAGCACGCCGATGGTATACACAATAGCGCCCGCGTCCTTCATGGTCTTGGCGGCAGTCACGGCCGCACTGGCGATAGCGGAATCGAAGGTACGGCTCGTAGTCGGGGTGCCATCGGTGAAGAACACAACGATCTGCTTGGCGCCTTTGCGCTTAGAGCTGGTCAGTACCTCCTGGGCCTTCTGCAAACCGTAATCAGAATGCGTGCCCTGAGAAGTCTTTAAAGCACTGATGGCACTCTTGATGTTCGTAGCATTGGTGCCCGCACAGGTCGTCATACTCTGCTGGATAACTGCGGTGGAGTTAAAGCTCACCACAGCAACGCGATGCTGGCTATCGGCGTCTGAAATACTTTCGTTCTGCTTGGCGATTGTATCCACAAAGGAGTTAGCCGCAGACTTAAGAGCCTCAAGCTTCGTGGTTTCACCCATGGGCTGTGTCATGGACGACGACATATCCAACACCAGCGCAATGTCGAGCGGCGTGGTGGCAGTGCTCGACAGGTTAGACGTGGAGGATAAGGCCGTAAGCGCCGTCAAGAAATCGGCGTTCTCAGCCTTCTTGATGGTTATGCCATCCTTTTCCATCTCATCGGTAGAGACCGTCTTGTCGGTCCATATGCGCCCGACATTCGATGTGTTGTCCTTGATGAGGTTTTCCCAGTCCCAGATAGTGGATGGGTCGCTTACTGTCACGCGCTGTGCCGCCTGAGCTCCCACAGGCACCAAACAACAGAGCGCCACGATAGTTAGCAGCATTCCGAGTAACCGTTTTTTCATCTTCCCCACACTCCAATCTGCTGCTAGCTTGGAATCTTCTTTAATGATGTGAGGAAAATATGATTATCGGTAGTGCCATTTGGAGGCAAAAATGGCCAAAACTGAGGGCTAGTGCCTCGCCTGTGCCTCCTGAGCAAAAATCTGTTCAACAGCGGCTTCGTACTCGTCTACGCGACGCACCTTGCGCACGGCACGATGAACACCCTCGGGGTTTCCAAAGCTCGCCTTGGCGTAGGACCACCATTCTTTCATGCGAAAGACCGCGTTGCCGCCAATCTCTTCCTGATAGGCGCTAAACAGCGCATCGTGAAAGTGACGGAGCTCCTGCAGCGTGGCAGGTGCGCCACCCGCAGCCATACGTGCCAAGGCAGGGTTGGTAAGCACACCACGGCCAAGCATCACATGGCGCGTGGCCGGGTATTCGCGCAGCAGCGTATTCAGGTCTTCCAGCGTAACAATGTCGCCGTTGTAAGCCACGGGAAACGGTGCTCGCTCGAGCGTCTTGCCATAGTAGACGCGGCGCGGCACCCCCTGATAGCCATCCTTTTGTAAGCGCGGGTGCACAATGAGCTCTGCCAGCGGCAAACTGCAATAGAGTTCGAACACCTGCTCGTACTCATTGTCGCTCGCCACGCCCAAACGTGTCTTAACCGAGACCGGCAACGCCGAACGCTCACAAATATCGCGCAGGAACACCTCAAGCTCATCTAAGTGGCGCAAAAAGCCCGAGCCCTTGCCCTTAGCAACCACCGTGCCCGAGGGGCAGCCCAGGTTCAGATTCACTTCCGTATAGCCCATGTCGCGCAAAAGCTGCGTTGCCCACACAAACTCGTCGGCACACTTAGACATAAGCTGCGGCACCACGTCGAGCCTCTGATTGTTGCGCGGATCAAGCTCGCGCGCTGCCTTGCCTGCAAAGGCTTTACCCACGCGCGGTGGCGGCAAAAACGGCGTGTAGTAGCGGTCAAGTGCGCCAAAGCACTCTGCATGCACCTGGCGGAATACGTGTCCGGTTATGCCTTCCATGGGGGCTAGGGAGAAAATCACGAGTCGCTCCGCGATGAGTCACACTGCGACGCACCCGCAGCAACCAGAGCCTTCAGCAAGCACTCGGCATTTACAGGCTTGAGCACATAGTCGTTCATACCAGCCTGCTTAGCTGCGGTAATGTCATCGGCAAACGCATTGGCCGACATGCCAATGATAGGCACGGTCTTTGCATCAGTGCGCTTAAGCAGGCGAATGCGGCGTGTAGCCTCAAGGCCGTCCATGCGTGGCATCATCACATCCATAAGCACGGCGTCAAACGTACCCACCGGCTTGGCGCAAAAGAGGTCAAAGGCTTCTTGGCCATCTGCTGCGCACGTCACTTCTGCGCCGGATTCCTCAAGCGCATACTCGGCAATCTCACGGTTAAGCTCGTTGTCCTCTACCACCAGCACGCGCATGCCAGCAATGCTGGGCACGGAGGCTTGCACCACTGCAGAGACCTGCGCCGCATCACCCGTAGCTGGTATGTAAGCATCCTCATCTGCACACTCAAACGGCAGTAGCACCGTAAACGTTGAGCCGTGGCCCAGCTCGGTATCCACCATAATCACGCCACCCATGCCGTCGACAATCTTCTTTACAATGGCAAGCCCCAGGCCAGAGCCCTTATACGTAGTGCGCCCGTCGTTTCGCTCCTGCGTAAACGGGTCAAACACGTGCTTGGCAAACTCTTTGCTCATGCCAATACCGGTGTCAGAAACCGTGAACTCCACAACCACCGAGGTCTTCTCAGACAGCTTGAGGCCCCGAATCTGCGCGGCTTCTTCCAGTGGAATCTCGCGAATACTACCTGTTACCACGCCACCGCGATCGGTGTACTTTACGCCGTTTGACACCAGGTTTACCAACAGCGAGCGCACGTGCGATGGACTGCCCATCAAGCGATGATGCACCAAGGCGTCCTCATTGATCGAGCGAACCTCAATACCGCGATCAATCGCGAGCGTCTGATGTAGCTTATCCACATCGTGAATCATGTCTAGCAAATCGAACGGCTCGTACGTAAGGTCAAGCCCCTCAGACTCAATCTTGGACATGTCGAGCACGTCGCTCACCATCGAAAGCAGCTGGTTGGCGGCACCACCCATCTTGTCCAGGCAATCGCCCACGCGCTCAGCGTTGTCCACATTAGCGCGAGCAATCTCAATCATGCCAATGATGCCGTTGATAGGCGTGCGCACGTCGTGACTCATGCGCGAGAGGAACTCCGACTTGGCAGCGTTGGCAGCCTCGGCATCCAGCGTGCGTCGATACAGCAGGCGCTCCTGGTTGTCCATAAAGATAAAGAGAATACAAAGGGTCATGCCCATGTTGGAGCTGGGCACTATGTTCACAAAGAATTGCAGAATGGTGCCCACAGCCAGCGGCGCCACGTACTTAACGCAATCGGCAAGCATCCGGCGGCGCGCACGCGTGCGCTCGCGCAGGTAGCCCACAACCGAGAGAATAAGAGCACCGATGGTGTAGCCGTTGGCGAGCACAAACACAAAGATCACGAAGAGCGGGCCGCGCTCGTAGGCACCATCGGGCGCAATATGAAATACCCAGCCTGTCCAAAGCGAGGCAACAAGCACCACAACGAGCAGCATCATGGGTATCGAGAAAATTCTGAACCAGCGGCGGTCGGTCACTACGCGCGAAGAAAAACGCATGCCACAGTAGCAGAAGAAAAAGTACGCAATGTACCCCGCTGCCAGGTCAAACACAAAGTTGAACAGGTAGTTACCCCAAAAGCCAGCAGCCGCACCAACGTTTACGCACAGGACATCGGCCAAGGCAGTAATAGCAACGGCGATAACCAGCCTGATTGTCCAGCTCTCCTCGCGGCCAAAACCTGGCGTGCGGCTGAGCTTATAAATCAGCATCACGTCGATGATGAGCATGAATAGAACGTAGAGTCCGTAGCCCGCACTCGCAGTCTCGTTCATTCATCCTCCTGTCGTGATCATCGTTGTGGTTGCGCTGGTTATAAGCGCAGAAAGTGTACCACCTAGCACCCCTGCGAGAGCTGTACGGCTGCGCTACGAAGTGGTCTTCGACGGGTCCTCCTCTGGCGTACCCCCTGGCGTGCCCTCCTCCGGCATGCAGAGGTGTCTATAGAGCGCCAGCACAATCTCTTCCTCGCGCAGAGGCTTGGTGAGATGCTCATTCATTCCCGCGTCCAAGCTGCGCTGAGCGTCATCGGTAAAGGCATTGGCAGTCATCGCAAAAATCGGAATGTTACAGTGGAGTTCTTCGCGAATCGCTCGCGTTGCTTCCAGGCCGTCCATCACGGGCATCATGATGTCCATAAACACCACGTCAAAAGCTGCGGAATCTTTTGCCAGCACGTCTACCGCGAGCTGCCCGTTTTCCACCCAGGTAACCGAAAGCCCGTGTTGCTCGAGCATAAATGTTGCAATCTCAGCATTGAGCTCGTTGTCCTCCACCAGAAGCGCCCGCGCGCCCTCGAACATTGCGTCCGAGCAGTCCGCGCACTCTTCGGCAAGCAGCTCAGGCTCTTGATCAACCTCAAAGGGAAGCCTGAACACAACCTTGGTGCCCTCCCCCAGCTTGGAAGTAAGCTCCACCGTGCCGCCCAAAAGTTCAATCAAGCTCTTAGAGATAGCAAGCCCCAACCCGGTGCCCGCGTACACGGTGCGTGCCTGCGTCTGCTCCTCCTGAGTGAACGTCTCAAAAGCATGGGCTAAGAATTCCTCGCTCATACCAATGCCCGTGTCTTCGCACACAAACTCGTACCAGGCTGTGGTGCCGTCAAAGGAAAGCTCGTGCCCATGGACACACACTGTGCCGCCCGGCCGGTTGTACTTAATGGCGTTGCCCACAAAGTTTGTAAAGATGCGCTGTAGGTACACGGGGCTACCAATCAGGCGGTCGTGCTCCACCTCTCCCGTGTTTTGCGCAATAAACTGCACGCCATGCTCCTGCGCCTGCGGCTCTGCAATGGCATGAACCTCGTCGAGAACCTGAATGAGCGAGAACGGGTCGTGGCGCACGGTAAACTGCCCGCTCTCCAGCTTGTTCATGTCCAGCACGTCGTTTACCAGCGCCAGCAGGTGGTCGGTCGACTTCCAAATTTTATTGCTGCAATCCTCGAGCTTTTCCAGGTCTTCCAGGTTTGAGTTGGCAATCTGCACCATGCCTCGGATTCCATTGATAGGCGTGCGGATGTCGTGACTCATGCGACGTAGAAAATCGGTCTTGGTAGCGTTGGCCAGCTCGGCATCTTGCTTTGCCGCCAGCAGCTCGCGCTGATAGGCTTCGTCGGTCTCTTTTTGCCGGCGCGCATCGGCTTTAGTCTTGCGCCAGGCATAGAAGCTTCCGGCAAGCAGCAGCAGCACCACGGAGACCATGGGCACAACTTCGCCCAGGTTATCCCGCACGTACTCCACGAGCGTAACGTTGTAGCTCTCGTTGTCATAGGCCGTCAGCGCATTGCTAAGCAGGTCGGCCGGCATAGCTTTAATTGTCTTGTTAAGAATCGAGAGCAGCGTTGCGTCTTCGCGGCGCACACCAAAGGACATGGCAATGTCGTTATCTAGCATGTTGACCTGGTAGGAGCTGTTTTTGATGTACTCCCTCGAGCGGCCTGTACGCGCCAAGAAGCAATCTGCCTTGCCATCGCACACCATGCGCTGGGCGTCCTCAACCGAATCGCAATCCACGATGGTCCAGGTGGGATAGCAGTTCTCGATGTACCACGTCTTAACCCAGTTGCCCCGCGGGATAGCCACCGTCACCGCGCCCTGCTGGTCAAAATGCCCCGGCAAGCTCACCGCGCTGTAAGGAATGTCGAGCGTGGTGTCAGAGAGCGAAAGGTTGTATTGCTCCACATAGTGCGGGTTGAACGGCACCTTGAAGATCATGTCAATCTCGCCAGCGGCAAGGGCGTTCAGCTCGTCTTCCATCGAGTCGTAGCCATGCGTTTCAAACTCAAGTGTCGCGTCTTCCAAGCAGTTAGACGCATAGCCAATATAGTCGGTGATGATGCCCGAGACCTCGCCCGTTGTTGCATCCACCTCGCCAATGTTTACGTCACCAATGATAAAGCCCACACGAATGGGGCCGTGCCCATCAATCCAGTTGCGCTCTGCGCTCGTAAGAGCGGCCGCCGCAGACGAGGAGAAGTACTTTTCGTACAGCTCATCGTTGTAGAAAGGATCATCGTTAGTGATACGCGCCATAGCAGAATCGAGGTCGGCTTTAAGGTCGCTGCGATTCTTGTTAACCGCAAAGTACACGTCAGAGGCCCCGATATACATAACGGGCTGCACGTAGTCTTCGTCCCAGGTTTCTTCTACCGAAACAAAGCAATCCATGGCACCCGCGTTGAGGTTTGCAAGAACGTCCTCGGCTGTTGTGATATCGGTGTGGGTGGTGGTTACGCCGTTATCGGCCTCCCAAGAATTCAACACGTTCTCAGGCACGGCACCCACCATTACGCCCACCGTTTTGCCACCTATGGAGCTTAAGTCAGAAGAGGAAATGCTCCTATTGCGCGCATCGACATAGATAAAGTAGCGCTCCTCAGCCATGGGCAAGGTTGAGAACAGCATGCTCTGCGCACGGTCACCGGTATAGGAGATGCCGTTCAAGATATCAATCTCGCCGCTCTCGAGCTTGTCAAAGCAGGTGTACCAGTCCGCCTCAACGTACTCGATAGTCCAGCCCTCGTAGCCGGCAATCTTTTGCAGGTACTCATAGCCATAGCCGTAAAGCTCGCCCTTGTCGTTTACCTTGTGGTAGGTGTCCTCAAACAGGCCTACGCGAACAACCTTCTGAGTGCTTGAGGTAGAGGCTTGAGTAACTTCTTCTGCGAAGGCTTGAGGGGGCAATAACGCCGCTGCCATGGACAGGGCTGCGCAGAGGGTCAGCACAGCAGCAAGGAGGCGACGCGCATGCGAACAAACACCCATCGCTTCTCCTCCCCTTAGGGCGAACGTACCCTGCGCCCCACCATGGTTGACAGCTATGCCCAAAGTGTAGTCAAAGGTGGAGAAGGCGGGGTTAACAAATCCCCTGAACGTCAGGATACGTCGGCCTTGTAACGGTCTTTTAACAGCCCCCTTGTGCATGGCGCTAGCGAGATGCCGTGAGCTAGCGTGCTGCCAGCGCGGTTCGGACCTGGTCGAGGGTCGGGATGCTCGGCGCTGCAGGCTAGCGGGCCGCCAACGCAGCGCAGACCCGTAATCAGAGTTGCACCAGTCCACAACCAAAGACGCGCAGCTGCAGTCAGAGGCGCGTTAACTGCGTGCCAAAGTCACGTTAGCTAACCACCAACACCGTGTTAGTGCTCCCCTAAAGCCGCGACAACCTCGTCGAGGGTAGGAATGCTCGGCGCTGCCCCAGAGCGAGCAACAGCCAAGGAGCTTGCTTGCGCTGCCATGTGCATAGAGGCTGCCAGGTCACCTGAACGCAGGTACTCTGCCAAGAAGAAACCCGTAAACGTGTCGCCTGCAGCCGTAGTGTCAACCACCTCGGTTGGGATGGAGGGCTGCTCTACGCGCACGCCCGCAAACTGCGCCACTGCACCCGCCGCGCCCAGCGTGAGCACCACGTTAGCCTTCGGGAACCGCTCGGCAAAAGCATCGAGCATCGCGGACGGCTCGCTGCAACCCGTAATCTGCTCGGCTTCCACCTCGTTAACAAAAAAGAGCCATACACGGCTGAGGTCGCACTTATCAATGCGCGCGTCATAGGGGCTGGGGTTCAGTACCACGCGCATGCCGCGCGCGTACGCAGCCTCAATAATCTGCGGGAGCATATTGACCTCGTTTTGCAGAACAATCGTATCGCCCGCGCCAAAGCCTGCAAGAGCTTCCTCGATGTACTCCGAGGTTATCGCGCGGTTGGCACCACCATACAGAATGATTGAGTTTTGTCCGTTCTGGTCCACCTGAATGATGGCGTGGCCAGTCTTGCCTTCGAGCATACGCACGCGGCTCACATCAACGCCTGCTGCCCGGCACGCATCCAAAAGCGGCGTGCCATCCACACCTACCATACCTGCGTGAGTCACATTGGCGCCAGCACGCGCGAGGGCAATCGACTGATTAAGCCCCTTGCCACCGCAATGCGTTTGCACGTCGACGGTATCGAGGGTCTCGCCTGCTGCAACAATGTGATCAACCTGGTAGACGATATCCAAATTGAGCGAGCCAAAACTCAAGACCTTGGGTGCCGCCATGCGTGCCTCCTCAACGCGGAACTCTCCACAACGTAGAACTCAATGTAATGCCTCCATAATGGCATGCCACAAACCACAAGCAAGGGCAAAACTGCACGCACCCCATCCACACTTCAGTCAAACAGCCAAAAAATGACCAACACCCTCCAGATACCCCCCCCCCGGAGCGTTACCATGGGTCACTAGGTACCATCGTATGCGTCACGCATCTACGATTTTTAATACGGGGGATGAGCACAATGTCAGAAGCATCAAATACTCAGCCCAGTAAAGCATCTAGCGCGGACGACCCGCAGCGCGGCGTTGACACATTCGAGCGCGAACAGTCTACCCTGTACACCAAGATGCCTCGCTATGCGCTGCCCATCGCCCGCTCAAACCTCAAGGTACTTGCCTCGGCAAGTGTAGTAAGCCTTACGCTTCTGATTATCATGCTGGCTCAGCGATGCCTCATCAATAGCTTTACGCTTGCTAACATTATCCCGTTTGCTCTTGGCGTGGGCGTTATGGCAGCATGCCTTGCCATCGCGCGGCATGCCTGGACCGACGACCAAGCCATGCGCGCTGCCATTATTGGCACCACCATCTTCACGATGGGCTGGTATTTGCTGGTATTTTATTACGACACCGTCATCCAACCCAACATACGCTGCGTTATGACCGCAATTGCATTTGTGTCGCTGCCTTGTCTGTTCGACTCACGGCTGCATAACAAGTTTTTTGTTGCCCTCCCCATGTTTGCCATATTTATCTGTTTTGAGTTGGCGTTTGCATCGCCCACGCTCCACGTTGTTAATATCGCAAACACAGGATTTGCCCTGGTTGTTGGCCTGATTATTGGCGCGCACAAGTCCTCGACAGCCATAGGGCGCCTCGTGATGCTCGACATGTACCAAGCTGCCACCAAAACTGCGGTTTGGGTCTCGCTGGTAGACTTTACCGATGGTTCGTTCAAGCTGCTCAAAGCCCCATCCTATATTCCCGATGGCCTGTTTAAGAACATGAACGAGAGTAAGGCCACTGCCACTGCAACGCAGTTTATTGACCCAGCCTATCGCGAAACGTTCCTTGAATTCTTGGATGCCACCACGCTCACCAGCCGACTCCAAGAAGCGAAGGGCAAGCTCATCTGCATCATCCGTGACTGCGAGGGTACGTGACTGCGCATGACCGTGGTAGAGCAGAGGTGCTATCACGGCGTTATTACCTCTGTTGCCCTTATTATCGACAGTGTGGACGATGAGATGCGCCGCTCGCTTGAGTATCAAGAGCAGCTACGCGAAACCGCGCTCGAGGCCCAGCGCGCCAACGCCGCTAAAACAAACTTCTTGCGCCGCATGAGCCACGACGTGCGCACGCCCATCAATGCCATTCGAGGCGAACTCTACATCGCTGAGCACTGCGCCGACGACCCCGCCAAGCAGCTCGAATGCCGCCAGAAGGTATCCACCGCCTCCGACTATCTACTTACACTGGTAAACAACATGCTCGACATGGCCAAGCTCGAAAGCGGCACCTCCGAGCTGGCTCACGAGCCCTTTGACCTGCACGATTTACTCCATGGCCTGGTGGCGGTCTCTAGCATTACTGCCGAGACGCACGACATTGCCTACCACGTTCAGGGCAAGCCAGAAAACATTGGCCACGGCAAGCTACTTGGCAGCCCCAAGCACCTGCAGCAGCTCCTCTCCAACCTCAGCACCAACGCCGTAAAGTACAACCGCCCCGGCGGCTCCGTCACCGTCTCGTGCCGCGAGCTGTACTACGACAACAAAACCGCGTGGTTTGAGTTCATGTGCTCAGACACCGGCATTGGCATGAGCAAAGAGTTCCAAGAACACATGTACGAGCCGTTCTCACAGGAAGAGCGCGATGAGAACGTCACCGCCGCAGGCTCGGGTCTAGGGCTCTCCATTGTGCACGAGCTTGCCACGCAGATGGGCGGCTCCATTGAGTGTGTGAGCGAGATAGACCACGGCACCACCTTTTTTGTGCGTCTTCCCTTTGAGATTGACTATGAGGCCATGCGCAAAGAAGAAGCCGAGGAGCACACCGACACGGATCTTACCGGCAAGCGCGCGTTGCTTGTGGAGGACAACCAGCTCAACCGCGAGATTGCCCAGTTCATCCTTGAGGAAGAAGGCCTTGACGTGGAGTGCGCCATCAACGGGCGCGCAGGCGTTGATGCCTTTGCGGCCGCGCCCGAAGACACCTACGACATCGTATTCATGGATGTGATGATGCCCGTGATGGACGGGCTTGAGGCTGCTCGTGTCATTCGTAGCCTTGAGCGCAAGGACGCCCAGAGCGTGCCCATCGTAGCCATGACCGCCAACGCTTTTGCCGACGACATTCAGCGCAGCCACGACGCTGGCATGAACGAGCATCTGGTAAAACCCATCGAGCCCACTCGCATCCACGAGGCGCTGCAGCGCTTGCTAGGCTAAAGAGGGTCCCAAGTGCTTTGATAGAAGACCTCAGATTATTCTCCTGAGCGATTCCGCAGCCCGCAGGGCGAGGACCAGCGAAGGAGAAAATCTGAGGTCTTCCTAGTTAACGTAGCATTCTCGCGATTCCGCAGACGCAAAGCGTTGAGGACAGCGAAAAGGGAAATCTAGGAGCCTCCCCTAGTATCTATGCAATTAAAGCGACTGAGCTAATGCCGGTACTTAGCGAGGGTTTGTACCACAGTGTCGATGTCGATAGGCTTAGCAATGTGGTCGTTCATGCCAGCCTCCTGCGC
>CAVJWJ010000043.1:0-13555 GCA_963653375.1 Roseburia sp. CAG:303
CAGTGTCGATGTCGATAGGCTTAGCAATGTGGTCGTTCATGCCAGCCTCCTGCGCAGCGCGCACGTCCTCCATAAAGGCATTGGCCGTTAGCGCCACAATGGGCACATCAGTTGCATCGCGCTTGTCCATCAAACGAATCTCGCGTGCCGCGTCGTAGCCGTTCATCACCGGCATCATCACGTCCATCAGGATAACGTCGTAGGTACCCTCGGGACGGCGGCGGAATAGCTCAACGGCGTTCTGCCCGTTCTCTGCACACTCAACCGAGGCTCCGTTTATCTCCAGCAGCTCGCGGGCAATATCGCGGTTAAGCTCGTTGTCCTCTACCAGCAAGACATGCATCCCCTCGATAGAAGGCTTAACGGTGTTTGTCGCCTCAGACGCGCGACTAGCCTCGGGGTTGGAATCAATCTCCAGCGGCACCTCGACCACAAAGGTCGTGCCCTCCCCCAGCTTGCTCGAAACCTGGATGGTGCCACCCATCTTGGTTACCAGCGCGCGAACAATGGGCATGCCCATACCGCTTCCCTGATAGGTACTGCGTGCGTCGGTTTTTTCCTGGCTAAACGGTTCAAAGATGTGCTCAAGAAACTCCCCGCTCATACCAATGCCCGTATCGGACACGGTAATGCGATAGGTCACCGTGGTACCTTCCACGCGCGCGCAACACAACATGCAGCGAATCTCGCCACCCGGTTTGTTGTACTTAACCGCATTGGAGAGCAGGTTGAGTAGGATGCGGCGAAGGCTCGTGGCACTGCCAATGACGTATGGATATTTCAGCTCCTCGCCGTTCTCTGGCACAAGCGTCACGCCATTTTCGTCGGCTCGCAGACGCGTAAGCAGTAGCACATCCTGCAAGACATCGCGCATATCAAAGGGCTTATTCTCAAGCTCAATGTCGGCATCTTCCAGGCGACCCATTTCAAGCACGTCGTTTAGGAGTTCCAATAGATGGCTCGCCGCCACCTGTTCCTTCGCACGATTCTGCGCCAGAATCTCCGTGTCGTTGGGGTGCAGGTTGCTAATCTCCAGCAGACCAATGATGCCGTTGAGCGGCGTGCGAATGTCGTGACTCATACGATTGAGGAAGTTGGTCTTAGCCTTGCTTGCCATTCGCGCGCGAGTCTCGGCAGCACGGGCACGGCGCAGCGCGTAGCCCATGCACATAATGCCCGCAAGAAGCAGGACCACAAAGGCAACAAGCAGCGGAACCGCGTTTTTCTCAAAGAAGCGCGAGAGCGGCGTGCCCTCCGTCTCGGTATAGGAGTAGTGCGAAAGCGTGGCTGCAGCAACGTTGCTACGCGAGTTGCCAATAGCCTTGTTGAGGATATCCAAGAGCTCCGGCTGTCCCTTGGCAAGCAGCGCCGAAAGCTCAATGGTATGCGGGAGCACGATGGTTGTTACGTCGTCGAGCCCAAACTGATCCTTGATGGTATCCACACTCGCAGACGGTAAGGCCAGGCTCGAAATCTCGCCCGTACGCAGCGCTGAGATTGCCCGCGCAGTGTCGTCGTAGGTCTTGAACTCACTCTTTGTAAACATAAGCTCAAGGTAGTCGTTTGAAAGCGGATCCATCGCCGTACAGCCCATGGTTTGCAGGTAGTCGCCCTGGGTGTCCAGCGTAAGGAGCGAGATACCTGCCGTAACAATCGAATCGCTCTGCGCCAGGCCTTCCTGCTCGGTGAGCCAAAAATCGCCCGACATGGGTACCGCCACGTCAATCTCGCCCGCCTTAACAGCGGCAAGGAGCTCGGTTGTTGTAGCATAGGCGCGCGTTTCAACCACAATGCCAAAGGTACTCTCGAGCTCGGCAGTAAAGGCCGTGAGCGCGCCGTCCATCAGGTCCCCAGCACCCTGCGCAGAATACGGTAGAGCCCACGTTAGGTAACCCAGCGTAATGTTTCCATTGTGGTTGTCTATCCACTCTTGCTCGGCAGCCGTCAAATAGAGCGAGGTGGTATTGCTGTTTGCTCCGCCACCCGAGCGCACTTCCTCGTTGTAATGCGGGTTAGTGGCAATAATCTCACTCATAGCTTCGTTGGCCTCGGCAAGCAGGTCTGCACGCTCGGGGGCCGTAACTATGTAGTAATCGCTGCTTCCGATATAAAACACCGGGATAGATGTAGCAAGCGAGGCGGTATCGGTGTTTACTACAGCCTCAATCTCGCCCGAGGTAAGAGCAGAAATCAGCGCCTCGTTACTGGGATACTCAACAAGCTTGGCATCAACGCCTTCGTCGTCAATCCACTCTTGCGCGAGGCGTGCCTGGTAAACGCCCGCAATAACACCAATCTTTTTACCTGCAAGAGCTTGAGGATCGCCGGCGGCGAGCGACTCGTCCTTTGCCAAGCCACAGATAAAGTACTTCTCGCAGCCCTGCGGGTTTGCAGAATAGAGATACTGCTCCGCACGCTCGTCGGTATAAGAGACATTGCCCAGTAGGTCAATCTCGCCTGCAGCAAGCATGTCGAGCAGGTCGCTAAAGTCTCCGTAAACATACTCGTAGGTCCAGCCAGTGTGATAGGCAAGTTCTTGCAAATACTCGTAGCCCCAGCCAGCTTTGCGCTCGCCGTCGCCGCCTGTCTCGTAACCCTCGGCAACGGGATATCCCACGCGCACGATCTGCTCAGTGGCAAGGGCGGTTTTTGGAAGTAGAGTTAGCGCAGCTAACAGCACTAAGACAGCCAAAACTGCTGCGCGCAGGTGTAGGTGCAAACGAGCTTGGGAGTTAGTATGTGTCAAGACTCGCATAGCGTCCCCTTTTTACGGCTTGCGTTGCAGACAAGTATACGAGCGACGCGCCTCTTACCCCACGCAAAGCAGCCACGAATGCAATATTCAAAAATGCAGCCAAATACGCCTAATTTATGCATAAATGAACAGCAGGAACGCAAGCCGAGAAAAACGAACGTACATTATTTTCGTTTGTCAGTCACTGGCGACCAAAACGGAACTCGTTGAAGCGCTAAGGACGCTAGTGTTATTGGACATACTCACTTGTTTTGTTGATTAACTAGTGACAGCTACCCTGCTCAAAGCCAAAACGCGTGTGAATATGACTGACAAACGCAAAAAATGTACGTCAGTTTAAAAGAATTGTTGCTACTCCGCCAAACCAGCTGCTGAAGCGATGACTGCAGCACCAACCAAACCAGCTGCTACAGCTGCCGCTCCTGCGGTGTCACCAGTCTGGGGCAGCCCCTCGCTGGATTTCTTGTTGCCAGAACCATTGCTCTTGTTAGAGCCATTGCCGTCGCCGGAGCTGCCACCATCGCCGGAGCCCTTGCCTGAGTCATCGGAGCCATCGTGCTTGTCGTCACCATCGCCGGACCCGCCACCCTTATCATCTTCACTGTCGTCATGGTCGAGGATCTTAATGCGGCCCTGGCCGCTCTCATTGGCATACGCCTCGCCAATAACACCCTTTAGGTTCACCGTCAAGTAATCGATAAGCGCGTCCACATCCATGCCCAGGTACTCAGCATCGTCAGCATTTTCAGGGACAGGCATCCTGTCGCCGCCGCTAACAAGAATAAATAGGTTCGAGAGCACCTTATAGGTACCAGCGGGGTCAATATCCTTGCCGTTGAGCTGGGCATTCTTTACGCGTCGCTCACCCTCAAAGCGCTCCACAGCACTGCGATCTTCGTTGTACACAACGGGCGTTGGAATATCCAGACGCACGGTGTACGTCATGCCCTCGCTCGCATGCAGAAGAGCGCCGCTCTGGTTGGGCATCGCCGCGGCACCAATCTCAAGCATGTCAAGAAGATGCTGGCCAGATACCTCAACGCCGCACAGCTGGTTGAGGTACGGCACCACAGACACTACGTTGCCGTACGTTACGTCGCCCTTTTCGATATTGGCGCGCACGCTTCCAGCGTTTACCAGTGCAATGTCGTAGAAGTCATCGTAGTTTGCAACGTGATACAAAAACGCATCGGCCACTAGATTCGCTAGGTTGGTCTCGCGCTTGCGAACCGCCCAGCTCCCGTCATCGTCCCACGCGCGCAAAAAGACCTCCGAGGAGCACACGGGCATGTCTTTAATCTTCTCGAGCTTAGCCTGGAGCTCTTCTACAAGTGCGCTTACCTCAGCGTCCTCGCCATCCCACTGCTTGATAAGCTCGGCGCTCACGCCCGTTGCATCAAGCGAAGCCGTGGCCGTGCCAGTTGCGGGATTAATCTCTACGCGTCCAAAGCTCATGAACTTGGTTCCCGTCTGAGCAATCACCACGTCCTGGCCAAGCTTATTGGGCTTTGTTTGCACGTACATCTCGTGGCTGTGGCCATCAATAACAATGTCGATACCCGTGGTATTAGCTACCACCGTATCGCTTCTCCAGCGATCAAGAGCACCCTGCTGCCCCAGGTGAGCAAGCAGCACGACATAGTCCGCTTTGCCAACGCTGCGAGCCTCGTCAACAGCCGCTTGCACCGCGTCGTAAAGCTCTTGCCCGCTCGCATCACCGCAGAAGCCGTAAATGTAGTTGCCTTCCTCGTCCTTAAAGCTGGTAGGCGTCGAAGAAGTAATGGTAGAAGGCGTAGTAACACCAACGTAGGCTATGCGTACGGTACCTGCGCTTGTTTGATATTCCAAGACACGATACGGGTTGTAAATAAGCACACTGTCTTTGTTTTGGAAATTACAGCAAACAACGCGCGGGTGAACATCGGAATCGTGCGTCTCAATATCCTGCAGGTACAGGAGCTGGTTCATGCCGTAGTCAAACTCGTGGTTGCCTAACGTAAGGACGTCATAGTCGCAAGCGGCAATCACCTGAGCAGGTGTCTTGCCCTTGGTAAAGGAGCCGTCAAAGTCACCCTGAATGTTGTCACCCGCGTCCACCAGGCTCACCATGTTGGTGCCGTAGGTATTGCGCTGCGTGTTCACGTAGTCCATAAGCGCTGCGTAGCCAAGCCCCGTCTTGGCGTTTTTGAGCGAGCAGTGTACGTCGTTGGTGTGAACGATAACGATCCGCTCGTCAGACGCGTCCTCAGCAAACGCCACAATAGGGCCAGAGACCAGCGGCAAGGTAAGGCTCGCGAGAACCGTACCCGCACCCGCAAGGAATGCACGGCGCGAGATGGCGCTCGTGGAGATGCGCTCGCCGCGTGTTGCCTTGGTGTCGGACGTTGCGTTGCTACGACGTGCCACAGCACCGCGCATGGAGCTCATATTGTTACCAGGAATACTGCGCTTAAGGTCAGTCATCGCATATACCTCGCATCGTAGTTACGTACCGCCGACTTACCAACGTTCCAATTCGAAGACCTCAGATTTTTCTCTTCGCGAGAACGCTGAGTCAATTTTGAAGGCCTCAGATTTTCTCTTCGCTGGTCCTCGCCCTTCCATGTAAGCATCTCTCTCAAAAGCCGTACATGTCCCTGTTTTCCTGAAAGCTGGTCGCGCTATCGCGCTCCAGACATCTTTCAGGAGAAACAGAGACATACGGCTCATGCAAGAAAGTACGCACCAGCAGGTCAAGCTCAGAGAAATAATCTGAGGTCTTCCAACTCGAAGTCCATCAAAACGTAGTCCAAATTCTAGCAGCGCTACTCGGCTCCCTCAACGCGGCCGCGATGCAAGCTCCCCACCGTTCGCTTAAGCACATCCATGTCGATGGGCTTGGAAATGTGCGCATTCATGCCTGCCGCAAGCGAAGCCTGAATATCTTCCGAAAACGCATTGGCCGTCATAGCAACAATAGGGATGCTCGCAGCACCCGCATGGGCACTGCCACGGACCGCACGCGCCGCCTCATAGCCATTCATGATAGGCATCTGCACGTCCATCAAAATCATGTCAAAGTCGCCCGGGTTTGAGCGCTCAAAGGTCTGAAGCAGCTCTTGCCCGTTCTCGCAAACGATGCAGCTCGCGCCATCAAAGTGAAGGAGCTCTGTCAGAATCTCGGCGTTCAGCGCGTTGTCCTCGGCACACAAGAACCGCATGCCCTCAAGCGACACATTGGCCCGCTCGCTCTCCAGCTCCCGTTGCGCAAACACAGCAGCGCCCTGCTCTGCAATCCTCATAGCAACGATAACTTCAAAGCAGCTACCCTGGCCTTTCTCGCTTTGCACGCTAATGGTGCCGCCCATAATATCAACCAGATTCTTGGTGATTGCCATGCCCAGACCCGTGCCCTGAATCTTGTTGGTAAGCGTGCTCTCCTCACGCGTAAAGGCATCGAAAATCTTGTCCTGAAAGTCCTTGTCCATGCCCATGCCGTTGTCGACAACACGGAAGCAAATCTTGGTTAACACCTCGGAATTTGCCGGGCGCTCCTCAACCATCAGCTGAATCTTCCCGCCACGCTGCGTGTACTTCACCGCGTTCGACATCAGGTTGCTAAGCACCTGCATCACACGAACGCTGTCGCCGCACAGCCACTCGTACTGAATGTCGCCCAGTACCACCTCAAACGTCTGCTGCCGTGCATCCGTCTGCGGGCGGAACATTCCCTCAACGTTGCGTGTGAGCTCCACGAGCGAGAAATCAACACAGTTAAGCGTTGTCTTGCCCGACTCGATCTTGTTCATATCCAAGACTTCATTGATGATGCTCAGCAAGTTTTGCGAAGAGACTTGAATCCGCTCAACATACTCACGCACGCGCGTTTCGTTGCCCGCATCGTGATCGATAAGCGTAGCCAGGCCAATAATGGCATTGAGCGGCGTACGAATATCGTGAGACATGTTGGCCAAGAAGTTGCTCTTTGCTTTATTTGCTGCCTCCGCAGACTGCAGCGCTTGCGCCGTAACAGACTGCGCAGACTCCAGCTCGGTGTTCAGAACCTCCAAGCGCTTAAGGCTTTTTTGCTGCTGCTCAAAGCTTTCCTTCTCAAATGCCATCTTTTGGCTCGTAGCACTGCTTCTCCACAGGCTCATAAACAGCACCGCAAGAAGTATCAACAAAACTGAGCCCATAGCCAGCGTGGAGCCAAAGACCATTTGCTGGTAGGAGGAAAGCGCGGTATCCACAACGCCTTGAGCCACAATACACACGAGCGTGTTATCGCTGTTTTTAATGGGGGCATACCCCAGGTAATACGGCTTTTTGCCTCCAAACAATTCCACGCCAATACTGCGCGTATCAAACAAGCTCTCCAACGACGCCATCTGTTCATCGGTCAGGGCGTCATCTTTCTTGAGATGCTTAAGCAGTGAGTAATTCTGAAAGAGTTTCTCGTCTGACTGATTAGTGTAGAGAACCTCACCGTCCGAGCTCAGCATGAACAGATACGCATTATCCGCATACGCATACAGTTTAAGCGCGTTGTCCATCTCTGGGCGGTCAACCAGGGCGCCGATTGCCGTATAGGTTTGCCCACCGCGCTCATACGCCTGGCACGGGATTGCGATCAGATATTTACTCTGCGTCTTCTGCCCATCGTTGTAAGAGATGAGCTTAGACATGTTCTGACTATTGCTTAGACCGTTCAGAAACGCACTTGAGAGGTCGAGCCTACGCTCAGAGCCATCGATGGTGGTGACCATGCCGTTGTCTCGCATGAAGAGAATCTGAACATTCATCTCTTTCTGGAGCGTAGTGACCAGATATTCAAACTCCCCCTGCTCAAGGAGGTTGGCGTTGTCCTGCGAGACATAGTTCTCGATAATGCGCAGGTGGCTATAGTAGTTTTCTAACTGCAGCTCGTAGGACTGCTGCAGCTGCTCGATAACAGCCTGCATACTTGTCTTGCCGTTATCTTCGATGGCAGTGTTCATGCGCCCCAAGAGCAGGTTGGCAAAGAGAGCCCCCAGAAAAACCAGAAGCACGCCTATGAACAGCGGTACTGCAAACTTTCGCCTCTTAATGGTGGGTTGCTTGGTTTGCATACTACTTGCGCACCTCAATGTAATCTTCCGGCGCAGATGGCTGCTGGCCGCCCCGTACGGCCTGAACCCACGCCGTCGCAAGCGTTTGATCTTCCACAACCTCGGGAGTCTGCTCCAAGCCAGAAGCCACGCCGTCTGTAAGCAGTACGGTGTAGGTCTTCTTAGCCTCTATCGATGCGCCATCTACCAGCACATCCTTGAGCGTAAAGCTTGCACCATCAGACTGAACAACGAGCTTCATGCCCGATGCAATAGGAAGCTCGTAGGCACACTCAGGGCAAAAATCTCCGTCTGCGCCCGCAAGGTTTCCCTCTATAAGCTTTTGCATCTGAGTACCTGTGAGCGACACCAGATACAACGAAGCCGCAGCGGATTTATTGGCAATCATCAGGCTCAAGCGGTTTTCTGTACACTCGCCCCTATAGATTGACGAGGCAAAATGATAGTACGGCGCCAACGCCAACTGAGCCCCCAGCTGTTCTTTTACCGTTGTTAGGATAGACGAGGCAGCATCGCGGCCACTCCGGTCGTTAAGCGCCAACGAGTACTCGTTTTCAAATGTCACTGCCGACGCGGCTTGTTCGTCCGAGCTGTTAATTGCATCCTTAAACGCCTCGTACGCCTGCGCCGCGCTCATCGTTTCTGTCAGCAAGCCCGAGACTGCCTTCGCACTCGCGGTAAACGACTTTTGCGATGCATAGCGAATGTAGAACTGATTGCCCTCAATCTCGTCTTCAAGTCCTGTCATGCCATCCGTGATAGACGCAATGCCGGGGTTAAACGAGATCACGCTACTTCCGCTCGCAATGAGCTTTTGACCATCGACAGAAAGCATGTGCTCAAGAACCTTCATGGCGCACTCGAGCTTCTTGGAGTTGTCCTCAAGATTCTTATTCATAGCAATGTGCACCGACGGCGTCATGTAAATGTAGCCCTCGCTCGAGGTTTGCGAGAAGTACGGCAAGCGCACCAGCTCAGCATCCATTTGCTCCCGGCACTGCTTGAGGTGCGACGGAGAACCGTGGAACATAGCAGCCTTGCCCTCTACAAAAAGCTGCATCGCAGTGGCAGTGTCAACAGCCAGGTCGTCTGTTGTAAAGTGAGAGTCGTTAAGCAGTGTTGCGGTGTGCGTGAAGATGCTGTTCCAAAGCTCATCGTCAAAGGCAATGTCTTCCTGCGCGCTTTCGGCCTGAGCCCTCCACGAAAGCCCATCAAGGCTCGTAAGCTCACCGATGCCGCCCGCCTGAACCATCTCGTGGCTCGACCAGTCCTGTGCCAAGTCGAGTGAATACGGCTTGATGCCTCCATCGTAAAAGGCCTGGCAAACCCGAGCGTAATCGTCATAGCAATGCGGCAGCTGCAGATCCTGCTCATCAAAGAGCGTCTTGTTGGCAATAATGGTCTGCGGAATACCACACACCGGCAGCCAGTTAACCTCGCCATCATTGTTTTTGTAGTACTGCAGCGAGTAGGCAGTGAACTCCGAAGCCACGTCATAAGAGGCAAAGTCGATGAGATGGGCGCGCAAATCTGCAGCTTCGGTACCCGCAAAACGGCGCACGGTGATGATGTCGGGCAGCGCATCGTGCTCCAGAAAGTAGCTGTACAGGTCTACGTCGTTATTGCCTGCAATAAGCTCAATATCAGCATCGGGCATCTGAGCGTGCAGGTAGGGCACAAGGTCGCAAAGCAGTTCTTCGTCCCATACGCAGACAGTAAGCGGGCCAGCCTCGGCGGCGGTGTTAGATGCAGAGCTGGACAACGCGTTTGACGCTGAGTCACATCCGCCTAGAACAGAGGGCGTTGAAAGCGCCAACGTGGCGGCAGCCGCCTTAGTAAACGAGCGGCGCGTCATGTTCATGCCCATAGTCTGTCCTTGCAGTACCTCACGCAAAAGCGCCGTCCATAACAGACAGCGCTTCCAAAGTGGGGTTGCAACTGGCTGCCATTTCAAAGGCCCTATAGCTTTGCGTCTCAGCCTTTCGACTGATTTGCCAAATATGTTGTTAGCTCTGTAAGTTTAACCCCTCTTACCCCTACCGGAGTGTACGGGTTTTGCTAAGCGGCAAAAGGCTGTATCTAGCGAAGAGTGGGGCACGTATGCCGCGCATTTTACAAATCGCTTAATGGCTCGGGCAGACAACTCAGTGCTAATAAACTTGCCCACTCTTGATAGTTCAGCAGCCTTCAATTTCACGTCACGCGCTCGCCTGTCATGCTCTCATAATCCCCCAGGTCATGTGGCGTGTTTACACTTTTCCATATTCGCAGACCCCCATTTTTGACACTTTTCCGTATTCGTAGACGCATGTTTTTGACACTTTTCCGTATTTGCAGAGGGCTGATTTCGACACTTTTCCGCAATTGGTCAGACAATCAGTACTGACAGAGGCGAGTAATAGGACGTTTTTCATATTCTCTCTGCACAACCCTCACCCTGTTTAGCTCCCGTATGGTCTCCTTTACTGCGTGACCACAGCGCCTGTTTGGTCTTTACGTGCCAACCGTAATTCGCCGATTAGCCACCCTGCCGTCTTTATAATTTACGGCGCAGCATTTGCCGAGCGGTAATAGGATGCGTATCATATCTCGAAGCTCATTTCACGAGCGTCGTACACAGTCATGGGAGCCGCAAATTTGATTGACCTAAAAGAAGTGCTGGTCGCAAACGGCCTAGCCATGATTGCAATGTGGTATCTGCTTGACTGCCGCCGAAAAAATCGCGAAAGTGCGCACACCGAAGACAGACTCTATGATGGCATGTGTCTGGCAAACCTAATTGGAGCCCTGTTTGAGACAATCTCGTTCCTCATTGATGGTACAGACATCTTTGCTGGAATCCAGATTAATTACCTGGCTAACAGCCTTTGCTTTCTGGGAACCGTAACCATTGGATTTCTTTGGAGCATGTACGTTGACCTGCGCATTTTTAAAAATTACAAGCGCATGGAGCATCGCACAAAGCTCCTTTGTATCCCGTGGGTCATCGAAATTATTGCCATCCTCATTAACTTCTTTGGAACTGGCCTGCTCTTCACGATATCCGAGGCCAACGTTTACACGCGCGGCACCGGCGCCATTATTGGCTATGTCTCGCTCATGCTGTACTTTGGCTACAGCATCGTTGTAGTCCTACGCTCCAAAAAAGACGGCAGCAACCTGCACTTCTTCCCTATCCAGTACTTTGTTGGCCCCTGCATACTCGGCGTGCTCATCCAGTTTTTCTTCTACGGCATAACCACCTCATGGGTCTCTGTTGCCTTGGCGCTGGTGTTTGTTCAAATGCAGACGTATGCAGAGAACCTCTATCGCGACGAGCTCTCAGGACTATTTAATCGTCGATTCCTTAATCGCGCCTTCGAGCGGCGCGACCGAACAAATGGAGCTGCTATCTGTGGCATCATGCTCGACATCAATGACTTCAAGGCCATCAACGACAACTTTGGTCACAGCGTAGGAGACCGCGCTATTCGCACTTTGGGAGAGACACTGTTTAGGTCGATTCCCGAAGGCGCAAAAGCTGTTCGCTACGCCGGTGACGAGTTCATTATTTTGATGCCTAATGCAGACGAGCAGCTGGCGCTTCAAACCATGGAAGAGATTCGCGCCGCGCTTGCCAAAGTGAACGAATCAACAAGCGAGCCGTTTACTCTCAACGCCGCTATGGGCTGCGCAAAGCTTGAGCCCGGCGACGATTCTGAGGCCTTCCTGCGCCATATGGACGAGAAGATGTACGAAGAGAAGCACGCCTTCCATCGAGCCCAGCAAGCAACTTTAGCCGGCGCTTAGAAAGCAAACCAAAACGCCGCTTGTATGGCCGCCTATCTACACGGTAATTTTCCCGTCTTGAAGGGCTATAGCCGCATGTAGTGCCATGTTAATAATCCCGCTGGATTCGCGGCTATGCTTCAAAGCATTATGGAGGCGGGCACACTCCCCGATAGCTGTCCTATCCCCCCAGAACGCAAGGCTAGCTTGCATATTTTGTTAACTGATAATAGAAAATTATGTTAATTGAAAACGGAAAATTATGTTAATTGAAAACGGAATATTATGTTAATAACTCCTGGTAAGGATAGGAATTACTATGTCCCATAAATATATTCCGCGAATTGTTGAAAATGAGCTAGACGAGTTGCTTGATACCTTTGGAGCGGTACTAATTGAAGGTCCGAAGTGGTGTGGAAAAACAACCACTGCCAGCACGCGAGCAAAATCTAAACTACTCCTCACCGACCCTACCAAAAACTTCGAAAATAGACTACGAGCTATGTCCGATCCTGCACTTGCCATCTCAGGAAAAACTCCTCGTCTTATTGATGAATGGCAAGAAGTTCCAAAGCTTTGGGACGCAGCTCGCTTTGAATGCGATATGCGCGGAAGTGAACCAGGCCAATTCATATTTACTGGTTCAGCAACACCAAAAGACGCAGATAGACCCATGCACAGTGGCGCCGGACGTTTCGCAAAACTGCAAATGGACACTATGACGCTATTTGAGCTTGGCTTATCAAGCGGAGACGTTCGCTTGTCCGATGTGATATTAGGCAAGTCTTTTAACGGTCCGCTAGGCTCAATGGATTCTTCTAGCATTGCAGAACAAATCGTACGTGGAGGTTGGCCAGGCGCAATCGAACGCAGCACTCGCGCGTCAGCCGTTATGGCAAAACGCTATATCGACATTGTCGCTGAAGAAGACCTTTCACGTATCGATGGATCAAAACGAGATCCGGAAAAAGTAAAAGCGGTTGTCTCTTCACTTGCTCGAAATGAGTCCACACTCGCCACAACTAAAACCCTAGTGGCAGATCTTGATGGAAGCGTAACAAGACAAACAGCATCTTCCTATGTATCCCTACTCGGCCGCCTCAGTTTTGTACGGGATATCCCCGCTTGGAATCCTGCTCTGCGTTCTCCTGTACGTCTAAGGGAATCTAAAAAACACCATCTTGCTGATCCATCGCTCGCTGCAGCAGCACTCGGAGCAACGTCAGCGACCCTCCTATCAGATTTCAAAACATTTGGACTACTTTTCGAATCTTTAGCACTTCACGATTTATGGGTTTACGCTCGTGCTAATGGAATGAATTTATATCACTATCACGACTCGAAAGATCTTGAAGTTGATGCCGTTATAGCCAGCCCAGGAGGAACCTGGATTCCAATCGAAATAAAACTTAGCTCCGCTCAGATACGTGAGGCATCCGAGAATTTAATTGCAGTCGAAAAGCGGATGACCTCAGCCGGAAATAAACCAGCTACTGCAAAGATTGTCATTATTGGGTTTGGATCACAAGCATATGTCACAGAGCAGGGTGTGCAGGTAATCCCACTAGATGTACTCGCACCATAAGATATCGAGTCAAATCTACCCAAAACCTATATTCCGGCTGAAGATAGGATCTTCAATTTCCCTTTCACAAGAATGCTACGTTGACTAAGAAACTCCCAGTTTTTCTTCTTCGCTGATCCTCGCCTGCGGCTGCGGAATCGCGAGAACGCTACGTTGACTAAGAAGCTCCCAGATTTTCTTCTTCGCTGGTCCTCGCCCTGCGGGCTGCGGAAACGTTCAGGAGAATAATCTGGGAGCTTCTTACTCGGAACTTAGACAGATACAGAAAGAGGCTGTCCCAAATGGAACAGCCTCTTGAAGCGTTGCTAGACCTGTGCGGTTAACTAGAGCTGAGCTTTAGTTACTCCTTGCGGCGGCGGG
>CAVJWJ010000044.1:0-1716 GCA_963653375.1 Roseburia sp. CAG:303
CCCGCCCAGGTGATAGACACAGCCTCCGAGCTCCTAACGCGCGTGGAAGCTATGCGCGCAAACGAGACCATCTACCCTGCCCAAGAGAACATCTTACGCGCGCTGCACCTCACCGCTCCAGCTGATACGCGCGTTGTTATCTTGGGGCAAGACCCTTATCACGAGCCAGACCAGGCCATGGGGCTTTCGTTCTCGGTGCCTGAAGGGCAAAAACTACCGCCTAGCCTGCGAAACATCTACAAGGAGCTCTCGGCAGACCTTGGTTGCGCAATGCCTACCAGCGGAGACCTTACTGCTTGGGCGCGCCAAGGAGTGCTGCTGCTTAACACCACCCTTACCGTGCGCGAGCATGCAGCAAACTCCCATGCGCGTCTGGGTTGGAAGGTGCTCACCAGCTATGTGGTTGAGCGCTGCCTGCAGCTGCCGCAGCCTGTAGTGTTCCTTACCTGGGGAAAGCACGCCATCGATATGGTGGAAGAAGCCCGCAAGAACGTGCCTGAGAGCAGCGAGAAGTTTTCACTCGCCTCGACGCACCCCTCTCCGCTCTCGGCTAACCGCCCCAGCAAAGACCTGCCAGCTTTTATAGGGTCGCGCCCTTTCTCGCGTACAAACGAGTTGCTTGTGGCACACGGAGCTGCGCCCGTTAACTGGGCCTGTCTCGCGTAGAGCGCGCAAGGTAAAAACAGCATCGCAGACAGAATAAGGATGCAGGCCATCCCTTAGAAGCAAGCGGCGTGCCTAACAAGCAATCCCCCAAGCGAGACGCAACTGCCCAGCCTAGCGCCTTAGCACAGCACAGCAGCTCACTCACGCGCTACGCGTGAGGCGCCTCCAGCAGCTGCACAATCTCGTTCAAATCCGCAGCAAAAGCCACGTGCGAGAGACGCTCAGGCGTTGAAAGCCCAGCCGTCACCATGCGCTCCACCTGCGCGCGCAAGGTATCGTAGTAACCATTCAGGTTGTAGAAGATGCACGGCGCATCCAAGAGGCCCAAAGCCGTGCGCGACATTACCTCAGAGATTTCTTCAAGCGTGCCCGTGCCACCCGGAAAAGCAATAAAGGCGTCGCCCAGCTCAATCATTTTTGCGCGGCGCTCAGGCATGGTCTCGCACGCTATAAGCTGAGTGAGGCCCTCGAGCTGCATCTCCTGCTCAATAAAAAAGCGCGGCTCCACACCAATGACCTCGGCGCCCGCAGCAAGGGCGGCACGCGCAAGCTCACCCATCAAGCCCGACCGAGAACCGCCGTAAACTAGCGTGTTCTCCGTCATACCAATCCACGTTCCCAACTCGCGCACAGCAGGCGCCAGCGAGGCTTCGCTGCCTGCACTCGCTCCCAGATAGACCGTAATGTTCATACCAAGCCTCCTGCCAGGCGCATGCCCCACACCTAAAGCACTACCTAAAGCGCCACCTAGAACGTGATGTTTCCAAACTCAGAGAGCTCCAGATCAGCGTTGTGCTCCACAGCCCAATCCACATTCCACGGGCTCGTGAACAGCAAAAGTTTACCGCCGCGCATGTCCTCCACGCGCAAGGTGTCGCGCGTGAGTGAGAGCGACGGGATGTCGATGGTGTCTGGGTCGTTCATAATCCAGCGGATGTCGGTGTACGAAAGCGGCTGACGACGCACCTCTACGTGATACTCGCTCTTCAGGCGCTGCTCGAGCACCTCAAACTGCAGTACGCCAACCACGCCCACAATCACGCTCTCCAT
>CAVJWJ010000044.1:2017-4766 GCA_963653375.1 Roseburia sp. CAG:303
TGCACATGGAACGCATCCATACCGCGCTCAAAGCGGCCAGAGCAAATGCGCACAAAAGCAATGCGGTCGCGGTGATTCTTGTCCATGTTGGCCTGAATCTTAAAGACAAAGCCCGAGAACTCGTCTTGCGTAGGCTCCACCGTCTCGCCCGTCAGCATGTCTCGGTACGGCAGTGGCGTAGGTGCCAGACGCAAGAACTCCTGCAAAAACGGCTCCACGCCAAAGTTAGTAAGCGCCGAGCCAAAGAAGGCTGGCGAGAGCTTTCCGCAGCTCACAGCATCCAAGTCAAGCTCGTCGCCCGCACCGTCAAGAAGCTCGATGTCGTCCATCAGATTCTTGTGATTCTCTTCGCCAATCAGGCTATCCATGGCTGGATCGCCCAGCTCGGCCTCCACCTCGGCAACCTTCTTGGTAGCGTTTGCGTGGCCGTCACCCTCAAAGGCAATCACGCGGCGGGTCTGACGGTCAAAGACACCGCGGAAGTTGCGACCCGAACCAATAGGCCAGTTCATGGGATACGTACTAATGCCCAGCACATTCTCAATCTCTTCCATAAGCTCAAAGGGGTCGCGCGCCTCGCGGTCGAGCTTGTTTACAAAGGTAAAGATAGGAATGTGGCGCAGCGTGCACACCTTGAAGAGCTTAATGGTCTGCGCCTCTACGCCCTTGGCGGCGTCGATCACCATAACGGCGGCGTCAGCAGCCATCAGAGTGCGGTAAGTATCCTCAGAAAAGTCCTGGTGGCCCGGAGTATCAAGGATGTTGACGCAGCAGCCGTTATAGGTGAACTGCAGCACCGAGGAGGTAACGGAAATGCCACGCTCCTTCTCGATGTCCATCCAGTCAGAAACCGCGTGCTTGGCGCTCGACTTGCCCTTAACCGAACCAGCTGCCTGAATGGTGCCGGTATACAGCAGAAGCTTCTCGGTAAGGGTGGTCTTGCCGGCGTCTGGGTGCGAAATAATCGCGAACGTGCGGCGTGAAGAAATCTGATCTGATAGCGATGACATGCGGTTCCCTACTGCAGTAGTCTCTTTGCAACCCGCCTATTGTAGCAGGGTAGCAAGCGTGCAGGCATGCGCAGGCCACGCGGCGCGGCGGCTCCATAGAGACAAACACTTGCAGCACGCCACAGCATGCCCTCAACCCCGTGCGGCACTCCTTCAAATAGAAGGGCAAATGTAAGGGCTCGGTTGCGAATTGCCACACGCAGGGACCATATTGTGTAAAAGCGCTAGAATTACAGGCGTATTGAACGTCTATCAGCAGGAAAGGAACCCAATGGACTCCTCCAGCCTGAGCGATCTGCTCGCAATCTACGATTACGCCGACGGCCCTTTGCAGATTGCACTCCTTACCGTTGCCATTCTGATTGTCATCGTTGCGATTATCTCCATCGGTGTGTCAATCTACCTGGCAATTTCGTATCGCAAGTACAACAAGATGCAGAACAGCGCCAATATTTCGGGCGAAGCTGCAGCGCGCCGCATTCTTGACGAGAATGGCCTTGAGAACATCAAGATTGCCACCAGCGGCTCGCTGATGTTTGGCAACAGCTACAGCCACTACTTCAAGAAGGTTCGCCTGCGCCGCCGCACGGTTGAGAAGACCAGCATTGCTTCTCTTGCCATGGGCAGCCAGAAAGCCGCGCTTGCCGTGCTCGACAAAGAGGGCGACCCCGATATGCGCAAGCGTGTCCGCATGATTCCTATCATCTCGTTTGGACCGTTCGCTTTTATTCCACTCATTATCATTGGTGTAGTGATTGACGTCCTGGTCTTCAACGCCTCGGGCTGGAGCACCATCATTGCTAGCATTGCTGGTATCGCGTTCTACGCGTTCTCGCTCTTCCTTTCCTTCTGGACCCTGCGCACCGAGAAGAAGGCTCAGGAGCGCACTTACGTGCTGCTGCGCGAGGACGGCCTTGCCACCGAGGATGAGATTGATGCCATGCACAAACTCTTCCGCCTCTACAACATTCAGTACATTAACGACATCATTCTCTCGTTCCTGGAGCTGCTCTACTACATCCTGCAGGCAGTTGCCACCGATGGAAAGAGCTTCACCAAGTAAGCCCTGACGTACGCGGTACTAGCAGCCTGGCCAGTACCGCGTTTTATTTGCGCTCACCAATATGCGATTCAGTCTTGACGATTTTGCATATTGAGCGATACTTATCTGCTTGCCCACAAGGGCACAAGACCAACGACCCGAAAGGAACTGTCTTGAACCTCATTTCTTCTAACTCCGACGTCAATGTAGACGTCAACCAGCTCGTCGACAAGATGCTGGCAGGCGACAATATTACCGTCGCTGGCGTGGCTGTCCTCGGCACGCTCTTCCTTGTGTTTTTGCTCTTTGTTTGCTTTGGTCAGATTCTCTCGGTAATCGGCCGCTGGAAGACCGCCAAGAAGCTTGGCGCCACCGGCTGGTCGCAGGTAATCCCTGTTTACAGTGAGTGGACCATGTCGAACGCAGCTGGCTGCGAGTCTGCCCTGTGCATTGCTCTTACCATCCTGGATGCCCTGACCCTCGTCCAGAGCTTCCTGCAGAGCAATGGCGCCATCACCTATGTGATGGGCACCATCACCTTTGCCTTCATTGTGGTTCGCTGCGTTGTCCTCTATCAGGTTGCCCAGCGCTTTGGCAAGGGCGGCGGCTTTACCTTTGGTCTTGCCGTACTGCCTTGGCTCTTCTGGATGATTCTTGGCTGCGGCTCCGCTCAGCCCGTCGAGGAGTAAGCGCTTAG
>CAVJWJ010000044.1:5245-8511 GCA_963653375.1 Roseburia sp. CAG:303
ATAACAGCATGCTCGTTGTGCAAAATGGCCGCGCACAGGCGCGCTGCACAATTGGCCACGGCGTACTCCGTGCAGCCCTTGCCTGCATAAGTTACATAGCCACCCTTGCGCGCGCGATCCTCAACCTCAGCCTGATTAAAGCCATAGCGCTCAGGATTCTCCTCTGCCAGCTCGTCGATAGTCTTGCCAGCAATAACGGTCGACTTCCAGGCCGCCACCTGCGTGGCGCCATGCTCGCCAATTACGTGGGCATGGATAGACTTAGGGCTCACACCCGTAACCTTAGAAATCTCAGAGCGCAGTCGCGCTGAGTCCAAGCCACAGCCTGTACCAATAATCTTGGCTGGATCGTAGCCCGTGAGCTGCCAGATTGCTGTGCAAATCACATCGCAAGGGTTGGAGACCGAGACCAAAATGCCATCGAAGCCCGCGCCTACCACGCGCTCAGCAAAGGTTCGCGTAGAAGCCGTTGTGTCAAACAGCTCGCCGTCACGGCCCTGGGCAGCCTGGGCAATGTTGCCCACGCAGTTAACGATAATATCGCACTCAGCCAGGTCCTCGTAGCGATTGCTGCAGTTCACAATGCGTGTGTTGTAGGGCACAAAGCTCATGGAGTCCATCAGGTCCTGAGCCTCAGAGATTACCTTCTGGTCGTGCGCACCCACAAAGTACAGCTCGTTGGCAATACCCTGCAGCAGTAGGCTGTTTGCAACGTGCGCACCCACGTGACCCATTCCGATAATTCCAACTTTGCTTCGTGCAGCCATGGTTCCTCGTTTCCCTTTGGCTTTCGCGTTTGTATCAATAAAAAACCAGCGTCACGCCGGTTACTGTCTAAGCATAACCCAAACACTTCTGCAGGGTACAATGCTTAACGTTCGAAACAACCGGAAAGGGCTTTTATGGAATCAGGCATTGTCTGCTGCATCTTAGGTGTACTTGCAGGTGCCATAGGAGCAGTTATGGCAGCCAACCAGCCTAACCGCATTGCCAACGGCTTTGTGCTGGCGTTTGCTGTATTGCTTGCCGGCAACGGCATTGGCTATATCCTTATCGCTACGCACGACTTTGACTCCCCTGTCATTACAGCGCTTATTGCAATTTACTACACACGCAACGTTCTCTATGCGCTTTTAGGTCTCGGCCTGCTTATCAACGGTGTCGTGACCATCCGCCGCTGCGGCTTTGCTCTCACGCACGCCCTCCCCCTTGGCTGGGGCATTTTGCTCCTGGGCGATGTTTGGTGGTTCATGCTTGGCCCCGGCATGGGCATGTCGGGCTCTAAGCTCTACACCGATATCCTCACGTTTCTTTCTATCCTGATTGAATACATCCCGTTTGCGCTCTTTGCTGCATGGCTCTCTAACGATGTGTGCTACAAGTCTCACAAAACGCCGGAGCGCGAATACATCATCGTGCTGGGCTGTGGCATCAAAAAAGACGGCACAGTAACGCCGCTTTTGCGCGGACGCGTAGACGCAGCAATTCGCGCATGGGAAGACGGCGGACGCGAGGCCACTATCATCACTTCAGGTGGCCAAGGCCCTGACGAGGTCATCTCGGAGGCCCGTTCCATGGCAAACTACCTGCTTTCTTGCGGCGTTCCCGAAGACAAAATCTTGCTGGAAGATCGCTCTACTACCACCGAAGAAAACCTTGCTTTCTCGCGCGCCATTATCGAGGCGCACGGCGGAGCTGCGCACTGCACCATCGCCACCAGCTCCTACCACACCCTGCGCGCAGCCATGTTCGCACGCCGCGCCGGCATGAACGTAAGCTGCGTAGGTGGTCATACGGCGCACTTCTTCTACCCGGCAGCGTTTTTCCGCGAATACATCGCACTCATTGTACGCAATCGTTATGCCATCTTGTTCTTTGTCGTGTTAGCTGCGCTACGCTTCCAGCTTCTGGAAGCTGAGATAATGCCCATCGGCATACTGTTCTAGAACACGCTGGCACAAGCAATGCATTGCCATGCAGAAGGGCCACCCGCGCAACACGGATGGCCCTTTTTCTAATCTCTAACACTTCAAGCGACAGCCGCGTGGTAGTGCCAGACAGCGGCGCCAAACTCAAACCCGCGCAAAACAGCTTCGAATATCAAAACACATACCCAAGCGCAGACAGCTACCCACGCCACGCAGCCGCTATTTGCAAATCAGTGCAACCAGCTGGTCAACCTCTTCTTCGGTCATACCGCCCTTAACCAGGTACTTTCGTGCCGCCGCCTCATAGTCAGTGCTCTTAAGCTCGGCTTCGTCGGTCACGCCAGAGATAGTAGTCAAGAAGTCGTCAAAGTACAGGTGAGCGATAGTCTCATAGCGCTCAGTGTCATCCGCCGTGATTTTGTAGAAGTTGGTGTAGGTAAGCATGTAGTCATCGCGCATCTCGTCGTAGCTTGCACCCGCCAGCGCTTCGAGCACGGTGCACACAAAGCCCGTGCGGTCCCTACCCATCGAGCAGTGAATGTAGGTTGACGCACCCTGCTTAAGCAAGAATCGCATGCCCTCAGCAACACTTTGGCAGTATGCGTCGGACGTAAAGTCGGCGCTCATGCCCAGTGCCAAAAAGTGCCCATTGTCGTAGAGCGACGTAACGTAGGGCGAGTCAAAGCCCTCGGCGTTCAGGTCATTCGTAACCTCTTCTGCAGTGTCGGCAAGGTCAAGCACGTTCTCGATGCCTGCCTTCTCAATCAGCTTGTCAGCAACAGTTCCACGGCCATCGGTAGTAAGCAGGGGCGAAACACCACGGTAGAGGAAGTTCTCTTTCAGGTTGCCGCCGCTAAGCGCACGGAAATTCGCGAAGGCCTCGTCGGAGGGGTACTCAGAGCGATCGGTTGGACGGTCGAGATTGAGCGTCTCTTGAATCTTGAGGTACTTCTTGGGCGTATTGAGCGTAAAGGTTGCCGTATCAGACTCGGTAACACCAGCTTCTTTCCAAAGGCCAATGATGTTCCTTGTCATAATCACGCCGTGGCCGCCAGGAATAGCCGCAAGGATGGGGCTGCCCGCCTTAGCGTAGTAGCCATTGCAATACGGCACATCCTTGAGCTCAAAGCCATTGCTAAACGAAACATCAACGCTGTCGCCCAGAGCAAAGCCAGCCTTGGAAAAGTCGTCAGCCGTTGCTTCAAGAATGACGGCGTTAAACTTCGTGCCCTCGTGGAAACCCGTGGTAAGCGTAGCCTTAGCTTCGCTTGCGGTGGCAGAACCAGCCTCAACCGCTGTGCTCCCGCTGGTTGCCGGCACAGAAGCGCAGGCAGGCAT
>CAVJWJ010000044.1:8795-13298 GCA_963653375.1 Roseburia sp. CAG:303
GCCGCACCCAGAATGCCCCAAAGGCCCAGCCCCATGGTGAAGCACAGAATGTAGTCAAGCAGCGTGTTCAGGAACGTAACGCTAAAGATGGCGATAAGCAGCGTTTCCTTTGTGCAGTTCATGGCCTTCAAAATGCCGTTAAAGATAACCTGCGGAATCTGGAACGGCGTCATAGCTGCCACAAGGGCACAGGCGATAAAGCCGCGGCGGATGAACTCTACGTCGTCGGAGAACATGCTGTAGAACCAGTTGCCGCCAAAGACATAGGCCAGCGCAAGCACAATGGAGCAGCCAATGCCCGCACGGAAAATCGTGCGCGTAAAGCCGCGAATCTCCTGGATGTTCTTGTCGCCCACCGAGCGGCCAACAAGGGCCACCGAGGCCGCCTGCAGACCGTCGCCAATGGAGAAGTTGACGTTCATGAGGTGCAGCGCCACGTGGTAGACCGAGCTATCAAACGAGCCAGTACGAGCCGTCATCATCGAGCCCAGCAAGAAGCCCAAACGCATAAGCAGGTTCTCGAGGCAGATGTTCTTCCACATGACAAACATGTCGCGCACAGCCTGCATCGAGAACACAATGTGCTCGCGTGCAGCGAAACGCAGGCTCACAAAGTTCTTGTCGTCCATAGCGCGTGCCACACTGATAAGGAGCGCCACGACCGTGCCAATGACTGTAGCCCAGGCGGCACCAACAACGCCCCATGCCGGGAAACCAAAGTGGCCCTCGATAAGCAGGTAGTTCAGGCCAATGTGAATAAGCGTCGAAGCAATGTTGGTCTGCATGGTTACCTTAGTGCAGCCGCAACCACGCAGGGCAGAGTTTACCAGCGAGAACGAGGTGGTAAACACCATGGAGCCCATGATGATGCGGAAGTAGAGTGTCGAGAGCTCCATCGTGTCGCGCTGGCCGCTGCAGACCTCCATGATAGGACCAGCAAAGACCACGCACAGCAGGCCCAGCACGATACTTGCCACCGCGGCGATAATCCAAGCCGTAATAAACAGCTCGTTTGCGCGGCGGCGATTCTTCTGACCCACCGAGTGCGCCACAAGCGCCGAAAGCGTGGTGTTAATGGCAAAGAAGATGCACAGCACAAAGAGCCTCGGCTGGTTGGTCACGCTGATGGCCGAGATAGCCGTGGTGCCCATGCGCGAAATCATGCGGGTGTCGATCATCGACGAGAACGTGGTAAACAAGCTCTCGATAATGGCCGGCACGCCGATGGCTAGGACTTCTTTTTTTCTCGATACGGTTTGCTCAGTTGCACTCATCTAGGTTGTGTCTCCTATGGTTAGCTGCGGAAATGTAGTAACAAGCACAAACGCGCCCGCACAGACGCGGGCGCGCGAATAGCCTTTTTACTCGAAGGAAAGGCGGAAACAGATTTCGCCCTTCTTGTTCTTGTCGGACTTAAGGTCCTCAACAAGCGACTTAGGCATCGACACCGTAACGGTCACGTTGTTGGCGTCTACCGTCTTGACGCCCGAGCCATTGCCGCCGTTTGCGGAGTCGCTCGAACCCTCAGATGCACGGTCGTCAGAGCGGTCGCCGCGCGGCTTGCCATGCCAGCCACCGCGTCCGCCGCGGAAGCCACCCTTGCCCTTGCCGCCACCCTTGTGACCACCGCGGTCGGCAAAGGGAACGTAGCCAGGAGCATGCTTGGCATCCGGATCCTCGCGCGGACCGTGCTGGTTAAAGAAGGCGTACAGATCCTCGTAGGTGTAAACCAGGCGCTTCTCGGGCTTCTTGTCGCCAATATTGTCGAGGACGCGCTGGTAGTTCTCAATGAAGGTCGCGATCATGTCGTTGGCCTTCTTCCACATCTTGGACTCAGCGCGCAGCTCCTCGCCGTCACCCTCCACAGCCTCGGCGTGGTTGATTGAGTTGCGCAGGCGCGAAAGCGTGTAGTAGGACTCCATGAACTCGGCTAACAGGTGCTCGTCAGAAACCAGCGAGTGAGCCGGAAGCATGGTCTTCTCGAGCGGCTTGCCAAAGACCTGGCAGGCACGCAGCTCGGCATACTGCTTGTCGAGCGGAACATTGCGGTTGCGGTAGTCCACTGCGTGGCGGCCGTAAGACTTGATGAAGTAGTGGTCAACGTCCTTGAAGACCCAGCGCTGCATGGCCAGCGAATCCCAGTAGTGAGCAGAGACGGCGCGGAACCAAGCCGTGCGCTCCTCCTCGGTCTCGCAGGGATACAGCACGCCGCGCTCCACCATAACGCGCGGGAACTGCGACTCAATAACGGTGATGACCTGCTGGAAGAACTTCTTGCGGTACGCCCACTTAACCAGCTCGAACGAATCGACACCCTCGGCGTCCTTGTCCATGAGCGGGCCGTAGTCGCGCATGATGGTCTCCTTAACCATCATGATCATGAGCGAAGCTTCTTCCTGTGTGCTCTCTGCCTCGGGCGTCGGAGCATTCAGAAGGCGACGCAGTGCCACAATACCTTGCGTGAGCTCACCGATGCACGAAAGCGAAATACCCGCGTCCACGTAGCCCATAGCAATGAGGATCTTGTCCACATACTCGCTCTTAAGCGTGGGGTTGGCCTCCTTGGCCTCGGCCCAGTAGGAGCGCAGGATGTCGGTCTTGCCGTTGTTCACAAAGGCAGCCACGCCCGACATGAGTTTCTCGGTACGGTAGCGCTTCTGCTGCATCGAAATCTGGAACAGATCAGAGATGGCAGCGTTGGTTACGCTCGAGATGGCGCGAATGTTGATGGAAGTATTCACGTCGTCGGAAAGCGCGTAGAGCGTGCTTGCACATACGGAGGCAGTCTCGATTGAGAAACCGTGCAGGTCAACGTAGAGCTCGGCCGAAACGCCCGGCTCAATCAGCAGCTCACGCAGCAGGTTCTCAAAGAGCGTGACCTCTTCAAAGTCGTAGTCCTCAGAGATGGGGATGAACGAAATAGGCACCGCTGCATTGTTGGACTGAGCGTGCATCTTGCTGTCGGTGCCCAGGTTGGCGTAGAGATAGCGCAAGAACCAGTCGCGCTCCTGCATGGTGAGGCCGTTTGCAAACTCCTCAAAGCGATCGCGCACGCCCTTGACCATGAAAATCATCGGGAAGGACTGCGAGAGATCCTCACCCAAAAGGGTGCGAGCCTGGTTGGCCAGCTCGGTACGACGCTCCTGCGGGAGCTCGTCAAGGAAGTCTGCCTGATCAATGTCAACGTTCATAACGAACTGCGTGAGACGGTAGCGCAAGAAGTCAAAGTCCGTAAACTCACGCACGTCAGAGGTCATGAGGTCGATGCCCTGGTTAAGAGCAATCTTCTTGGTAGTCAGCGACTTGGGGTCAGCGCCGTCAGCAAGCTGTGCAGCCGAACCAATGGCGATAATCTCGTCAATCTCATAGCTGGAGAGGATTTCCTTAGCCTCGCCCTCGCCCGAAACCAGCGCCTCGCAAAAACGCGGGGTGCCATCATCCTGAGACACAAAGAAGCTGCTGATGTTGCGGCGCTCGTTATCGCGGATGCCGCAAATCAATACCTTTTTCTTTTCCATTTCAATCCTCTCAGCGGGGGCTTAAGCCATAGGCAATACAGGCCATTTTAGCGCTCATAGGGGTGCTGCTGCACGGAAGCCAGAAAACGTAAAGTATTAAAGTATCATTAAGGAAGTACGTAAGAGGCGTGCAAGCCCAGGCGGGCACGCACTCAGCTCACATGTGAGACATACGCAAACCTCACGGGCAACGCCAGCAACGCAAAGAGAGATGCCAGCCGCTAGCATTCAATGTTATTCAGCTGCCGTTATTCCCCACCTGAAACATATTTGAAGCACAATGGAAAGCGATGCCCGAGTGCTACAATCAGCAGGAAAAAGAATGCTGAAATAGCTGGAGAAACGCGTGCAAACATCCAAGGAATCGCAGAACGCACAACAAAGCGAGAGCAACGCCTCAACCGAAGTCAAAGCTGCACCCCAGCCTACCGCAAAGCCTACACATCCAACGTCTCGTCGCCGTGCGATTGAGCGTCGCTATTTGCCCAGTGTTGATGGTCTGCGTGCCCTCGCTGTCCTTGCTGTACTCGCCTACCATCTCAATCTTCCTTGGGCGCCTGGCGGCCTTGTGGGCGTTACGGTGTTCTTTGTAATCTCCGGCTTTCTTATCACGGGCATCTTGTGTGTCGAGCTTGCCGAGACAGGTCGCATCAATCTCAAGCGCTTCTGGATTCGCCGCGTGCGACGCCTCTTCCCCGCTATTGCGCTCGTGGTTGTTGTTACCGCCATTACCGCGTGGTTTGTCAACCAAACCCTGCTCTATAAGCTTAAAACAGACCTGCTACCTGCACTTTTCTGGTTTACCAACTGGTGGTACATCTTCCGCCAGCAGTCGTATTTCGAGGCCATTGCACAGCCCAGCCCTGTTTTGCACTTCTGGTCGCTCTCCATCGAGGAGCAGTTCTATCTTATCTGGCCGCTCGTTATGCTTGGCCTTGCGCGCGCAGGCGTGAATCATCGTGGCATTCGTCGCTTCTGCTTGGTC
>CAVJWJ010000045.1:0-2811 GCA_963653375.1 Roseburia sp. CAG:303
TCACGACGTTTTTAGACCTCCAGCGGGGGCACGGGCGGAATCACCTGAAGATTGGCAATCTTATCCGCATCCAGCTTGAACACGTCATCGACGTGAGGGGTCTCGGTTGAGCGCCAAGAATAGAAGCAACGGTCGCACTGATAAATCTCCCAAGCGCCATCGATGGGCGACTTAGCAATCGTCGAAATCTGGTCATACTCGCAACGCGGGCAGTTCATATGTTGTCCTCCTTTGGGACGAGGTTTCCAAGATTGAGCACTTGGCTACTGCTTGGCGGCCATCAGATCGGCAATGATCTTGGTGTACTCGGCCGTCTTAGCAGGATCCTTAAGCAGCTCAACGGAACGGGTGAGCGGCTCGGGGTCGACCGGCGTAGTAGCGTCGATGATGAGCTTTGCCGTCATACCAGCAACTTCCTCGGAGGGGTTCAGTGGCATGCCAGCGCAGTTCTGAATAACCTTGACGTCCTTGTCCGGGCGTACGCGCGTGGAGATTGCCCACATAACCTGGTTGAGGTCGAACGGGTCCACATAGTCGTCAACAAGGATGACGTTGTGGCAGTACGGCATAGCGTGCGGCGTGGAGAGCAGCTTAAATGCAGCACCAGTGGCGTGACCGCCGTAACGCGGCTTAATGGAGATAATCTCGGTGAAGCCGTGGGTGTACATAGCGTTGACGGAAACAACCTCGGGGAAGCCCTCGTCGTGCAGCTGCTTGTAGATAGGCACGGAGGTGTTGAGTGCCATGAGGAAGTCGATCTCGGTCCAGGGCATGCCCAGATAGATGTTCTCGAAGATCGGGTTGGTGCGATAGGTTACGTGCGTAATGACAGCCTCGCACTGCGCACGGCAGCCGGAGTAGGAACCGGGGAACTCGCCAAACGGGCCCTCGCAAGTACGAACGCGCGGATCAATGTAGCCCTCAAGAACAACCTCGGAGCCGGCAGGCACATAGAGGTGATCGTACAGATCGGACTTAACGATGTCGGCAGGTACGCCACCATTCAGAGCGCCCACGAACTCAAACTCGTTCTGGGTGTAGCCAACGGGCGTAGAAGCCATGAAGGTCACGAGCGGTGCGTTGCCCAAGGTAACGCAGATAGGGAACTTCTCGTTCTTCTTCTCGGCCTCGGCAAGCTGCTTGGCAATATCGTGCATAGCGAGGCACTGCATACCAATGCGGTTGGCTCCCTTAACCTGAATGCGATAGGTACCAACATTCATCTTGTCAAAGTTGCCAGGGTCGGAAGGATCGCCCGTAATGATGGAGGCCTTACCAATGAACATGCCGCCGTCCTGCTCGTTAATGCGATAGAGCGGAAGCAGGTCAAAGAGGTTGACGTTCTCGGCGCCGTCGATGACATTCTCCTTGCAAGGAGCGTCGTCGCGCTCAAGAACATTGGGCTTTACCGGGAAGAGATCCCAACGACGATTGAGCTCGAGGAACTGCTCCTTGGTGGAGGTGTTCTTGTCCATGCCCATCATCAGTGCGTGGTTTGCCCAAGAGCCGTGAACGTTAGTAACAACGGAATGACCCGGACCATAGCCCTTGATGTTGTCAAACATGACAGCGGGACCGTTGGTCATACGGCTAGCAGCACGACCAGCAGAGCCGATATCGGGCTCGGGCAGAACCTCATCGGTTACGTGGACGAGCTGGCCCTCCTCCTCAAGCGTTGCAAGGAACGAGCGAAGATCCTGATACACCTTTGTCATGAAAGCTCCTTTCCAAAAAGCTTCCGGGTACATGGCTTTATCTTCGCCCGCCTACCGCTTACGGAAAAATCGGTTCGCGAAACATAAGTTGCCTGAGCGGAATAACCCAAGTTGAGGGGTTTGGATTATTCCAAATAGGCACAACAGCTCGCCGATACGTTGATGTATGCAGCGCTTTTGTTGGGTAAAGTCGGCACTAGACGCGCACAAAACGCCATTTTTGGCATAACCTTTCTCGCCATTCCAGCTGGAGCGCACCATGGATTTCAGAAAAATCGAGACCTTTCTTACCGTTGCAAAAACCGGCAAGTATACCGAGGCTGCCGACAAGCTCTTTGTCTCGCAATCGTCGCTTTCAAAGCAGATGTCGCAGATGGAAAAGGAGTTGGGCGTCAAGCTCTTTAAGAAGACGCGCAACGGCGTGGAACTTACGCAGGCGGGGCAAGACTTTTACTCCTATGCACATAAGGCACTGCCCGAGTACCAGCGCGCCTGCGCACGACTGCGCATGTACCAGGAGGGTTCCACCTACCCTATCCGCTTGGGCGCCCTGCCGCTCACTGAAGAATACGGTTTTGCCGATGCCTTTAGCTCGTACTGGGTGCGCAACACCTCCGTACAGCTGGAATATTTTGAACGCAGCCAAGAGGACCTAATAAGCAAGCTTGAACGCCACAAAATTGACCTAGCCATTGTTCGCGGCGAGATGCTCGATCCTAAGCGCATTGCCTTTATCCCACTTGTTCGCGATGAGCTTGTGCTGGCCTGTTCAAGCAAGCATCCGCTCTCCACCCTCGAGACCGTCTCCATTTCTGACCTGCGCAACGAGCAGTTTATTTTGCTGGAAGAAAAGTCTGACGTAACGCAGATTTTCCGGCGTGCCTGTGACCGCGCAGGTTATTGCCCCAATGCACCGCTGCACCACGCGCGCCACCGCATGCTTATCAAGGCCGTGCAAAACAATATGGGCATCTCGGTGTTGCCGCGCCGCCTGGCCTCGTCCTATCTGGCTAACGACATTTCGGTTGCCTCGTTTACCGATCCGCTCTACTCGACGCTTGGCTTTGCCTGGCTCAAAGACGAGCCGCCTACACCG
>CAVJWJ010000045.1:2946-13175 GCA_963653375.1 Roseburia sp. CAG:303
TCACCCTTGCAGCTCTGACTTGCTACTCCGTCTTACTGCTCTGACCGAACCATGCACAGCGCCTGCGCGCGATTGTGGCCGCGCCCACACCACAGCGCCAAGCCGCTATCATACAAACACGCAACCGCCCCACGAAAGGACTCCCCGTGCCGCGTATCCTCTTTATTTGCCATGGCAATATTTGTCGCTCAACGATGGCTGAATCGGTTATGACCGAGCTGGTGCGTCGCGCCGGACGCGCGGACGAATTTGTTATCGACTCTGCTGCTACCAGCCGCGAAGAGATTGGTAACAGTCCTCACCACAGAACCGTAGCAAAGCTCAAAGAGGTAGGAATTCCTGTTGTTCCCCATCGCGCACGGCAGGTCACCCGCGCCGATTACGATGCCTGGGACTATCTCGTCTATATGGACTCTGAGAACAAAGCAGGACTCCGACGCATCCTAGGTGCCGAGCGCATGGACAAGGCGAGCCGTCTACTCGACTGGACCGACTGCCCCCGCGACGTTGCCGACCCGTGGTATACCGGCAACTTCGATGCCACCTACCGCAACGTCCTCACTGGCTGCACCGCCTTACTCGAGCAGCTATAGCTATAGCGTTTTTCTGCCTCATAATCTGCATCATTGCATATTTATCTGCCTCATTTAGACTACATTTGATGCAGATAATCTCGAAATGAGGCAGATATGCGCACCTTTGACTACAGCAGGACACCAAGCTCCCTCAAGACCGATGAGATTGTCAATATGCTCTTGACCATTCGGGAGTACAAAGGGCGGCAAATAGCTCTTAATAGCATTAAGCCTGATGTGCTCAACTCATTGCTTGAACAAGCTAAGTATGCAAGTACGCAAGCTTCCAACCGCATCGAGGGCATTGTGACTACGGAGGCTCGGCTCGAGCAGTTGATGCTCGAGTCAACTGCACCGCGCAATCGCAATGAGGAAGAAATTGCTGGATACCGTGATGTTCTCGCCCTCATTCACGAGCAGCATGACTATATCGACATCAAGCCCTCTGTCATCCTGCAGCTTCACCGTAACCTGATGAGTCACACCGGGTACGCCTTTGGAGGTTCCTGGAAAGATTCGGACAATCAGATTGTGACGCGCGAGGCTGACGGCACTACTCGCGTAAGGTTTCGCCCAACACCTGCACTCCTAACGCCCACCGCCGTAGAGCAGCTCTGCGATACCTATCGCAATGCCATCTCTACCGGCATCGTTGACCCGCTTCTTTTATCCATACGCTTTGTGTTTGACTTTGTAAGCATTCACCCATTCAACGATGGCAATGGGCGAATGAGCAGACTTTTGACCGTTCTTCTTTTGGAGCGCTGCGGGCACCTGGTACCACGCTACATCAGCATCGAAATGCAAATTGAGCAAAGCAAAGAGCTTTATTACGAGGCTCTCGCGGCTAGTTCAACGGGCTGGGAAACAGCAGAAAACGACGAGGCTCCCTTTGTTCGCTACATGCTTGGAATTATTCTTTCCTCGTATCGCGATTTGTTTGACCGTATTGATGGAAGCTACGCTTTAACTAAAGCAGAGCGCGTAGCTCGTGTTTTTGATCAAAAGTTGGGGCGAATCACCAAAGCTGAAATTAAGTCCTCATGCCCCGACATTAGCCTCACCACCATTGAGCGCACGCTGAAGGGGCTGCTTGATGCTGGCACTATCGTCAGGGTAGGCAGTGGCCGATCTTCGGCATATGTGAAGCGAAGCTAGCCGCACAAGTCCCGTTTAGAAATGGGTTTTGACACCATCTCTGCAGCTAGATGCATGAGGTAGATGAGCATTGGCCCGGTGCCAGCAGCCTGCAAACCCCAAACATGAATCCCTGAAACAATTTTATTCGGTACCTTGACAATGATAAATACTGCGGTACCCTCATTATCACTGCACCTAAGAATATCTCTCTGCATGAAAGGAGTGTATATGTGCGATAGAAACTGCGAAGAAGCGCCGCTGCCGATTCCGCTTGGCCCCACAAGCAACGGCATGACTCCCGCCGATGAGCCGCCCGGCTCAACCGAAGGCGATGCAGTTGCTAAGCGTATCCTCAACAACATTGGCTACTGCGGCCACTACATGCATTTTCATGGTGGTGGCGTTTCGGGCAAGGCGCCCATCATCTGCCTGCTTGCCAAGCACGGCGGCAAGATGTCGCAGCTCGAACTGAGCACCTACTTTGACCTTAAACCCGGCTCGCTCTCCGAGATTCTCTCCAAGATTGAGCGCAAGGGGCTCATCGAGCGCACGCGCAACCCCGAGGATCGCAGACAACTGCTCATAAAGCTCACCGAAGAAGGTGCGCAAAAGGCTGCGCTCGATCAGGAGGCTCGCATTCACTTCCGCGAGCGCGCGTTCTCGGCCCTCACCTATGAGGAACAGCTGCAGCTTGCCGATATGCTCGACCGAATCCACGAGACCTGGGAGGGACTCGATGATTAAGACACTCGCGGCTAGCATCCGCGACTACAAAAAGGTGACCATCGCCACACCACTTTTGGTACTGGGCGAGGTTTGCTGCGAGATGATGATTCCGTTCCTCACGGCACGTCTCATTGATGAGATTAAGGTAGGCACCACTGTTGCTGGCCTTATCGAGCCTGCGCTCATCCTCTCGGCGCTCGCCATTGCCTCACTGCTTTTTGGCGCTGCGGCAGGTGTTACCTGTTCGTATGCAAGCTGCGGCTTTGCCAAGAACCTGCGCCGCGATATGTTCTATAACATTCAGCGCTTCAGCTTTGCCAACATCGATGAGTTCAGCTCCAGCTCGCTTGTTACGCGCCTCACCACTGACATCAATAACGTACAGCAGGCGTTTATGATGATCATCCGCATCGCCGTGCGCTCGCCGCTTTGCCTCGTCTTTGCCTTTGTAATGGCAACCGTTATGGGCGGCCCGCTGGCGCTCGTCTACGTCGCGGTTATTCCTATACTGGGCTGTGGCCTTTTCTACATCATTCACCTGGTGCGCCCCATCTTTACCCGTGTGTTCCACAAGTACGATGCGCTCAACGAGTCTGTTGAAGAAAACGTCTCGGGAATGCGCGTAGTTAAGAGCTTTGTGCGCGAGGACTACGAGAAGAAGAAGTTTGCCACCGCCGCGCAAGACGTCTGCAAAGACTTCACCCGCGCCGAGAAGCTCCTTGCTTTTAATAACCCCCTGATGATGCTCGCCATCTACATTACCTGGGTTGTTATCATTTACTTTGGCTCGGAGATTATCATCACCACCAACGGCACCCAGTTTGACGTGGGTCAGCTCTCCGCCATCTTTACCTATGGCTTCCAGATTCTGATGAGCCTCATGCAGCTCTCGATGATCTTTGTCATGGTTACTATGGCCGATGAGAGTGCACACCGTATTGAGGAAGTCCTGACCGCCGAGCCCACCATCGCCAATCCCGAGAACCCGGTACGCGAGGTAGCCGACGGCTCCATCGACTTTGACAACGTGACCTTTAAGTACTCCGAGCGCGCCGAGCGCCGCGCCCTGGCCGAGATTGACCTGCACATCAAGAGCGGTGAGACCATTGGTGTTATCGGCGGCACCGGCTCGTCTAAGTCCACGCTCGTAAATCTCATTGCCCGCCTCTACGATGTAACTGAGGGCCGCGTACGCGTAGGCGGCGTAGATGTACGCGATTACGATCTTGAGACGCTGCGCACGCAGGTTGCCATGGTGTTGCAGAAAAACATCCTGTTCAGCGGTACTATTGCCGAGAACCTGCGCTGGGGCGATGCAAACGCCACCGACGAAGAAGTGCGCGAGGCAGCACACCTGGCATGCGCCGACGAGTTTGTTGAGACCTTCCCCAAGGGCTACGATACCTGGATTGAGCAGGGCGGCTCTAACGTTTCTGGTGGTCAGAAGCAGCGCCTGTGCATTGCACGCGCTCTGCTGCGCCGCCCCAAGGTTTTGATTCTCGACGACTCCACCAGCGCGGTTGACACCAAGACCGACGCCAAGATTCGCGCAGGCCTTACAAGCTACTTGCCCGATACCACCAAGATCATCATTGCTCAGCGCATCAGCTCTGTGCAGGACGCCGACCGCATTGTGGTGCTCGACGGCGGCCACATCTCCGACGTGGGCAACCATGAGGAGCTGCTTGAGCGCTCCGCAATTTACCGCGAGACCTTTACCTCGCAAAACAAGATGACCGAGGAGCAGGCTGCTGCAGAGGCTCAGGCCGCTGCCGCCAACGCCGAGGCCGTCTGCGACGATTCCGCTACGAAGGGAGGTGAGGCGCATGAGTAAGGCAACAACCGCCGCACGCGCCGGCCAGCGCAAGAAGGGCACAGCCGGGCGCCTCATCAAGACGCTGTTCTCGTTCTATCCCAAACTTCTGCCCGCCATTGTGATTTGCATTCTGGCAGGCGCTGTCCTTAACTCCACGGGCACCATCTTTTTGCAGCAGGCTCTCGCCATCATCGAGGGCTCGTGGGAGAGTGGCGATTGGGCATCGGTTCAGCCGCAGATTCTGAGCGTTGTCGTAACCCTTGCCTGCGTCTACATCATCGCGCTTTCGTGCAGCACCTTCTGGAACCGTGCCATGGCTGTGGTTACTCAGGGCTCGCTCGAAAAGCTCCGCGAGCAGATGTTCAATCACATGCAGGACCTGCCCATTCGCTACTTTGACACCAACCAGCGTGGCGACATCATGAGCCACTACACCAACGACATCGACGCCCTGCGCCAGATGATTTCGCAGTCGTTCCCCAACCTGCTGCAGACGGTGGTAACACTGGTAACTGTGTTCATCATCATGTGCTATTACTCCGTATGGATGTGCCTGGTTATTGTTGCTGGCGTAGCCATCATGACCCTCCTCACGCGCTTGCTTGGCGGCATGTCGGCCAAGTTCTTCATTGCGCAGCAGCGCGAGCTGGGCGTTGTTGAGGGCAATGTAGAAGAGGGCATGAACGGCCAGAAGGTCGTCAAGGCTTTCTGCCATGAGCGCGCAGCCGAGGAGCACTTTGACCAGTACAACGAGAAGCTCTTTGAGGTCTCGCAAAAGGCAAACATGTACGGCAACATTCTCATGCCCATCCTCATGAACCTGGGCAACCTCATTTACGTTTTTGTTGCTCTCTTTGGCGGCCTCTTTATGGCGTTGAACGTGCCTAACGTGAGTCTGAGTGGCCTTGGCCTAAGCATCGCCGTAGTGGTGCCGTTTCTCAACATGACCAAGCAGTTCTGCGGCCAGATTGGCCAGATTTCGATGCAGATCAACGCCGTGGTCATGGGCCTTGCTGGCGCCGACCGTATCTTTGAGCTTATTGACGAGCAGCCCGAGGTCGATGAGGGCTACGTCACACTCGTCAATGCCAAGATTGACCCCGAGACTGGCGCGTATGTTGAGACCGACCATCACACGGGCCTTTGGGCTTGGAAGCATCCGCACCGCTCCACCGGCATTACCGAGTACGTGCCCCTGCGCGGCGATCTGGTAATGGACAACGTAGACTTTGGTTACACGCCCGACCACGAGGTGCTGCACGGCGTGAGCGTGTTTGCTAAACCCGGCCAGAAGGTTGCCTTCGTGGGCGCCACTGGTGCTGGTAAAACCACGATTACCAACCTGATCAACCGCTTCTACGACATTGCCGACGGTAAGATTCGCTACGACGGCATCAATGTCAACAAGATTCGTAAGGACGACCTGCGTCGCTCGCTTGGCGTGGTGCTTCAGGACGTAAACCTGTTCACCGGCACCGTGATGGACAACATTCGATACGGCAACCTCGATGCCACCGACGAGGAATGCATCGCCGCAGCTAAGCTTGCTGGCGCGGACGACTTCATTGGACGCCTACCCGATGGCTACAACACCATGCTCTCCGGCAACGGTGCACAGCTCTCCCAGGGTCAGCGCCAGCTCATCTCTATTGCGCGCGCTGCCGTGGCTGATCCCCCTGCCATGATTTTGGACGAGGCTACGAGCTCCATCGATACGCGTACCGAGGCTATCGTTCAGCGTGGCATGGACAAACTCATGGAAGGCCGCACTACCTTTGTGATTGCGCACCGTCTTTCCACCGTGCGCAACTCCGATGCGATTATCTGCCTGGACCACGGACGGATTATCGAGCGCGGTAGCCATGACGAGCTCATAGCCAAGCGCGGCTACTACTATCAGCTCTACACCGGAGCATTTGAGCTGGAGTAAGGCCTGGCCATTACGTCACTCGGGAATCCCCAGATTTTCTCCTTCGCGAGAATGCTACGTTAACCAAGAAGACCTCAGATTTTCTCCTTCGCTGTCCTCGCCCTTCGGGCTGCGGAATCGCTCAGGAGAATAATCTGAAGTCTTCTTACTCGGAACTTAGACAGAACCGAGGGTGCTTATACCATCTCGAACGTATGTAGCAGCGTCTCAGTTTCAGCGAATAAGCCGAGGCCTTCTTATTGTGGATATGAAACTACCGTAGCGTCACCCAATTGTGCCGCCATCTGCAATAGTTGCATCGCCAGAATAGGTGCCCCACTGAGGGGTAACTACCAGCACCTGATTGCCCGTGGAATAAACCGAAATAATTATTGAACCCGAAGTTAATTGCGGCGTGTAATACGTCACGCCATTAAACTCAAGCGTGCAATAACCGGTCTTGGAAGTTCCGGTGTAGCCAAGCTTCACCGTATAAGCTCCCGCATCAGAGAACGTGTATGTTGTCGTGCCGTCAGCGTTCTTTTCACACGCGTTCTTTTCGCACGCAAAAACAGCCCTTGCGCCCATCTGAGACACGCTTACATCTGCACCATACGTTGCCGCCTCGATTTCCCCCATATTCAGGGAAGCAGTTGAGGTAAACCACGCCCAGCTTGTACTACACAAACATGCAGCACAGAGAACTATTCCCACAACAGATGGGACGAGGGAGCGGTAGATATCTGAATCGCTACTTTTGGTCTTCAAGTGCTTTGGCTGGCCGGAGAGCCTTTGGGCAAACCGCATAAACACGCGCCCCCTTTCTTATCGACAAACTTTATTACCAGTTTTTTCAGCCCGCCTACCAAGGCATTTACTGATAAAAACTTCTCAGTCTAGAGTGGGATACTCCGCCTTCTGGTCGTACGTATTGTTGTAGCTGTCGTGCTCAACGGTATCCTGCGTAGCAACTACGGTAATCGTAATGCCATCAATGGAGAGACCCTGATAGTCATTGCTAGCCGTTTCCTCCATATGACCCGAGATGGTCAAAGGCTCCTTTTCCCCTGCGGCAAGGGTGTGATAATCGTCAAGAGAGGCAGTCTCCGTGCCATCACTGATGGTCCAAGCGATAGCCTCGTTGAGTTTCGCGTCGCCATTGATGCCAGTAATCTGAATCTTGTACTTAAGAGCGAGATTACCGTTGTTCTTCACGTAGATAGAAGACAGGCTGTATGTGCAGCCGGGTTCCCAGAGAGTATCTTCGTCCTCATAACCGGCAGCCTTCACGAACGAGAGGGTCTCACCCTCAACGCTCTTCCCAGCCTCGTTCACAAGCTGAACATCCAGGGTACCTGCGTTAACTGCGCTCACCTTCGTGCTGGACGTATCTGTAAACCATGCAAACGTGGTGCCCGCAAGCATCGCCACACACACAACCAGACAACCAATGCTTACCACAAGCGACCTTTTCGTACTCCTACTGCCTGTCATCGTTCCTCCTTTATCAGATGTCATCATTGCCAAATGTATGATTCACGGTCTTCCGTGGTTATTGCCTAGGTGTAGCAAAGTGCGCAGGCCCCACCTTCTGTGATCTGGGGACAGGTGCAGCCGCTGATACAGCAACGAGCGTAGATTCATAGGCGCCCTCATACGCGCTCTCCCCCGCACGCATCTTTAGCTGCGTTAACTCCCGCAACATGCGCTGGGTTTCGAGACGTTCTGCATCGACTTTCTTGCGCTCAGCCCGAAGCTCTTCAAGCTGTTCGGCCTTATATCTGCGAAACAGACGAACGCTATGCGCAGCCTCCATAAGAATGAGCACTAAAAACGGAACAAGAATGCAGCAGATGTATCCCGGAACAGTTTTCAAAAATTGGAAGAACGAACCCACTCCAACAAGGTGCCATTCATATTTGCCCAGCACACAGGGATAGGTAACCACTGTCTCGTCATTGGTATCGGTTGTGGTGCCATACGTAATAAAGCCAGGGTTACCATCCGCATCGGTGGTTAGCTCACGAATCTTATGTGTAACAACCTCGCCGTAGTTTGATGTGTTTTGCGAAGTGTAGGTAATAATGTCGCCCGCCTCGAGCGTTGAACAGTCAGTCTCTTTAACAATCACCAGGTCGCCGGCAGCAAAGTCAGTTGCCTTCATGGAGTCAGACAGGACAATAAAAGCCTTGTAGCCAAAAAGATTGCGGTCGGCACGGTCAAAGGTTGTAACCGAAACAACTGTGAACACCATCATGCATATAGCAAGCAGCGTCACCAACCCCACAAGCACGCGTTTGATTATTGTTATCGCTCTCATTGGCGCTGCCCCTTAATCAAACTGCCTGTTGGAGTTATTTTTGGTCTGCGTTGCATCAGCGCAGAGGACAAAGGAGAGATTGCTGCTCTGACCTGCATTGCTTCCATCTTCGGGATAGTGGAACACCATAGTTAGGTCGAGGCGTTGGCCAACAGTCAAGACATCGGCTGCAATAAAAGCATTCTCACGAGATAGCTCACTCATCGTGCCTAACCACAGAATTGTCTCGCCGTCCTTAATAGAGACTTCGAGCGCGTCGGCAAGATCACCAGAGACCGCATCGAAATAGAGGCGCCAGTACTCGTCCCAGGTACCATTATTTTGTACGAAGAAATCCTTAGTCACGGTCATGCCTGGCTCAAGTAATAACTCGCTCTCTTGGATTACAGGATTGCCGTCGTTGAGATTAATCTTGGCCTCACCCGTGTGGAACAAGTTGTCCTTCACTGACACTCCGGAGAGTATGAGAGCCAGAGTGGTAACACCAAAACACATGGCAAGAATGACAACAGCAACCACGCTACCCTTAAGCTTTTTGACGGTCTTGGTTCTCCCTACAGAGCCAGCTCGCCTGGTCTCAACAAGTTTTTCGATACCATTGCTCGATGTAACATCGTGGGCCTTACTCATGTTGCTCACCCCCCTTTCGGATGCGGAAGGAGATGCAGAACGCAAATATGGCAGCAAGAACAAGCGCCAGGCACACAACCGGCAAGAAGGTTATAGGGTCACCAGTACCCGGAAGCGGGATTGGCGTAAGGTTACCCGTCTCCTCAACCGACCATGTAAGGTCTGCAATCAAATCCTGGTTCTGGTACTCGTTACCAACGTTGGTGTCCAAGTAGGCGGTAACCTCGTACCGCAGTTCATCAGCCGTGTAATTCTTGGACGATAGCTGCTGTGAAAAGCCGTCAGACACGTCACGCATCAGACCGTCGTAGACAACCTCTCCCGTAGCAGGCAAGGTAATTCTTACCTTCATGACCTCGGCGAGCTTTTCATAGCCCTGGCGAACTGCCAAACGGAAATGTACGGTCACTTGGTTGCGATAGGATACGCGCACGCAATAGTTCTTGGTCTCCGAGTCGCCCGGGAATATATTGCCCGCCTGGAACGCGGTATTCTCCTCCGAGCGCAGGCCGTAGAGTTCGATAGTCACCTCTTCTTTTGATGCAACCTCATTTGCAGTCGCCAAAGCGAATGCCGAATTCTTGGCCAGTGAGGTTGAAGTTGTGTTTGAAGTTTGCGAGCTAGAGTCCTTGCTCAAGCTATAAGAAGTCGACGCAGTGCGCCCTTCTGGTGTCTGAGCATTCTCTGCGTTTTGGGTTTTAGCAGATGCTAGGTAAATATAGGAGCCTGAAGCCGCCTCTTCAGACGACTGGGAGTAACCCCCCCTGGGAAATCAGATTATCTGAAACACTTGTAGAGGCTTCAGCCGTAGGAAGCCCAATAAAGTTGCTAAAAGCGAGCGAGCCACCAAAAGTCAAAACGCTCATGCCAAGCAGAGTGCTCAACACAACAGCAGCTCTATGTGTTTTACTTTGCCGCTCCACTCGCAACTCCCCCCAATAACACGAGCCTACAAAGCAATCCAGAAGGAGCACAGCAGCAACAACAAAACGGCGGGCGCTACCCACCATTGGATACATTGACATTCACGCCAACGGCAACCGGCTGTCATAGTCGCAAGACTTTAGACCCATCTGGCTTTGCGTCCCTGCCTTTCGACAGGTTTGCGAAGTT
>CAVJWJ010000046.1:0-12720 GCA_963653375.1 Roseburia sp. CAG:303
AGGGTTCCACCTAGTAAAACGGGGCTGCTTGCCGTTAATGATACCCGCTGTGGGTGCATTTTCGCGTCAGGCGGTGATAAGACTTGGAACGTGGCCTCCAGCTTTTTTGATTTCTGCAATCTGGGTCGCCATGAGGTCATTGGGGTCGGCATCGAGCACGATGGCATCGATATCTTCGAGCCCGGCGAAGCGCATGAGACCGGGGGCATCAATTTTGGTGGTATCAAGCAGAGCAATGGATGTGCGTGCGGCATCGATGAAGGCGCGTTTAAGCTCAGCCATCTGCTCAAAGTTGGTCATAAGGCCGCGCTTGGGGATAAACGCTGTGGGGCAAAGGAAGGCTTTGTTGGCGTGGAGCACTTCGAGCGAACGTAGAGCAAGTGGACCATAGAGATAACGATGACCTTTGCGCAGGGTTCCACCTAGTAAAACGGCATCGACAGCGGGGAGGCTTTCGTCGATGTAGTTGGCAATGGTGACGTCGGGCGTGATGACTGTGACGCCGGATTTGCCGCCAAGGGTGCGAACAAGCTCCAGGGCAGTGGTGCCTGAGTCTACGATGAGCGTGTCTCCATCTTCTACCAGCTCGGCGGCCGTGCGGGCAATGGCTTGTTTAGCCTCGACATTCACATTGACGCGTCGGTCTTGAACCGAGACCGTGAGCGCACGGCTGAGCGAGACGGCTCCGCCGTGAGTACGACGCAGTTTGCCGTCGGCAGCAAGGGCGTCGAGGTCTCCGCGGGCGGTGACTACAGAGACGCCAAAAGTCTGTGCTAGGTCTGCTACCTGCACCGATGTGGAGCGCTCAAGCATAGCGAGAATGGCGGCGCGGCGCTCTTCTGCAAATGAATGGGAGCTGGCAGACATGACTCCTCCGTTTCTGAAATGTGCAGATTCTATTTTGCTTTATTTTGCTTATTCGCAAAAGAAGTGCTTTCTTTTCGCTTTCTTTTTGCACAAAACAAAGGTGAAGAGGGAGAGCCTGCAGGTAACAAATCGCAATGCGCTTGCGTTTGCTTTTCTGAACTGAGGCTTAGCTGTTTACGGCTTCCGCGCAGGTAGAAAAGCGATTTTGTACAATGATGCCAACAGATGGCCCGCGTGCGGTGCGCGAGCCCAGGTGCCGGCCGCCATGGCTCGGCAGGAGGGAGCAATTATGCTTGTTACCACCAAGGAAATGCTGCTCGATGCTCAGAAGAATCACTACGGCGTAGGTGCCTTCAACGTCGAGAACCTCGAGTTTGTGATGGCTGTGCTTAAGGCTGCTGAGGAGACCAAGTCTCCCGTTATCATGCAGACTACCCCGGGCACCATCAAGTCTGCTGGTCTCGATTACTTCTACGGCATGGTAAAGGCTGCTGCCGAGCGCACCGAGATTCCTGTTGCTCTGCACCTGGATCACGGCGATGGCTATAACCGCTGCATGCAGGCCCTCCGCACGGGCTACACCTCCGTCATGATTGACGGCAGCCACGAGCTGTTTGAGGACAACATTGCGCTTACTAAGTCTGTTGCCGACGCTGGCGCTGCCATGGGCGTGCCTGTAGAGGCTGAGCTTGGTAAGGTTGGTGGCAAGGAGGACGACGGCCCGGCTGTTGAGGGCGAGAACCCCTACACTGACCCCGATGAGGCTGTGGAGTTTGTTGAGCGCACGGGCTGCACCTCGCTTGCCATTGGTGTGGGCACGGCACACGGCGTATACAAGGGCACCCCGCACATCCAGCAGGATGTTGTGCGCGCAATCGCCGCTAAGCTCGATATTCCTCTGGTTCTGCACGGCACCTCTGGTGTGCCTGATGAGCAGGTTGCCGAGGCTATAAAGAACGGCATCTGCAAGGTGAACTACGCTACCGAGCTGCGTCAGGCCTTCACCAAGGGTTACATGGGTTACATGGCCGAGAACCCCGAGTGCTTTGATCCTAAGAAGCCGGGCAAAGAGGGCATGGCTGAGATCACGAAGATCGTGAAGATTCGCATGGAGAACCTGGGATCCGTCAACCGCGCGTAGTTCCCGGCGACAGATTCTAATTCGAGGGCGCATGCATATTTCTACGCAAACGTCCTCGCATATAGCGTGTAACGAACCATAACGGCGCCTACTGAAAAGTGTTTCACGCGAACGTCCTCGCGCAGCAGCAGTCCTTCTTAAATACTTGGGAATTGCCTGCGCTGCGGATTGTTCGCTTAGAAAGCACTTTTCAAGGCGCCGTTACGTTGGATACACTACGGCTTACTATTGATTTTTCTAGCTACTTCGTCCAAGCGCGAGAAGCACCGATAAATTTCGATAGGGACGCACTGCTTTTTCTAAAGCAAACATTCCGCAGCACAGAGACCCCTTTTGCCGTACTGGCGAAAGGGGTCTCGTTGTGCGAGGACGTTTGCGTAGAAATAGCAGTGCGTCCCTAAATACGAAACGGGGCTACTTGCGATTGACGGGCCTTTATTAAAGCTTGCGAGCATGCTGCTCAGGGGCGTTGCTTTTCTTGGACTTGTGATAGGGTAGGAGCCTGTTTTTGGACAAGGGTGGTAACGATATGCTTGAGGAACTTGAAGCCGCGTCGGTGGCTGTGGAAGACTGTGGTGCAGGTGATGCGAATGGCACTGAGGCTCGCTCACAGTTCTTCTGGAAGCTCGCACTTGTGGCCATCGCTGTTATTTGGGGTTCCTCCTTTTTGGTTATGAAGGATACCCTCGACAGTGTTCCTACCTTCTTGTTGCTTGCTTGCCGCTTCCTTATCGCGGCGCTTATCTTGTTGCTTTTGTTCTTCAAGCGCATTCGCACCAATCTGAATCGCCACTACATCGGCGTGGGCGCTCTGATGGGCGTTTGTATGGCCTCGGCCTATGCTCTGCAAACCCTGGGCCTTGCAGACACCACCGCAGGTAAAAATGCCTTTTTGACCGGTGTGTACTGCGTGCTTGTTCCTTTTATTAGCTACTTTGTGATGCGCGAACCGCTCACGCGCTACAACCTGGGCGCAGCTTTTCTGTGCTTGGCTGGCATTGCGCTGGTGGCACTCGACAGCCTCGCTATCAATATGGGAGACGTGCTCACGCTGGGCGGCGCTGTGTTCTTTGCGCTGCAAATTACCACCGCCTCAAAGTTTGGTCGCAGCCTCGACGTGAATGCCGTGACGTTTTGGATGTTTCTTACCGTGGGCGTGCTGTGCCTTACTGCCACGCTTATCTTTGAGCCGGTGCCGCCTGTTTCTATCGTTACGCCGCGCCTGGTGGCCGTGCTGCTCTTTCTTGCTGTGATTTGTACCTGCGTAAACATGCTTATCCAAAATCTCGGACTCGCGCACGTACCATCCTCCACGGGTTCGCTACTGCTTTCGCTTGAGTCTCCTTCTGGTGTGTTCTTCTCGGTTCTTTTAGGCGGAGAGGTGCTTACGGGCCGTTTGCTTTTGGGTTTCGCCCTCATCTTTTGCTCCATCGTGCTTTCTGAAACGCATTTCTCGTTCCTACGCCGCCGCTAAGCCGTTTGTAAACACCCTGTTGCGCAGGGAATTTGAGTCTCGAGCGCGCCAGCAACTCCGTACAGTGGTGCACTATCACTCAATTTAACGAGCGCCTGTTCGTGCGGGCGTATCGTATGCACAAGGTATGGGGGACGCGATGGCTGAGGGATTGTTTGGTTTTACTCCGGAGGCGGCGCCCGCGCTGTCCGATGCTGCTGCACAGGCTGTGCCGGAAGATTTGCCTGCTGAGGCGCAGGCTCTAGCTGAGGAACTTGCCTCGTGGCGTCACAAGCTGCATCAGATGCCCGAGCTGAGTCTCGACTTGCCGAAGACCAGTGCGTTTGTGCAGGCACGTTTGCGCGAAATGGAGATTCCTTTCCGCGTGCTGGTAGAGGGTTCGTGTGTGGTAGGCCTGGTTGGCCTGGGTGCTCGCGCTGCTGCCGAGGATGGCACAGCAGACGATGCCGCCTGTGGACACACGATTATGCTGCGCGCTGATATGGATGCGCTGCCGGTGGAAGAGGAATCTGGCGAGCCGTTTGCGAGCACCAATGGCTGCATGCATGCGTGCGGCCACGACATGCATGCCGCGGCGCTGCTGGGGGCCGCTCGCATCCTTAAAGCTCACGAGGACGAAATCTGCCACATGGGTGGCACGGTTAAGCTGCTGTTTCAGCCGGGCGAGGAGACCTTCCAGGGCGCACGCGCGGCTATTGCAGATGGCTTGTTTGAATCGCCCGCACCTGAGGTTGCCTATGGCATGCACGTCAACAGCCAGTCTCCTCTAGGGCTTGTGCTCTATGGCAACCCGGCCCTCTCGGGCGTCTACGGTTTTCGCATCACTCTGCAGGGACGAGGTGGCCATGGTTCGAGCCCCGAGATTTGCATCGATCCCATTACCGCGGGCGTGCATGTGCACCTGGCGTTGCAGGAGCTGGTGAGCCGCGAGGTCTCGGCTATGAAAGAGATTGCACTCACCATTGGCAAGTTCAGCGGAGGTGCTGCGGCTAACGTTATTCCCGATAGTTGCGTGCTTGAGGGCACCATGCGCGGCTTTGACCGCGAGCTGATGGCTCACTTGCGTGAACGCATTGCTGAGCTAGTAGAAGGCGTGGCTAAGACCTACCGCGTAGAGGCAACTATCGAGACGCTCTCCGATGTGCCGCCACTGGTGCTTGACGCGCAGATGACCGAGACCTGTAAGGCATATGTGGGCGCAGCTATTCCGGGTGCAGCTTTCCTGCCAGCGTTTCATGCCATGGCGTCTGAGGACTTTGCGCTCATCTCCGAGCGCGTGCCGAGCGCGTACTTCACAGTGGGCGCAGCAGCTCAGGATACCCAGGAGCACTTCGCACAGCATCATCCTCGTGCGCGCTTTGATGATGCGGAGCTACCACAGGGCGCTGCAGCTTATGCCGCTGTGGCTCTGGGCTGGCTTGCCGACGCTAACGCTGCCAATCTCACCAACGCCTAAGGCATATCGGCGTGCAGGCTGGTATGTTACCGAGCCTACGTGCCTCTCAAACCAACGACACCTTGAGAAGAAAGGCTCCAGATCATGTCCTCCTCCTCGCAACACAAGTTTTTTCCCGGATGGCTGGTAGTGGCCGCAGGCTTTGTGATTATGGCCACGTGTTACACCATTTTTGTTAACTGCATGTCGCTCTTCCAGCCCTACATCGTGAGTGACTTGGGTGTCACGCTTGCACAGTACAACCTGGCAAACGCTGTCTCTACCGTGGTGAGCGTGGTGGGCTCGCTCATAATTGGCCACATTGCAGACAAGGTCTCAGGGCGCATCCTGGGTTCCCTCACGGTCATCATGGCTTCTGCGGTACTTGCAGGCATGAGCGTGGCAAGTAGCCTGTGGCAGGTCTATGCCCTCTTTGCAGTGGCGGGCTGTTTTGCGGTTGCCTCGACGCGTCTGCTTATCAGCCTCATTACGGCAAACTGGTTTACGGCTAAACGTGGCTTGGCCATCTCCATCGCGCTTTCTGGCTCGGGCTTTGGCGGTGCCATTCTTTCGCCTATCGTAAGCGGACTCATTGTTGGTATGGGCTGGCGTACGGCGTTTTTGGTGCTGGCTATCGTTTGCCTGGTGGTAGCACTTCCCATTACGGCTTACTCCTTCCGTACCAGCCCGCGTGAGATTGGTTTGGCGCCCTTAGGTGAGGGCGAGGACGATTCCGCTAAAGAGAGCAAGGCAGGCGCTTCTAAAACCAGTAGTGAGCCGCAGGTTTCGGTGGGCTGGTCGCGCATTAAGAAGAGCTCTTCGTTTTGGCTGTTGGTCATTGCATTTTTGCTGATGGGCCTGGTAAACGGCGCAATTTTGCCCAATCAGGTGACCAATATGACAAGCGTTACCGTCTCTGGTACGCAAATTGTTACCGGCGGTCATGATCCTATTTGGGCGGGCAGTGTGCTTTCGGCCTATATGGTGACGGTGGTTATTGCCAAGATTTCGCTCGGTGCTATCTATGACCGCTTTGGCCTGCGTATGGGCAACATCTTGGGCAGCGTTGCCTGCGTTATTGCTTGTGTGGGGCTGTGTTTTCCCGCAACGGATCTTGGACCCATTATTGCGGCCATCTCCTTTGGTATTGGTACCTGCATGGGCACGGTTACGCCAACCATTGCAGCCTCTAAGCAGTTTGGTATGAGAGATTTGGGCAAGGTTACGGGCACCATTACCTCGCTTGAGATGGTGGGTGGCACCGTGGGCTCGATTTTATCTGGTGTACTCTTTGACGCCTCGGGCTCGTTTGTAAGCACGTGGATTGTCTGCTTGGTGTGCTCCGTGCTCATGGCGGTATTCCTGCTTATCTCCGAGCCTCAAGCTGCGGCTTTGCGCCGCGAGGTGGGCTAGGGGAGCTTTCGCGGGGGCTGGCCTTATCCTTCAAACCATCGCGTGCCTACCATATAATGGGTGGCTGTTGAATCGAGGACGGCCACGCGCTGTTTTAGCGCGCCGTTTTGGCTATGAGGAGGACTGCGCACATGCAGGCACAAAAGGCAGAGGGTACCAAAGACCTGGTTGGGCGCGAGATGCGTGCCTGGCAGCGCATGCAGGAGGTGGCTGCTGAGGTCTTTGAGCCGTACGGTTTTTCGCCCATCGAGACTCCTGCCATCGAGCAGGTTGATGTGTTTGTGCACGGCATTGGTCAGTCTACCGACGTGGTTCGCAAAGAGATGTTCCGTGTGTTCTCGGGTGCCAACTTTGCGCGCGTGCTTGAGGAGGGTACCGACGCCAAGCTCAAGGCCAAGCAGCGTCTGGCGCTGCGCCCCGAGGGCACAGCTGGTGTGGTGCGCGCGGTGGTAGAGAACAACCTGGTACCGCAGGGTGCAGCTCCGTTTAAGGCATATTACGCCGAGGCAATGTTTCGCGGCGAGCGCCCGCAGAAGGGGCGCCTGCGCCAGTTCCACCAGGTAGGCATTGAGTGGTTGGGCGCGCCCGACCCTGCAGCCGACGCTGAGTGCATCATCATGCTTATGGAGTTCTACAAGCGCCTGGGCTTTGATCTTTCCAAGTTGCGCCTGCTTATCAACTCGATGGGCGACCCCGTGTGCCGCCCTGCCTATCGCGAGTCGGTTCGCTCCTTTATCCTCGAGCATGCCGATGAGATGTGCGATGAGTGCCGTGAGCGCGCAGAGCTCAATCCACTGCGTGCTTTTGACTGCAAAAACGATCACTGCCGCGAGATTATGGCTGCGGCTCCTCTTATGGGCGACAACCTGTGTGACGAGTGCCGCGAGCACTATAAGCAGGTCAAGCGCTATCTGGACGCTGCAGGCATTGCCTATGTGGAAGACCCAACACTCGTGCGCGGCTTGGATTACTACACGCGTACCGTGTTTGAGGTTGAGGCTCCCGGCGCAGGCGTGGGCTCCATTGGTGGCGGCGGACGCTACGATGGCTTGGTTGAGCTTGAGGGCGGCAAGCCGACTCCGGGCGTGGGCTTTGCTGTGGGCTTTGAGCGCGCGCTGCTGGCCCTTGAGGCCTTTGGTGGCGAGATGGCGGTTTCTGAACCATCGTGTGTATATGTGGCAAACGTTGGCCGCGAGCAGCGTAGCGATGTGTTCTCGGTAAGCCACGAGCTGCGTCAGGCTGGTATTCGTACCGAGGCTGATTATCAGGGCCGCTCGCTCAAGGCCCAGTTTAAGCAGGCCGATAAGCTGGGCGCTACTCTTATGGTGATTATCGGTGCCGATGAGCTGGCGCAGGGTCAGGTTAAGCTGCGCGACATGGCAAGCCATGAGGAGACGCTTGTGTCTCTGAGCGATGTGGTAGCCGAGGTACGCGCTCGTCTGTAAGACTGTGTACGTTCACGCGCGTTCGACCCCGGACGTGCTGGGCTGGCCTTAAGAGCTCCAGTCAGGCTTCAATCGCAAGAATTCCAGCCGACAAGTCTCGCTTATAAACCCACCTGCTCCACCGCGTGTGCGGTACGAGCTGGTGGGTTTTTTGTTTCAAGACGGTTTCTGTTGCTGGGAGAATGCTCCGTTTTGGCTGAGCGGTACCAAGTGAGCGGTGAGCGGCGGCTATACTGCTATGCAAACTATTGCTGTGCTAGAAGGGGAGCGATGCGCGATGGAAGCTAATCAGCAGGACAAAGCATCTAATCACCTGCCCGATACGGCCGTTTTGCCGCTCTCGGAGATTGATATTCCAGAGAGTCTGCGCGACAACCTTGCGCTCTTTTTGCGCCTTGAGCGCCGCGTGCTTACGGAGTACGACCCTGAGCTGTGCCGCCTGTTTGACGAGCTTCTCTCAGACGTGATTCGTGCCAACGAGGGCAACCCAGGCCGTACGGCAGCAGATGAGGCAGTGGATGAACAGGGCATTCCTCAGGGCGACTCCGAGAGCGCTTGCGCCTTCCGCCATGCGGTTGAACTGCTTGATGGGCTACCCGTTGAGCGCGCGCAGATGCTCGTGCGCGCCTTTACGGCTTTCTTCCATCTGGCAAATCTTACCGAGGAAGACTATCGCGTGGAGACGCTCCATGATCGTGAACGCCAGGTGGGCACTGGCATGGATGTGGATCCATCCAACGAGCTTACCGTTGCGTATCACCAGCTGGTGGAGGAGGCGGGCGTGGGGCGTGCAACAGAGCTGCTGCGCCGTCTGGAGTTTCATCCCGTCTTTACGGCTCATCCCACCGAGGCACGCCGTAAGGCTGTTGAGGGAAAGATTCGCCGCATTGCAGCGCTTCTCTCTGAGCGCCCGCACGTTGGCGGCTCTGACCTGGTAGAAAACGAGCGCCACCTGCTGCAGGAGATTGACGCACTGGTGCGTACGTCTCCTATTGCCATCAAGAAGCCCACGCCAGTGGAAGAAGCCGATACCATCATCGACATCTTTGATAACACGCTGTTTGAGACGGTGCCGCGCATCTACCGCCGCTTTGACGACTGGATTTTGGGCGACCGCGCTGGCCGCGTGGAGCCCGTATGTCCGGCGTTTTTCCATCCGGGCAGCTGGATTGGTTCGGACCGCGACGGCAACCCCAATGTCACGGCGCGCGTGAGCCGCGAGGTGGCCGCCAAGCTTTCGGGCCATATGGTTTCGACGCTCGCAAACAAATGCATGCGTATCGGCCGTAACTTGACCTTACAGTCCGATTACACCGAGCCTTCTGAGGAACTGCGTAACCTCTGGAACCATCAGGTAGAGATGAGCGAGCTGCTCTGCGAACGCGCTCGTGTGATCTCGGCCTCTGAGCCGCATCGCGCCGTGATGATTGTCATGGCGCAGCGCCTGGAGGCTACGGTTGCGCGCGATGCCGATACTATGTACCGCACTGCCGAAGAGTTCTTGGCTGATCTGCGTGTGGTGCAACGCTCCCTTGCGCAGGCTGGCGCTGTACGCGCGGCTTACGGCCCGGTGCAGACGCTCATCTGGCAGGTGGAATCCTTCGGCTTCCATATGGTAGAGATGGAGTTTCGTCAGCATTCGGTGGTGCATGCCCGCGCGCTGACTGACATCCGTGAGCACGGCTTGCATGGCGACCTGCAGCCTATGACGCGCGAGGTACTCGATACCTTCCGTGCCATTGGCTCCATTCAGCGCCGTTACGGCAAGAAGATGGCACAGCGCTACATCATTTCGTTTACCAAGAGCGCTCAGCACGTGGCTGATGTGTATGAGCTGGCGCAGCTTGCATTTGCCCATGCCGAGGACGTGCCTGAGTTGGATGTAATTCCGCTTTTTGAGCAGCTCGAAGACCTTGAGAATTGCGTTGATGTACTCGATCGCATGCTCGACTTGCCTGCGGTGCAGCATCGTCTGGCGCAGACCAATCGCCGCATGGAGGTTATGCTGGGCTACTCGGACTCCTCTAAGGACGCTGGCCCCACTACAGCTACGCTTGCTCTACATGCTGCACAGGAACGCATTGCTCGCTGGGCGGAGGAGCGCTGTATCGATCTAGTACTCATGCATGGCCGCGGCGGCGCTGTGGGCCGTGGTGGCGGCCCAGCCAACCGTGCTGTGTTGGCGCAGCCGGCGGGCTCGGTCAATTGCTTCTTTAAGGTAACGGAGCAAGGCGAGGTTATCTTTGCGCGCTATGGCAACAAGACGCTCGCTCAGCGCCATGTGGAGAGCGTGGCTGCAGCAACGCTGCTTAACTCTGCACCCAGTGTGGAGCGCATGAACACCAAGACCACGCTTGAGTTTGCAGATATGGCAAACGCTCTGAACCATACGGCGCACGAGCGCTACCTGGACCTTCTGAACACGGACGACTTTGCACCGTGGTTTTCTACGGTTACGCCGCTTACCGAGGTTGGTCTGCTGCCCATTGGTAGCCGTCCGGCCAAGCGCGGCTTGGGCGCAAAGTCCCTTGATGACCTGCGCACGATTCCGTGGGTGTTCAGCTGGTCTCAGGCACGCATTAACTTGGCTGCATGGTATGGCTTGGGCAGTGCGTGCGAGGAGCTAGGAGACCTCGACCTGCTGCGTCGCGCCTATGCTGAATGGCCTCTCTTCTCGACCTTTATCGACAACATTGAGATGTCGATTGCTAAGACCGATGGGCGCATTGCCAAGATGTACCTGGCGCTAGGCGATCGTCACGACCTTGCTGACAAGGTTTTTGAGGAAATGCAGCTTACGCGTAAGTGGGTACTCGCTATTACGGGTAACGAGTGGCCACTGCAGGCTCGCCGTGTATTGGGACGCGCGGTGCGTCTGCGCAATCCGTACGTGGACGCGCTTTCGCTTGCGCAGGTTCGTGCGCTGCGCGAGGTTCGTATGAACCAAGATGAGCTGTCTGAAGAGATGAAGGCTGCCTACATGAGTCTGATTCTCTCCACCGTTACAGGTGTTTCGGCGGGTCTCCAGAACACGGGGTAATACACGGGCGGGCGGCATAGTCGCCCGCCCGTTTTTTGCCATGTCTACTTGCAAAACACAGCGCGTCAAAAATTCAGGTAACGTGGCAATAACGCTACGGTTTCACCATAGAATTCAGTACAGCTTTTGACTTTTAGGCAACGCCTGGCTGCTAGCTGCCGGTTTTTCTGGGAAGAGCCAAAAACTCGTCGAGTCACTCTAGACTAACTGGGGTTGTAATTGATACGGTACCTCAGACAAAATTTAGGTAAACCTGCCGAAAGACAGGGACACAAAGCCAGATGGGTCTAAGGTCTAACGACTATGACAGCCGGTTGCCTTTGGTGTGAGAGCCAGAGTATTTGACAGGGGGAGTGACTCCTTCTGCCTGTGTGTCCAAGGGTTTATCCATATGTGAAATTCACTCATGGAAGAGGGACACGTCAGTGGAGTCACAACGTACAAACAATAAATCGGATGCCATCGGCCAAGAATTTGCGCTGGAAAATCACCTTGGTGGCTATCATCGGTGCCTTCTGGGGACTCCAGTCCACCTCGAGTTTGTGAGCGAGAACCTCTGCAAGATGCTCGGCTACACTAAGCACGAGCTGTCAGCCCTTATCGGTCACGCATACACGGGTGTTGTTCACCCCGATGATTGCGGAATCTTCGACAAATTCTGCTCCAATCTCGCCAAAAAAGAGGACAGCTTAAGTGCGACGTATCGCATGATTAAAAAGGATGGCACGGTCATACATGTTGCCGATGCCATGACTTCCATCATGGGGGACGACGGAGAGATGCGCGGCTACTCTGTGGTTTGCCAGATTCCCGATGATTCCGATTCTTCCACGGCTCAAGAGAAGATTGCTGTGTTGCGCGTCGCGGGCGGTAAGACTCTGTGCATTGAACAGTTCTTTGGTATGTCCCAAGAGATTCTGGGTGCAGTTGACGCTAAGCGACCCTATAACCTCATGAGTTTTATATCGCTGGCAGACCAGGGCAAGATTCGTACCGCCTTCAAGCGTGCCTATAAAATTGGATACTCCGGCAAGGAGACCTGCGTGTTTGTGGCAGCTGATGGCCGGGGGCTCCGGTGTAATCTGTGGGTCGAGCGCAATGAAGTTGGCTCCACTTTTGAAGACTGCGTCTTTTGCGTCAAGGTTGAGCTGGAGGAGAATTACGAGCCTGAGGACAAGGTTACCTCGTTTAGTAGGCACCTCCTTTCGAGCTTTGCTGAGGACATCTTTGAAGTCGACCGGCTCGAGAACTCCATCAAGTACGTCTGCCAGGGTCATTCCAACCTCTTGAGAACGTTTGTCGGTGTGCGTATGAATGCCGATGATTTTCTCTTGTGGCTGCTTGATCTGGTTTCGGAGGCAGACCGGGAAGCCGTGACCGACTTCTACAGAAAAGCAAAGGCTCACCCTGCAGTGGCTGAGACGAGCCTTGCTCCCAATAAGCTCAATTTTGAGATGTTCGACATTGACCGCAGTATGCGTATTGTCACGATGATTATTGTGCCTATCTCGTCGAGCAAGTACTTCCTGTGCCTTAACACCGACTTTAGGGCCATGGGGACCGGGTTTTGCTCGGCGGGCGTTGCGGAGAGAAAGAGCATCTCAGTACGGCTTTTTGGTGCCTTTAGCTTGAACGTCGACGGCGAGGCTGTTCGTCTTCGCTGTGAGAAAGGCCGCGAGCTTCTGGCTCTTCTCATTGAGAAGCGCGGCGCCTTCCTTAGTACCAATGAGGCAATTTCTGCCCTGTGGGAATGCGAGCCGGATGATACCTCGCGCGCACGCTATCGCAAGATTGCCTCGCGTTTGATGGCGGAACTCAAGAACTGCGGTATTGATTACATTGTGGAAAGTGACCGCGGGACACGTCGAATCATTCCTGAGTTCATTAGCTGCGACTACTACGATT
>CAVJWJ010000047.1:0-12505 GCA_963653375.1 Roseburia sp. CAG:303
TTCCTGTACCGTCTGGCTGGCTCGCCTGAGTACACCGTGCCTTCCAAGTCGCCCTTCACGGACTGCACTGAGAAGACGGACCATTACAAGGAGGTTTGCTGGCTTGCCGGCACCGGAGTTTCCGAGGGTTGGACCGTTCAGGACGGTAAGGAATTCCGCGCCTACAGCAATGTTGCTCGTGCCGATATGGCTGCTTTCCTGCACCGTATGAGCGATAAGGGTCTTGTTAAGGACTACGAGTAGTCTTTTCTACTGCTTTTGTAGCAAGCATGCAGTTCTTGCATAAGCTTAAATTGCGTGCTTGCTTGGAAGACGGCTAATAATCCGTCTGAAGGTCAAGCGATTTTCTAGACATTGCGGGTTACGTACTCGAACGTCTTAGAAACACGACAAAAAGGGGCATCGGCATACGCCAATGCCCCTTTTGACTTACAGAGCAAAAGTATGCCTGGCTGAGGGCCGTGCAGAGGGCTGATACAGGTCAGTATCTCGTTTCTAGGTTGCGGATTGCTTTTGGCTTGTGTATTTCCCCCGATTTAGTAGGCATGCATACAGATTTAGACGATATTATGAAGCAATAATGCAATCTGCTGAGTAGACCGAACAAAAGCCCAGGAAAGTGAAGGCTGCTTTCCTAGGCTTTTGTTATTGCTACTCAGGAAAACCGAATACTGCTTCATAATATCGATTATTTTGTTTATTCAGTAGATGGTAAGCAAGGAAAAACGCTAAACGCCCAGAGTGTTCCAGTCAATGAAGAGCTCTTGGCGCAGATTTTCTTCTGCTATGAGCTGTTTTTTAGTTTTAGGACGTCGCTTGATTCCTGCTTTGCGCGTAATGATGTCTAAAACAGCGCTGAATGCGCGCTTGTTTACCAGCTGCTCATGTGTAAGCAAAATAACTTCGTAACCCATACTGGTGAGTGCTGTAGCACGATTTGAATCCGAGATACTTGCTGCTTCATTTGCATGGACTGATCTACCTTGGCATTCAATAACAACTCCTGCGTTGTTTCCTTTGCCTTCGATAAGGATATCCGCATAGCACGAGGCATGTGGATAGATGGTTTGAGCTGTAGCAGAAAGCTGAATTCGATGGTTATTGAGGATCGTTAGTCCCTCGCCACCTGCTGAACGTGCTAGAGAAAGAAGCATGGATGCTTCTACCTCGAAGGGTGAAGCTGTTTTGCCAGTCATATGCATTGCGACCCAGTTGAGATTTTTAACGCCATGAAAACCTTGAGCGTGGCGACAGAATGCTTCGAGTTCTGCACGGGTGATAAGTGGAGGTCGCTTCCAGAGTGTCGTGCCATGTCCATCGACGTCCATAACACGTTGCCAACCGTCATTGGGTTTTATAAGCCCTTGTAACAGTGCTTCTTCTAACAGCGCATCAGTTCGTTCGCAGGGATTAAAGACAGTAAAGCTACCACAGAGCTCGTAAGCTGTCATAAGAAGATGCTCTCGTGAGATGCTACTTGCTAGTGAGAGTAATGTCATGGCGGGTGAAGTTATCTGAAAGCCATGGTCTGTCTCAACCAATGAACCTGAGGGCAGCTCGTATTTTATAAAGTGAGAGCGGTACAGCTTTGTGTATCCGCATTGCTTCTGTTGGGCAATAAGCCGGTGAAGAGGTTGGTGCAAGATATCTGACACAATCGGGGAGCTTGCGAGCTTGAGGTGGTTGGAATCTTGCGGGTCTTCCGTTATGGGGGGATAAAGTCCAAGCACTTGCGGGGGTGTACGCAAGTAATTGAAGGCACTTTTGTTGCAAAGAGAGAGTTCCATGACGCACAACCCTTCTGCTTGGGCTTTTTTTGACAGTACTATAAACAAAAAATGCGATATTATGGGGCAATATTGGCAAACGGCGAGTAGAGGCTGTTTTTAAGTGGTAAAACGCCTGATATAAGTGCCTTAAAATGAATGTCTACTCGGAAAATCGCAATACTGCTTCATAATATCGAATTTAGGTTGTATAGAGTTAAGCCTAGAAGCCAAATTAGCTGTCAGGGAGCTCATTTGTATGGCTAACTTCTACGGATAAATGTGCAGGTGTACCTGTTTTTGATTGTTCTGAGCAGTGCTTACGTAGGCAATGCTTGATGACTTGTTGATATTGCTGGGTAGGTGGTATCAATCTGCAATGATTCATACTTCTGCGAGGTTGATGCTGGAGCTACGTGAATTAGACTTGATAAATCGCGGGTTCGGCAAGTGTGAGTCTGCTTGCAGGTAAACAAAAACCGCCTGGGAGCGTGTGCTCCCAGGCGGTTTTGCGTTAGCACTCTGTGCTACGGAAGTTTGCGCGTCTTAGCGTACCTGTGCGACGTAGGCGACGTTGGTGGACGAAGCCTTGCCGTCGAGCTGGACGCTCATGCGTGGATCACCAGCGGTAGCAACGGTAAGCTCGCCTTCCTTGACGTAGCCCAGTTCCTTAGCCGTTTCGATGGCCTTCATAATCGTGCCATTAACGGTACCCTGGGTAATGGCGGCCAGGTGCGGCTGCACGCCCCAGTACATGATCATCTGCTGCACAGCCCACTCGTGGCGAGAGAACGCGCAGATAGGCATGTTAGGACGGAAGTGTGAAATTAGGCGTGCGGTGCGGCCCGTGGTGGTGGGAACGGTGATGCACTTGGCGCCCACGGTGGTAGCCATGTTCACAGCGGAAAGACCCACAACGTTGTTGACGGCGCGCGTGGTAGATGCGCCCTCGGGAACAACCAGCGGAGCGTGTGTGGGCAGGTACTTCTCGGTCTCGATAGCAATGCTGGCCTGCATCTTTACGGCTTCAACCGGATACATGCCGGCAGCAGACTCGCCCGAAAGCATAACGGCGTCGGTGCCATCGTAAATGGCGTTAGCAACGTCGGCCACCTCGGCGCGTGTGGGGCGCGGGTTGTGCTGCATGGAGTCGAGCATCTGTGTAGCGGTAATAACCGGCTTGTATGCAGCGTTGCACTTGCGGATGATTTCCTTCTGGATGTGCGGCACCAGCTCGGGGGCAATCTCGATACCCAGGTCGCCACGGGCAACCATGATGCCGTCGGACTCCTCGAGAATCTCGTCAAAGTTCTCAACGCCCAAAGCACACTCGATCTTCGGGAAAATCGTGACGTGCTCGCCGCCGTTCATGAGGCAGAGGTCGCGAATCTCCTTGACGGCCTTGCCGTCGCGAATAAAGGAAGCAGCGATGTAGTCGATGCCCTCGGTGAGACCAAAGAGGATGTCGGCGCGGTCGCGCTCGGTGATAGCGGGCAGGCTGATGTTGACGTTGGGCATGTTAACGCCCTTGCGCTCGCCAATCTCGCCGGTGTTCTTAACAATGCAGTGCATGTCGGCGCCATCGACCGACTGAACCTCAAGACCAACCAGGCCGTCGTCAATCAGAATGGTGGAACCCTCGGTAACCTCGTTGGGCAGGTTGAGGTAGTCAAGCGAAATGTGCTCTGCGGTGCCCAGGTTGTCCTCGGTGGTGGGAGCGGCGGTAACAATAATGGAATCGCCCTCGTGAACCGTTACCTTCTTGTGGCTCTCGAGCAGGCCGGTGCGCACCTCGGGACCCTTGGTGTCGAGCAGGATGCCAACAGGCTGGCCAACCTCAGCTGCGATACGGCGAACGCGCTCGATGCGCTCGTGGTGCTCCTCGTAGGAGCCGTGGGAGAAGTTGAAGCGGGCAACGTTCATGCCTGCCTTGATCATCTCGCGCAGCGTATCCTCGTTGTCGCAAGCCGGACCCATCGTGCAGACAATCTTCGTGCGTTTGTACATGCATAACCTCCGTTGTTTGATCCACATTGGGTAATCGCATGGCTGCAGTATACGTCAGCTAAAACCTTTCGATTGCGAAAGAATTCGAAAGTTACAAAGTCTCTACCTGCATTTCTTTTCCTTTGTTTTATTGAGGGGTGTTTAGAGCCCGTGCGTTAGGTGCGCGTTAATGCGCAGTTAGCTTTTCATAAGGAAAAGTGTTTGGACGAGGTGTTGCGCGAGTGGATGTAGGGGCGCTTCTTTATTACCGGGCGAAACGTCTGCTGATTTGGAAGAAATTTGTGGAGCTAGTTCATATGCGACTGGAGTCCTTATTGGACGAAAGCGCGGAAAGTGTCGAATGAAAGTGCGGAGTGCTGTGGGGGAGGTGCAGTACGAACACCATGGGATGGGATGAGGCTGCATGGAGCATCGCAAGGTGGAAGTGTGGGGCATGACGAGGGACAGTGCGCAACGTTGCAAGGTGAAAACACGGGGCATGACGAGGGACAGCGCTCAACGTTGCAAGGTGAAAACACGGGGCATGACGGGAAGCAGCGCACGACGTTGCAGTCCAACGGTTCACAGCGACTCGGAGTAGCGCGGGGCGCGCAAAGGAGCGTGGACTTCGTCTAGCGCACTGGCGCTGGCGCAGGTTTTGCGCAAGCGTTTCGTTTTGCGCGCCACCGTTTTGCGGCGGGCGTCTGGGGTACACTAGACAGCGTTTTGCAACCGTGGCCGCTCTGGCACTTTTGATGAGCCCTTGCCCTCTCCTGGGAATTATGATCGGGCATCAATTCCGCGGCCGAAAACCCAGGAGGGGAACCGCATGAAAGAATATCTGTCATCGTTTGACGATGTCTTGCGCGAGCAGGGCACCGACGGTGCGTCTGGACTTAGTGCCGCTGAGGCCGCCGCTCGTCTGGCGAAACACGGCCCCAACAAGCTCAAAGAAGAAGCCAAGACTCCGCTGTGGATTCGCTTTTTCCAACAGATGGCCGACCCTATGGTCATTATGCTTATCGTAGCTGCAGCTATTAGCGCTATCACGGGCGCCATTCAGGGCGAGATTGACTTTGCAGACGTCATCATCATTATGACCGTCGTCATCATCAACTCGGCGCTGGGCGTTATTCAGGAGGCCAAGAGCGAGGAGGCTCTGGCGGCACTCCAAGAGATGAGCGCTGCGCAGTCCAAGGTGATGCGCGATGGCAAGCTCGTAATGCTGCATTCCAGCGAGCTCGTGCCGGGCGACGTGGTGCTGCTCGAGGCCGGCGACTCGGTTCCTGCCGATTGCCGCGTGCTTGAGAGCGCATCCATGAAGATTGAAGAGGCGGCTCTCACGGGCGAGTCGGTGCCGGTCGAAAAACATGCCGATGCTATTGCTCTGGCGGCAGGCGCTGACGACGTGCCTTTGGGCGACCGTAAAAACATGTGTTACATGGGCTCTACCGTGGTTTACGGCCGCGGCCGCGCCGTGGTGGTGGCTACCGCCATGGATACCGAGATGGGCAAGATCGCCGGCGCCCTTTCCGAGGCAAAAAATGAGCTGACGCCGCTGCAAATCAAACTCGACGAGCTCTCGCACGTGCTCACCAAGATGGTCATTGCTATCTGCGTGGTTATCTTTGCGGTGGACGTGCTGCGCCACGGCTTTGGCAACATGACGGCCGAGCCTACGCTGCTGCTCAACACCTTTATGGTGGCTGTGTCACTGGCTGTTGCTGCCATCCCTGAGGGTCTGGTGGCAGTGGTCACTATCGTGCTCTCGCTTGGCGTGACCAAGATGGCCAAGCGCCAGGCTATCATCCGCAACCTCTCGGCTGTTGAGACCTTGGGCTGTACGCAGGTGATTTGCTCGGACAAGACGGGTACACTGACTCAGAACAAGATGACCGTGGTTAAGCACGAGCTGGCTTGCGAGGAGCAAAACCTGCTGGCTGGCATGGCGCTTTGCTCCGATGCCAAGTGGGACGAAGAAGCTGGCGAAGCGGTGGGCGAGCCCACGGAGTGCGCCCTGGTAAACGACGCTGCCAAGGCTGGCATGACTGGCCTTGACGAAGAACACCCGCGCGTGGGCGAGGCGCCCTTCGACTCGGGCCGCAAGATGATGTCGGTTGTGGTGGAGACCCTGGACGGTGAGTTTGAACAATACACCAAGGGCGGCCCCGATGTGGTGCTTGGCCGCTGTACCAACGTCTTTGAGGGCGAGAAGGTAGTGCCGCTCACGGATGAGAAGCGCACTGAGATTCTTGCTGCTAACAAGGCCATGGCCGACCAGGCCCTGCGCGTGCTGGCACTGGCAAGCCGTCACTACACTGAGAAGCCCGCGGACTTTTCTGCCGATGTCCTTGAGCACGACCTTACCTTCTGCGGTCTCTCGGGCATGATTGACCCCGAACGCCCCGAGGTAGCTGCTGCCATTCAGGAGGCGCACACCGCGGGTATCCGTACCGTCATGATTACGGGCGACCACATCGATACCGCTGTGGCTATCGCTAAAAACCTAGGCGTGGTGGAGGATCGCAGCCAAGCCATCACGGGCGCCGAGCTGGACCGCATGACCGACGAAGAACTCGACGCGCACATCGAGGACTACGGCGTTTACGCGCGCGTGCAGCCTGAGCACAAGACCCGCATTGTTGAGGCTTGGAAGAGTCGCGACATGATTGTTGCCATGACGGGCGACGGTGTGAACGACGCGCCGTCTATTAAGCGCGCCAACATTGGCGTGGGCATGGGTATCACGGGCACCGACGTTACCAAGAACGTGGCTGACATGGTGCTCGCCGACGACAACTTTGCCACCATCATCTCGGCGTGCGAAGAAGGTCGCCGCATCTACGACAACATCCGCAAAGTCATCCAGTTCCTGCTCTCTGCAAACCTTGCCGAGGTCTTCTCGGTCTTTATCGCCACGCTCGTGGGCTTTACGCTGTTCCAGCCTGTGCAGCTGCTGTGGGTAAACCTGGTCACCGACTGCTTCCCGGCGCTGGCGCTGGGTATGGAAGGTGCTGAGGGCAACATTATGCAGCGCAAACCGCGCAAGGCATCCGATGGCGTTTTTGCTGGTCACATGGGCCTCGACTGCGTTGTACAGGGCATCATTATTACCGCACTCGTGCTGGCAAGCTTCTTTGCGGGCGTGTACTTTGACATGAGCTACATCAACGTGGCTGACATGATTGCGGGCACCGCCGACGAAGAGGGTGTGATGATGGCGTTCATTACGCTCAACATGGTTGAGATCTTCCACTGCTTCAATATGCGCAGCCGCCGCGCCTCGCTCTTTAGCCTGAAGAAGCAGAATTGGTGGCTGTGGGGTGCTGCACTGTTGGCGCTTGTGCTCACGCTCATTGTGGTTGAGATTGAGCCGCTGGCCATGATGTTCTTTGGCGTGCCGGGCCTTGAACTCCAGGGTTCACTCACGGCACTGGGTCTCGCGGTTTTGATTATCCCGCTGGTCGAGATCTACAAGGCCATTATGCGCGCGGTGGAGAAGGAGTAGCTAATTACTAGCTCGCGGAAGCTTCTGATGCGGACACCCTTGCACTTAAGAAACTTGCATTAAAGAACCTAAAGAACTCCCTTTGTCACGCTCTTGCGGTGCTGGCAAAGGGAGTTTCTCGTTAAAATAACGGGAGTTTTCTGCACAGGAGGTTTGCGTGGTCAAGGGTAAAGGCAAAAAGAAGGGCGCGCCTGCACGTGGAGCGCGTAGGCACAAGGGCACGGCTGAGGCAAGCATGGCGGCGGAGGTTGCTGTTGGTGCTCTGACTGAAGCTGCCACAACTTTCCTGGCAGAAGCCCTGCCCGCGCTTGACGCCCTGCATGATGTGCCTTCGTTTGAAGAGCTGCCCTTAGATGCCGACCAGCAGGCAGCTTTTGAGGAGTTTGTTGCTGGGGCTGAGTATCCCGAGCAGATGCACGCGGGATGCGTGGTGCGCCTTGATCGTGGCTTTCCGCTGATTGCTACGGCGGGCAGGTTGTTCCGCGCAGAGCACTCCGTTGCGTTTGCTAAAGGGGGAACAAAGGGCGACTCTGAGGCAACTCAGCTATTGCCGGCAGTGGGAGACCGCGTGGCTGTGCGCCTGAGCCCTGGGCATGACATGGGGGTTATTGAATCGGTGCTGCCACGTCACTCTGCCTTTGAGCGTTGGCGTGGTAAAAACCGTGGCCAGCGCCAGGTGCTTGCCGCCAACGTAGACACCATTTTGATTGTGCAAGCCCTAGGTGCAGCGCGCGATACCGTACGCCTTATGTGCGACCGCATTGCTCGATCTATGGTGCTTGCGCTTGATTGCGGCGCAAAACCCGTGGTGGTGCTTACAAAAGCTGACCGCTGCAGCGAGGACGAGCTGGCAGACATTCAAGATAGCATTCGCCGTTTGGTGGGCCCTGGGGTACATATTGTGATTACCTCATCAGCCGAAAAACGTGGTCTGGAAGAGGTTCGCGCCTGCGTGCCGGCCGGCTCCGTTGCCATGATTCTAGGAGAATCGGGGGCTGGTAAATCCACCTTGCTTAATGCCCTTTTAGGACACGAGGCGCTAGCAACGGGCGCCGTGCGTGAGCGGGATGATTCGGGTCGCCACACTACCGTGGCACGCGTGATGGTCTCGCTGCCTGAGCCGTGTGGAGTGATTGCTGATGCGCCTGGCTTGCGCAGTTTGCCGCTCGTGGGACACGACCGCGGTCTTGCGCGCATGTTTCCCGAGATTGTTGAAGCCTCACATGCGTGCCGCTTTAACGACTGCACCCATACACATGAGCCGGGTTGTGCTGTGCTAGAAGCCGTACAGGAGGGTGCTATCGAGCAGATTCGCCTCGATGCCTTCCTTGCCTTAGCTGATGAGATGCGTGTAAGTGCCCAGTCTCTCGACCCGGATGTGCATCTGTAGCACGCGGGTGCCCAGTCTCTCAACCAGGATGTGCAGCTGTAGCGCGTGGGCGCCTAGTGTAGCACGTGAGTGCCTAGGCTGAGCATTCAGCGCGTGTCCGCAACGTACCTGCTGCCAACAGACAGCTCGCCCCGCACTGCCTCTCTCATATCAGCACCGCGGACGGCCTCCAAGTCACCCAGAGGCACCCACCAGGCCACTTCGAGCCAAATTTCTCCCAAAATATGACCTTTTTACTCGTAAAACCTTATTTCTTACAAGGAATAAGCTGGCTTAGGAATATATTAAGGCGGAATGTTTGTACGTTTTATCTGCATCGTGAAGAGTGAAGAGGTCTGCTCAAATGAAGCCAGAAACGCACTACCCCTCCCTGAACACCGTGTATCGCGCACTGTTCGCTTTGGTTATTGCCGTGGCGGCAGCGTTTGTTGCGCCAAGCTCTGCCCTTGCGGCTGAGTCCTTTGCTCACTCGATTGATCCATCGGGTAACTACTCCTACTACTACGACATAGAATCTGCTCGCACTGCTGGCTACAGTGGCATAACCATCTACATGGACTGCGACTGGAACCTCTCAGAAGATTTTGTAGTAGCAGACAGCAAGACGCTTACCATCGACATGAATGGTCATGCAATCCGTAGCACCAGCTCTTCCTACGCGGTGCGCCTGAACGAGCACGCAAACCTCACGCTTACCTCTAGCAACAAGGCTGATTTTAGTTACACGGGCTACGATTCCTACAATCGTGAATGGGCTGATTACACCATTAATACTGGTGGTTTGATTACTAACACGAACAGATACTCCGACGGCGGTGGTATTCGCATGGATGCGGACAGCACACTGACGCTTGATGGCGTTGCAGTCGCGGGTATTCCCTACAGCGCGATTAATACCAAGGAAAACGTCACGGTTAATATGACGAGGAATGCCTCCATTGAAAGAAGCCATGCAGATGCGTTCGGCGGCGGAATCGACTTTGCTGCTAACTGTAAACTCAACATGAATAATTCCCAGATTGTCGACAATCGTTCAGGTGCTCTCGGCGGCGGAATTTATGCAACGTCTGGCGTAGAAATCAATCTGGAGAATAATTCCGAGATTTCCGGCAATTCAGCTCTGGCTGGTGGTGGAATTTACATCAAGTACGGAGGTTTTACCGTCCAGTCCAAGGACAATACAGGCCAGATATCTCATAACGGTGCGACGAATTCCTCGATTCAAACATTTGTCTATGATGAGGCAGATGGTGGTGGCATTCATGTCGATGGAGCCATGTTTAAAGACAATGGCGGCACGATTTCTGGCCTTACGTTCGACAGCAACTATTCGTGGCGTGACGGTGGCGCTATAGAGCTTAACCAGCATTACACAACGGTTAAGGACTGCAAGTTTGTCAATAACCACGCCGCACTCGAGGGCGGTGCGCTCTACGTTAATAACGACAGCAACATAATTCAGGATTGCACCATTACCGACAATTACAGCAGTATGAACGGCGGAGACCATCACGGTGGTGGCGTTTTTGTTGCATATAAGTACGACGTGTATCTGCAGGGTACGGTTGTTATCTGCAACAACACTAACGGTAAGAATGGCTCGGCCGACGATGTTTATCTAAGCAGCAATGTTGGCAATACCATTTACGCGTATATTTCTGGCGACGTGAGTCAATATTCCAAGGTGGGCGTGCTTACCAATACCACCGGCGAGCGCCGTATTGGCGCTGGGATTTCCAACAACCATGCCGATTCGTTCTTTATTGACTTGGGCAGCGAATACCACGTGAGCTATGGCACCGACAAGAACGGCGACATGTGGCAGCGCAACGGTGCGAGTACCTATGCGCTTAAGGTAAATGGTGTGAGTCTTGGCAGCTATAAGGCAGGAACCAAGGTTACCGTTAATGGCCAGAGCTCCGCGGGACGCAAGGTCTTTAAGAAATGGTCTGCAGATAGATCGTACGGTCTGATTCCGTGGGAGAGCTACTTTAGCGAGGATACTGAAAAGCAAATCACCACCACGATTACGATGCCTGCCAATGATGTGTCGCTTGTGGCGGATTTCTTTGATCGTGAGAGCTTGAGCGACTTTACGGTTTTGGTAGATAAGCCGATTGCTGGCCAGGCTTTGCCGTCAGAGGGCACCTTGACTTGGAAGGATGCATCGGCAGGAGCAAAGAACACGAAGGTCTCGCTCCATTGGCTTGACGAGGATGGTCACGCTGTTACCAATGCTGGCTACAACGCTAAGTATCAGTTCTATGTGGTAGCCGAAGAGAATACAGATATCGATTTGGCGTACCCCAAGGGCATTACCAAGAATACGGTGTCGATTAAGTTTAACGGTGGGTCTTCAGGGGTTGAGACGCAAGACGCGCATGTTGATAACGAATCTCGCCTTAATGTGACCTCTGGTTGGATTCAGACAGATAAGCCTCGCATTGAGAGTGTGGAAGACGCAAGTATTGCCGTCACCGGAGGCATACAGCGCTACGAGCTTGTTAATGCACTGCCAGCTACGGCAAAGGTAACCCTGCAGGGCGGCACGACCACCACGCTGAAAACCGACAAATCTGTCATTGATGGTATCGATGCTTTGATTGATGGTGACTGTGTCAAGGTTCCGAGCGGGGATCAGGAAACCTACCAGGTAAAAATTCGGCTTGCAAGCAATGAGGGAGTCGAGGATGCTTCTCAATCATGGCTAACGATAGACGTTACGGTGCTTAAGCCCGATGCAGTGGCAACTCCGGTGCTTTCTCCTGCTGGTGGCACGTATAACAAATACGACGGCGAAGTTAAGATAAATGAGAACAACCTTCTGACAATAACTGCCTCTTGTGCCACTAAGGATGCAAAGATTTGGTACAAGGTTAATAGCAAGTCCCCGGCGGTTTGCGATGCCACTGGCATTAAGCTTGAATGTACGAAGAATGCCAAAAGTACTTATACAGTTGAAGCATGGGCTGTGAAGGACTCCATTTCGAGTGAGCACGTTACCGCGGAGTATGTACTCGACGACACCCTGCAAAAAGAGATTACGGTTACCTGTAGCGATACAGCAATGTATGCGGCTAGCGATACACCCTGGAGCAGTAGCTTTACGGTAAAGGGTGATTTGGGCACTGACGTGCAGATTACCGCACCCGCCCAAACTAACCGCGTCTTTGATCACTGGGCGTGGGATGGTGCTCCTACGGGTACCGACCTCAACCAGGAGACCTTGACCATCAGTAATTTCTCGCTCGATTACACAAACAAGATTACTGCTGTCTATGTGCCGGTCATCACAACGCTTGACTTGTATGTTGATGCGCCTGCGGCTCACACGATCCTTGCTCAGGGAGCTACGTCTGTGAAGGCTATCGCGGGTGATTCTACAACTGAGGTTGATATCACGTCCTACTTCTCAAGCCCTCGCGGTGCAGCAGATATTACCTGGGCACCTGCGGGTGATGACGAAGGTAAGGCTGGTCATACTACGTGCTACACTGCCTCGCTTAAGCTTAAGGCTGGCGGTGCTGCTCCCGAAGTTGCGTACGCTATCTCTGATGATTTGACGCTGCTGGTTAATGGCCAGAGTGTGGGCAGCTCTGCCTATGTGAGCAAGGACGACGACGGTACTGAGTATCTCAATGTTGTGTTCCCTGAGACAGGTAAGTACGTATACCAGTCTCTCGCGCAGCCCGAAGATACGAACATCTCCTTTGCAGGTGCTATAGAGGCATCCCAGAAGCAGAGTAGCTCAACTGCTTGGAATCTACCCAAAGAGGTAGCCCTCACCTTTGCTTGTGGCGAGACAGGCGTAGCAGACGTTGAGTGGGATACGGTTTCTGGTTTTGATGCAACTAA
>CAVJWJ010000048.1:0-12487 GCA_963653375.1 Roseburia sp. CAG:303
GTGATGAGACGGTACGTCTACGCGTAAGCAAAGAGATAAATCACGAGGTAACCGCCAAATAAGACCGTAATTGAGCCAAATCTCGTTTTTGTCAGTTGGAACATCACTTACAATTTCACTGACGTTGTCACTGACGTTGTCACTGACGTTGTCACTGACGTTGTCACTGACGTTGTAACTGATGTGGTGAGCCGAATCTTGAGTGAGGGGTGAGGTTGATGGACCAGGAGAAGCTGCAAGCAATCATTGATCGTCTGCGCAAGCAGGGCACCGATGATTCCGACGTTGAGGTAAAAGAGTGTGGCAAAAAGCTCTCTTCTGACATTTGGGAGACGGTCAGCGCCTTTGCTAACACGGCTGGCGGCCTCATTCTGCTTGGCCTCTCTGAGCGTGCGGGCTTTACTCCTGTCGAAGGCTTTGATGCCGACCGCGTTCGTGACCAGTTTGTTGCCGGTATGGGTGACAGTGGCACTCCGGGTAGGCTTGTTAATCCGCCGCGGTACCGGATTGAGCGTGTCGAGGTGGACGATCAGCTTGTTCTCGCAATTGAGATCTTTGAGCTCGATCCTGCCTCTAAGCCCTGCTACGTGTATGATCGTGGTCCTGCCAAGGGTAGTTACAAACGCGTGGACGACAAAGACATCCTGCTTTCTTCCAACGAGCTGTTCTCCATTTCAACAGCGAGCAAGGTTGGCAATTTTGATAGGGAACCTGTTGCGGGAGCCACTGCTGCAGATTTTGATAAAACGCTACTAGAGCGTACTTTTGAGCGTGCCTATGACCTTGCGCCGCGTGCGCTCAGGGGAGTGCAAAACGAGTGGGAGAAGCTGCAACGACTCAACTTCTTAAATGAGGCAGGAGAGGTTACAAAGGCGGGTCTACTAACTGCTGGAACGTACCCGCAACAGTTTTTCCCTAGGCTTGTCGTGGACGTTGCTGTGCATGCTGGCCTTGAGAAAGGCACGCCGGGAGCACCACGCTTTATGGATCGAACCGTATGTGAGGGGACGCTCGGTGAGATGGTGGCCGATTCTGTGGCAGCTGTTGCAAAGAATCTAAAGCGTCGTTCTGTTGTGGTAGGTGCTGGGCGCATTGATGAGCTCGAGATTCCCGAAGAGGTCATTCGCGAGGCGGTTGCGAACGCCCTGATTCACCGCGACTATAGCCCGCGCTATGACGGTCAAGCTGTTGCGGTGGATATTTTTGACGATCGCATCGAGGTTACCAACCCCGGTGGCCTGTATGGGAGCAAGACGCGCGAGAACTTGGCCGATGGTCTTTCGTGCTGCAGAAACGCTACGCTCATGAGGCTGATGTCACTTGTGCCGTTGCCAGCTGCTGCTGGTTCCCCGGCAGAGGGTAATGGCTCTGGTGTGCCCATGATGATTCGCGAGTGCGAGCAAAGAGGTTTGGCGGCACCTGAGTTTAGGCCTGGTCTTGATACCTTCAAGGTTGTTATTGTACGTCCAACGTATGAGGCGCAAACTAGCATTGCTGCTGATGTAGCGGATGACGAGGGAGTGCTCGCCGCAATTGAGAAGCTCGGTGAGGCTTCGATGCGTGATATTGCTGACGAACTAGGGCTCAGCGCCAACCAGACACGCTATAGGTTGAGGGGCTTGCTTGAGGCTGGAGAAGTTGTAGCAACGGCACCTGCTACAAGTAAGGACCGCAAGTACCGTTTAGCGGGGTAGAGACGGCTTTGACGCAACGCGTTTGAGTGTGCTTATGCTCTTGGAGGAGATGCCCTATCGGGATAGCTCCTTTCCATGTTTGTCTACGTTCCAAGTAAGAAAGTCTTAGATTATTTCCCTGAGCGATTCCGCAGACGCGAAGCGTCGAGGACAGCGAAGGGGAAAATCTAAGACCTTCTTAGTCAGCGTAGTGTTCTCACGATTCCGCAGCCGCCGGCACCTACCCAATCGGGTCGCGGTAGAAGCCGCCGTAGAAGTCCTCGGTGCGCAGTACGTTTACCACGGCATGCTCGTCTTCGGCTCGTATGAGCGAAACAATGTCGTTTACCTCGTAGGACGAAACCACGGTCGTAATCATCCAGAAGGGCTTGCCGCTGTAGCCGCCAGTGCCTTCAATGCACGAGGAGCCGTGTCGGTACTCGTGATGGTAGGCTTCCAGCACTTCTTTGGGGCGTGACGTAGTAATTTGCAACGTCATGCGGTCGTAGCGATGGTAGAAGCTCTCAATCGTTTTGGTAGAAATGAACTGGAAGATGATGGAGTAGGCAGCCAGGTCCCAGCCAAACATCGAGCCAAAGATGCATAGAACAGCGCAGTTACCAGCAAAAATGAGGCCCCAGACAGAGTGTCCCGTACGGTTGGAAACCATCAGCGAGATAAAGTCAGTTCCAGCCGTGGAGGCGCCACCCTTGAGTGCAAGCGCGATGGACAGGCCGTAGAGAAAACCGCCAAACACCACCTCGAGCAGCACGTTGTGGAATGCTGGCAAGATATGCATGTTGTTAAAGGTGTTCAGGAAAAACGAGGACAAAAATACCTGCGCCATGGAGAACAAAACAAAGCGCTTGTTAATGCTGTGCCAGCAGATGATGGCTACGGGAATGTTGAGTGCGAGCATGCCAATGAACGTGGGGAACGAGAATCCAAAGAGCGAAGTAATGCGGTCAATGAGAATGGCGAGGCCGGTAAAGCCGCTAGAAAGCAGGTTGGCGGGTGTAACAAACGCTCGGATGGTATAGGCCTGTAGCAGGGCCGACGAAAACACGGCGCACGTAGTGATGATATTGCGTACAAGGCGGACGCGGCGCAGCCTGCGCAGACGCTCGAGCTCGCGACTTAGACTCGGATGTGTTTGCTTTTCGGCCATCAGAAATCCCCTTTGTGAAAGGCGTCGGAAAACGACGCGTTCATTGTGTCACACTGCGGCAGGCACGCGTATAATCGCGCAGGCATCGGCATTAAATCAGAGATAGGCGGAAGGATTACGGTGGCAGGAAGCAAGATTGAACTTAAGCAATGGTTGCCGCTTGTGGGACTCACCTGCGCGGCGTTCGTGTTCAATACCTCGGAGTTTATGCCTATTGGCCTGCTCACCGATATTGCCGCTTCGTTTAACATTACCGAAGCCACGGCTGGCGTAATGATCTCGGTTTACGCCTGGGGCGTCATGCTGCTCTCGCTTCCGCTTATGGTGCTGGCATCGCGCTTTGAGTTCAAGCGATTGCTGCTTGCGGTAGTGGTGCTGTTCGCTGCCGGTCAGTTTCTCTCGGCCATCGCACCTACGTATCTTATTCTGGTGCTTTCGCGCCTGGTAGTGGCTTCGGCTCATGCAATCTTTTGGTCTATCGCGGCGATTATGGCAGCGCGTTTGGTAGACCTGGAGCACAGTTCGCTCGCACTTTCGATGGTGGCCACAGGATCTTCGGTTGCGCAGATTTTTGGCCTACCGCTTGGTCGCGCGATTGGCCTTACGGTGGGTTGGCGTATGACGTTTTGCGTGGTAGGTGCCGTTGCTATGGCCGTTTTCCTGTACCAGGCTGCAGTCTTTCCTCCTATGCCTGCAGGCGAGCGCTTTACCTTGCGTCAGCTGCCTGAGCTTTTGCACAACCGAGTGCTCATTTCGCTGTACGCCGTGACCATTTGCATGGCCACTGCCTACTATGTGGGCTACAGCTATATCGAGCCGTTCATGCAGCAGGTGGCACATATTGGCGCTGAACATATCACCTTGGCGCTCACTGTCTTTGGCGTGGCGGGCCTTCTTGGTTCCATCGCGTTTACGCGCTTCTTCAATAAGCATCGTTTTGGCTTTTCGGCGATCGTGCTTACGGGTCTGGCGCTCGCGCTTTTACTTATGCGCGCAGGCGCTGTAAGTTACGTCTCTATGCTCGCGGTTTGCGTGCTGTGGGGTCTGTGTGCTACAGCCTTTAATGTGGCTTTTCAGGCCGAAATTATTTTGTATACGCCTGCGGATGCGAGTGCTGTGGCTATGTCAATCTTCTCTGGCCTGTTCAACCTGGGAATTGGCTGCGGCACAGCCATTGGTGGTATGGCGGTAGCGCACGGTGGCATTGCGCTCATTGGATACATTGGTACTGGCATTGCGGTAGTTGGTTTGATTTTGGCAGGAACCGTGATGTCTCAGGCTATGCGTCGCGCGCATGAGGCTTCGTAGTCGTTGGGACTGAACTGATCTGCTCCTGTTGTGCGCATGCTGGTCCGTCATTCGCACCGCACCTCCAATGTCGCACCTTTGTGGAGAGCCTGCCGTTCAGCAGATTTTTCTCAAAATTGAACTTTTCTGTGCTGCGCCTTCCTATACTGGCTAAGAAATTGAACCTTTTGCCGCGCCACGGTACTACAAGGTTCAATTCAGATTCAGAAATTGAACTAAAGCCGGAAGGAGACGCCAATGGCGCAAGAGTCTTTTGCCGAGCGCCTACGCGCCCTTATGAAACAGGCGGGCTATAAGCAGTCTGATGTGATTCGTTTGGCTCAAACGCAGGGCAAACGTCTGGGAAAAAGCCAGGTGAGCCAATATGTGAGTGGCAAAACACTTCCACGCCGCGATGTAGTGGAGACGCTGGCCGCCATCTTTTCGGTTAATGCTACGTGGCTGGCTACGGGTGAGGGCGAACGCACACCTGTGGCTCGAGCTACCAAGCCGGGCAGTGCCCCGGCCTCCTCAACTGCTTCGTCTCAAACTGCAAGCGCTGTCGCGCCCACCTTTCCAAGGAGTACTTTCATGCGTGAGTTCAAAAAATCCAACAAGCTCGAAAACGTCCTCTACGATGTGCGCGGACCGGTGGTCGACGAGGCTGCTCGCATGGAAGAGGACGGTGCGCGCATCCTTAAGCTCAACATTGGTAACCCGGCACCCTTTGGCTTTCGCGCGCCCGACGAGGTTGTCTACGACATGCGCCAGCAGCTTGCCGACTGCGAGGGCTACTCCGATTCGCGCGGCCTCTTTGCTGCGCGTAAGGCCATTATGCAGTACGCCCAGCTGCGCAATATCCCCAACGTGGACATGAAGAGCATCTATACCGGCAATGGTGTTTCGGAGCTCATTCAGCTGTGCATGCATGCGCTACTCGATAACGGCGACGAGGTCCTTATTCCGGCGCCGGATTACCCGCTCTGGACGGCCTGCGTTACGCTGGCGGGCGGCACGCCGGTGCACTACATCTGCGACGAGCAGAACGAGTGGAACCCCGACCTCGAAGACATTGAGAAGAAGGTTACGCCTGCTACCAAGGCCATTGTTGTTATTAACCCCAACAATCCCACGGGCGCGGTCTATTCCAAAGAAATCCTCGAGGGCATTGTTGAGATCGCGCGTAAGCATCAGCTCATGATTTTTGCCGACGAGATCTACGACCGTCTGATTATGGATGGTTTTGAGCACATCTCCATTGCCTCGCTTGCGCCTGATCTGCCCTGCGTTACGTTCTCGGGCCTCTCCAAGAGCCATATGGTCTGCGGTTACCGCGTGGGCTGGATGATTCTCTCGGGCAATCTGCGCTGTATGAAGGACTTCATCCTTGGCGTGAACATGCTTTCCAACATGCGCTTGTGTTCTAACGTGCCTGCGCAGTCCATTGTGCAGACGGCATTGGGCGGTTATCAGTCGGTCAACGAGTACATTCGCCCTGGTGGTCGCGTGTACGAGCAGCGCAACTATGTCTACGAGGCGCTCAACCAGATTGACGGCATCTCAGCGGTCAAGCCTAAGGCGGCGTTCTATATCTTCCCCAAGATGGATATCAAAAAGTTCAATATTACAGACGACGAGCAGTTTGCGCTCGATTTGCTGCATCAGAAAAAGATTCTTATCACGCGCGGTGGCGGCTTTAACTGGAGCGAGCCGGATCACTTCCGCATTGTGTACCTGCCGCGTATGGAAGTGCTGCGCGAGTCTATGGAGGACCTCGCCGACTTCTTTGCGCGCTACCAGCAGTAGCCGTTTACTTGCAGTGCGCATCCTATAAGATGGTGCCTGAGTATCAATGCAGGCGATAGGAGCAGCTGCATGAGAAATGCCGTTATTATCGATGGCCGCGACAATGTGGTCGTGGCCATTTATCCGTTGCATTCAGGAGACGAGGTGTGTTATCCAACGCCGGATGGCGGGGAGGGACATCTGGTTGTTACGCAGGACATTCCGCTCTTCCACAAGATTGCGCGCGTGGATATCCCGCAGGGTGGCTCGGTGGTGAAGTACGGCGAGTTCATTGGTGCTGCCACCTGCGATATTCGTGCGGGTGAGCATGTCCATACGCACAACTGCGAAAGTTCTGATGCTTTGAAGGATGCTTCTGTTGAGGACGCGCTGGGAGAGAGCGTTTCTGCATCTGGTGCGCCGGCTGCCGCGTCTACCGACTCCGTGCAGGTTGCGCCCACAGCATGCACGCGCACGTTTATGGGATACCGCCGTAGCGACGGTCGCGTAGGCATCCGCAACCACGTGTTCGTGCTCCCTACCAGCATTTGCGCCTCAGACACCACCGAGCGCATTGCTCACGCGGTGGCAGGCTGCGTCACCTTCCACAACCAAAACGGTTGCAGCCAGGTAAACATCGACCAGCAGATGACCATCGATACCCTGGCAGGACTCGCGGCTAATCCCAATATTTACGCGGTGCTCGCGGTGTCTCTGGGTTGCGAGGGCTGCCAGAATGACCTGGTAGTTGATGCTATTCGTCAGCGAACTAACAAAGAGGTGCGCTCGCTTGTTATTCAAGAGGTAGGTGGAGCGCTTCGCGCAGTTGAGCAGGGCACGCGCATTGCCTACGAGCTTGTTCATGCTGCGGCACGCGAGCAACGCGTGGAGTGCGGTGTTGACGAGCTTATCTTTGGTACCAACTGCGGTGGATCTGACACATCCAGCGGTCTTGGTTCTAACCCGCTTATCGGCGAGGTCTCAGACTGGATGGTTTCCCAGGGTGCTACCACGGTGCTCTGTGAGACGCCTGAGCTTTTTGGCGGAGAGCATATCTTGGCGCGCCGCGCAGCGACGCCCGAGGTAGGCCAACAGGTACTCAAGATTGTGCATGACTACGAGAAGTATGTGCAGATGTTTGGTGCCGAGATGCGCGAGGGCAACCCCAGTCCTGGCAACATGGCGGGCGGCCTTACCACATTGGAAGAAAAGTCGCTCGGCTGTATCCACAAGGCAGGTCACGCGCCTGTGAACGCTGTTTACCCGTATGCGGCAGAAATACCCGCGCATCAGGGCCTCGTGATTATGGACACCCCTGGTAATGACCCCTCCAGCGTGGGTGGCATTATTGCCGGCGGTTGCCAGCTCGTGGTTTTCTCCACGGGGCTGGGCACACCCACAGGCAACGCCATTGCTCCCGTGTTGCGCATTACAGCCAACGGTCGCACGGCCAAGACCATGGCTGACCACATTGACTTTGATGCGCAGGCCACTATTTATGGTCCCGAGACCATGGAAGAGCTGCGCGACCAGCTTATCGATCAGATTATTCGCGTCTGTAATGGTGAGCCTACCTGCGCAGAAGCCTTGGGCTATACCGAGACGGCCCTGCCGCATCTCTGTAATTACATGTAGCATGGCGCGATGGGGTTGGGCTGCAACAATGCCGCAGTTCCACCGCATCATACGGCAACAATGTCTCTCCAAAACATATGTACCTGCGTCTAGGCATCTCGGGCGCGTGAGAAAGGAAACACTATGGATTTACATCTCAAGGACAAGGTCATCTTCGTCACGGGCGGCTTTAAGGGCATCGGTCGCGGCATTGCACTTACGCTTGCGCGCGAAGGAGCTGTACCGGTTGTTCTCAATCGCAAGGACGGCGTAGAAGACGAGTTCCGCGCAGAGATTTCTCAAATCACAGACACCTTTGAGATGTACTTCATCGACCTCAACGACACCGACGCTATTGCTCCTATTGTTGAAGAGGTGGCTGCCAAGTACGGCCACATCGATGGCATCGTAAACAACGCTGGCAGAAACGACAATCTGGAGCTCGAAACCACAACTTGGCGCGAGTTTGAGCAGTCGCTCCACGGTAACTTGACGCACTACTTTGAGCTCGTGCACCAGGCCTGCCCGTATCTCAAGGCCTCGCATGGCTCTATCGTAAACATTGGCTCTAAGGTGGCTCTTACCGGTCAAGGTAAGACCACAGCCTACGCTGCTGCTAAGGGTGCCATTTTGGGCCTCACGCGCGAGTGGGCCGCTGCCTTGGTTGAGGACTCCGTGCGCGTGAACGCCATCATCGTAGCAGAGGCGTGGACACCGCTTTATGCCAAGTGGATTCAGACCTTTGGCGATGAGGAAGAGCAGGCAGCCCGTCTGGCGCTCATCACCGACAAGATTCCGCTGGAGCATCGCATGACTACAGTGGACGAGATTGCCGACACCTGCGCCTTCTTGCTGTCTGACCGTTCGAGCCACACCACAGGCCAGTGGGTCAATGTTGATGGCGGCTACGTAAATCTCGATCGCGCGCTGGGATAGTGCGCCTGCGTGCGTTTGTAGCGCGTTCATAAATTGGGTGAAGGGGAGAGCGAGATGCCAAATCTCAAGGTGATAGACAGCCATTTTCACGTGTGGGACCTCGGGCAACAAAGGCTTGACTGGCTCGCAGGTACAGATGGCAGTATCTCGCGCACCTATACCATGGCTGACCTGGAGGCTGCCTACGCGCGCCTTGATGGCGTGGACTTTCTGGGCGGCGTGTACGTGGAGGTAGACTGCGCAGACCCAGTGGCCGAGGACGCCCTTGTCTACAACCTTATGCAAACAAATTCCAAGGTACTTGCCTGCATGCTGCGCAGCGAGGTTTCGCCGTATATGCGCGTGCCTGTGCACGCTGCGGGTATTCGCGAACCTCTGCACATTGAGTCTGAGCCACGCGGTCGCTGCCTGGAGCCAAGCTTTATTGCGGGGCTCCGCGCACTTGCCGCGGCTGATCTGCCGTTTGAGTCTTGTAATCGAGTGGGCGAGCTGGAAGACGCTGCTGAGGCATTCTCGCAGGTGCCAGAAGCAACGGTGATCTTGAATCACCTAGGTAACGTAGAAGCGCTGACTCCTGCTTGGTGTGCTGCTATGGAGCGCTTTGCTGCTCTGCCCAATCTCTATCTCAAGGTCTCTGGCTTTGCCACCGCCGATGCAGGCTTTACCGCAGAGCTGCTCTCGTTCGTGCGCGAGACGTTCTCGCCCGAGCATCTTCTCTATGCGTCCAACTGGCCGGTTGTTTCTCTCTACTCAAGCTTTGAGGAGCATTTCTGCCTGCTGCGCGAAGCCTTTGGCGACGACGAGGACTTCTTTATGAACAACGCCGTGCGTGCCTACTCCCTCTCCGCGCGCCTGTAGTGCAGATGCTATGATGAGTCGCACGTATTGGCACGCATCCTAAGGAGCATCTGCATGTCCTCCAATCTTCGCATCGGGCACGGCTACGATGTCCATCGCCTGGTCGAAGGGCGCCGATGTATTATCGGCGGCGTGGAGATTCCGCACTCCAAGGGGCTGCTCGGTCATTCCGATGCCGATGTGCTGGCGCACGCCTTGGCCGATGCCATTTTGGGCGCCTGCCGCGGTGGCGACATTGGTCGGCTGTTTCCCGATACCGACCCAGCCTACGCCGGAGCAGACTCGCTGGTACTGCTTGGTCGCGTGATGGACTACGCGCGCGAGCTGGGCTTTGAGTTTGTGGATGCGGACTGCACGATCGCCTGTCAGGAGCCTAAAATCTCCCCGCACCGCGAGCGCATGCGCGAAAATCTCGCCCACGCGCTCGGCGTCTCCGTAGAAAACGTAGGCGTGGCGGCCACTACAACCGAGCAGCTCGGTTGGGAAGGTCAGGGGGAAGGCATCGGCGCTTGGGCCGTCTGCCTGCTTGAAAAAATATCTGAGGAGTAATCCATGCGCATTTATAACAGCAGTACCCATAAGAAAGAAGAGTTCACGCCCATTGAAGAGGGCAAGGTCCGCATGTATGTATGCGGCCCTACGGTGTACGACAACATTCACATTGGTAATGCGCGTACGTTTATTAGTTTTGATGTGATTCGTCGCTGGCTTATCGCGCGCGGCTACGAGGTCACGTTTGCGCAGAACCTCACCGATGTGGACGACAAAATTATTAAGCGCGCTAACGAGCAGGGCCGCACGGCCGCCGAGGTGGCAAGCGAGTTTTCCGACAAGTTCATTGGCGTCATGCGTGCCGCTAACGTGCTTGATCCTGACGTACGCCCTCGCGCTACTAAAGAAATTGGCCCCATGATTGGCATGATCAAGACGCTCATTGAGCAGGGCCATGCCTACGCTGCCGATAACGGCGACGTGTACTTTGCCGTGCGTTCTGACCCAACCTATGGCGAGGTTTCTGGTCGTAACATCGACGACCTGATGGTGGGCGCGCGCATTGAGGAGAACGAGGACAAGAACGACCCGCTCGACTTTGCCCTCTGGAAGGCTGCAAAGCCTGGCGAGCCAAGCTGGCCGAGCCCTTGGGGCGAGGGTCGCCCTGGCTGGCATACCGAGTGCGCTGCTATGGTGCATCGTTACTTGGGCGTGCCTATCGACATTCACGGCGGTGGCTCCGACCTCGCCTTCCCGCATCACGAGAACGAGTGCGCTCAGGCTACCTGCGCCTGGCACCAAGGCTTTGCCAACACCTGGATGCACACCGGTATGTTGCTGGTAGACGGCGAGAAGATGAGCAAGTCGCTCGGCAATTTCTTTACCCTAGCTGAGGTGCTGGAAAAGCATTCCGGTGCTGCTCTGCGTCTACTTATGCTGCAGACGAGCTATCGCAGCCCGCTTGATTTTTCCTGGGAGCGCCTTGAGGGTTCTGAGAACTCGCTTGCTCGCATTGCGGGTACGGTGCAAAACCTGCGCTGGGCTGCAGCACACGCTATGGGCGAGGTTGATGCCGCGCTGGCAGAGAAGCTTGCAAGCGCTGCTCAGGCTACGCGTGATGAGTTTACTGCCTGCATGGATGACGACTTCAACACTGCGGGCGCCCTGGGTGCTGTCTTTGGTTTTGTGACCGAGGCTAATCAGTATCTGGAATCTGCTGCGGGTGCCGCTGATACTTCGGTTGCTCTTGCAGCTGCCGATACCTTGGCTGAGCTGCTGGATACGTTGGGTATCGAGCTGCCTGAGCCTGAGGAGGAGCTGCCAGAAGAGCTGGTAGGCTTGGCGGCAGAGCTTGTGGGCTTTGCAGGTGAGTCGGTGGATGAGGCTGCTGAGGCAATTCTTGCTGCCCGCGCTGAGGCGCGCGCTGCTAAGGACTGGCCGCGTGCCGATGCGATTCGTGACCAGCTGGCGGCGCTGGGGCTGGTGGTGGAGGATACTGCCGCAGGCACCCGGATTAAATCTTCCTAGCCGAACGGCTTTCCCAGGTACCCAATCTTCGGGCTCCAACCCTCCTCGCGTACCTTAGTACGCGTCGTCGGGCTTGACCCTTGCGAACCTTGGGCACCTGGAAAACCCGTTGCCTTGGTTGGGCACTGTGGCCGGCTAGGGTCCTCATGGTGGCTTCCGACCTGTCTATCTTGGGCACCACAGCCGGCCGTTATCTCATATCTGAAAGGAGCCCTTGTGGCTGATAAACGCAATCGAACCGATGGCTCTGCGCGCAGTGCGCGTCCGCAGCGAGGTCCGCAGCATACGGTCTCAGCGCGCGCCAACAAGGCTCCTAAGGGCGACTTTATTGAAGGTCGCCGTGCTGCAGCTGAGGCTCTGCGCACAGGGTTCCCCATCAAACGTGCTCTTATCGCAGAAGGTCAGGGCTCTGATGCAGCTTTAGCGCGCCTGGTCGATGAACTCACTGCTGCAAACATCCCCATCAAAACGGTGCCGCGTGCGCTGCTTGATGCTATCTCAAGCCATGGTGCTCACCAGGGTGTAGCGCTGGAAGTTGGCGCTTTTTCGTACGCAGACCTTGCCGATCTCATTGCTGCTGCGGGCGATGGTCCGGCGCTCATCCTGGTACTCGACCACATCACCGACGACGGCAACTTTGGCGCCATCGTTCGCTCGGCTGAGGTTGTGGGTGCAACGGGTGTGGTTATCGCCAACAAGCGTGCTGCGGGCGTGACAGTGGGCAGCTACAAGACCTCAGCTGGCGCTGTTATGCATCTGCCTATCGCGCAGGTCCCCAATATTGCTCGTGCCATTGACGAGCTTAAAGAGGCTGGCTATTGGGTTGCTGGCGCCTCGGAGCATGCGCACGATGTGTGCTGGGAGTCTCCGCTTCAGGGCCGCGTTGCTCTCGTCATGGGCTCGGAAGGAGATGGCATCTCTCGCCTGGTGCTTGAGAAGTGCGACTTTCTTACCAAGCTTCCCCAGCTAGGAGCTACTGAAAGCCTAAATGTTGCCCAGGCGGCCACTGCCTTGTGCTTTGAGTGGCTGCGCCGCAACTATGATGCACTGGCGCCTGCATCCGCAGATGGGGCAGGGGAGTAGCTCATGGGTAAGAAGAATCGTGCCAAGGCTAAGGCCAAGCGCTTTGGAGAAGGCTCTGCTCGCG
>CAVJWJ010000049.1:0-5401 GCA_963653375.1 Roseburia sp. CAG:303
AATAAGATCCGCTCAATCAGCCAAGAGGGCGGGTTTTCCAGGTGCTGCAGATTCGCCCGAAAGAGGAGCGAAGCGTACTTAGGTACGCGACCGACGATTGAGGGTGAAGGTGCGGTGGCTGGGAAAGCCGCGGCGTTTAGAACTGATTCAAGAAGCGCATATCCCCCGTCATCAGCGTACGCAGGTCAGGCAGGTCGTAGCGAAGCGCCGCCACGCGCTCGGCGCCAATGCCAAAGGCAAAGCCAGAGTACTTCTCGGGGTCGATTCCGCAGTTGATAAGCACGTTGGGGTCAACCATGCCGCAGCCCAAAATCTCAATCCAACCGGAGTGCTTGCAGAAGTTGCAGCCCTTGCCGCCGCACACGCCGCAGCTCACGTCAACCTCACACGAAGGCTCCGTGAACGGGAAGAAGTGCGGGCGATAGCGCGTCTTGCGATCCTCGCCAAACATGCACTTAACAAAGTAGTCGAGCGTGCCCTTGAGATCGCCAAAGGTAATGCCTTCGTCGACAACCAGGCCCTCAATCTGGTTGAACTGCGGCAGGTGGCAGGCATCGGCTGTGTCGGGACGATACACCGTACCAGGGCAAATCATGTAGATAGGAGGCTGCTGCGTCTCCATGGTGTGCACCTGCACGCCCGAGGTCTGGGTGCGCAGCAAAATGTCGGACTCGCCGTGGGCATGTGCCTCGGGGTGCGCCACCGTGCCCGGCGCGTTGTCTACCACGTAGAAGGTGTCGCGTGCAGAGCGGCTCGGGTGATCCATGGGGGCGTTGAGCGCGGTGAAGTTGTAGTAGGAGGTGTCAACCTGCGGACCAGACTCTACGGTGTAGCCAATGCCACAGAAGATGTCCTCGGCCTCCTCCAGAATCTGCTTGATGAGATGCTGATGGCCAATCTGCGGACGCGCACCCGGCAGCGTTACGTCGACAGCCTCGGCAGCAAGCTGGAGCTTCATAGCCTCGTGCTTAATCTCGGCAATGCGGCCCTCAAGCAGGGCTTCTACGCCACCACGAATCTCGTTGGCGCGCTTGCCTACTACAGGGCGCTCCTCAGCCGAGAGCTTGCCCATCATGCGCATCATGCCGGTAAGCTCACCCTTGCGGCCCAGCAGAGCCACACGAGCTTCCTCCAGCTTCTCGGCTGTATCGGCCGAGTCGATCATCTCTTTTGCCTTGCCTTCCAGCGCAGCCAGATCTTCAATCAGACCCATCTAGCAATCCTTCCTGTTCGTGCGCGGGAGTGGGCGCGCCACCCTCGCCGCCCGATTTCGTTGCAATAAAAAACCGTCCTCGGGCATGTATTCTGCCCAAGGACGGTTGAATTCCGCGGTACCACCTTGTTTGGCTGCCGGCTGTGTACCCGGCATGCCCCCTTTGGCCTCATATCGCCGAGGCGGCGGCTTCCCTACTAAGTGCTACGCAGCACAGCGCGCGCGAGCCGTTCAGGTCGCTGCTCGGGAGTGAACGCTCTGCCCTTGCCTAAGGTGAAAAGGCTTACAGCCCATGGCCTTTTCTCTCTTAAACCCGGCGCGGCGGGCAAAACCCTCTCCGTCAACGCATTGGTCGAGATGATAGCACAGATTTATGCCAGGTGCGCGGGGCGGCTGAGCGAGGCTGTGCCAAGCCAAACCCTTAGCAAGCAAAACAGACCCGCCGTCCCATCACCCGCCAGACCGCTCTCCACAGCTTCCCAAACAACAACGCAGACAAAGTGCCGCCGTGCAGCCACATGGGTACACTGGTGTCAGACCGGTCGGATTTCTCAGACCGCAACGAAAGGTCGCACAATGAGCAAAAAAGACAAGAAAGCTCAAAAGAAAGCCCTCGCCGCACAGGCAGCAGAAGCCCGCAAGCTCGAAAAAGAGCAGGAGACAGCACAAAAAACCGCCAACAAAGTGCGCAAACTCGAGCGCAAACTCTGGTGCCGCAGCTATCTGATGAAGATTGCAGAGTTTGACGGAGCCACCGTTGCGCCCGAAAACGGCGCCGCTGCCCGCGCCGAGGCCATGGGCACGCTCTCGGGCGAGTACCACAAGCTACTTACCAAACCCGCATCGGTTGAGCGCGTAGCCAAGCTGCAGCAGGCCGTGGACAAAGGACTTATTGATGACCCGCAGCTTGCGGCCGAAGCACGCGTTCTGGCGCGCGACCAGCGCGAGGCCAGCGCCATCCCCAGTGATGAGGCTGCCAACTGGACGCGCCTTACCTGCGAGTCTCAAGCTGTGTGGCACAAGGCAAAGGTTGCAAACGACTGGGCAAGCTTTGAGCCCTACATTGACCGTATTGTTGCGGAGCTCAAGCACCAAGCGGCACTCATCGACCCCAACCGCGACCCTTACGATGTATGGCTTGACCAGCACGAACGCGGACTCGACTCGGCTGCGTTCGATGCGTTCTGCGAGCAGGTACAAGCTACCGTAGTGCCGCTTGTGCACGAGATTGGCGCGCGCGGTCAGCAGCCCGACGCCTCATTCCTCCATGCGCATGTCTCGGAAGCCGCGCAGAAGGCCATCTCGCTCGACCTCATGCGTCTGGTGGGACTCGACCTAGCCGACACCACGCTCGCCTTTACCGAGCACCCCTTCTCCGAGGGCTTTGCTGCAGGCGACGCGCGCATTGCCACGCATATCTACGAGGACGACTGCCTCTCCAACGTGTTCTCCATTGTGCACGAGGCTGGCCACACCATCTATGAGCTGGGCGTTAATCCCGCCTATGCCTATACAGCGCTTGAAGGCGGCACCTCGATGGGAATCCACGAGAGCCAGTCGCGCTTCTTTGAGAACACCATCGCACGCAGCCGCGCCTTTATGGGGCCGCTCCTGAACGTGCTGCGCGCGCACGCGCCCGAGGTTTACAACAATGTGAGCGAGGACGAGCTCTACCGCGCAGCCAACATTGCCACGCCATCCCTCATTCGCACCGAGGCCGACGAGCTCACCTATCCCCTGCACATTATGGTGCGCTACCGCATCGAGCGCATGCTGTTTGCTGGCGAGGCTACCGCCAAAGACATCCCCGAGCTGTGGCGCCGCTTTATGGGCGAGTACCTGGGCATTGAGGTTCCCGACAACACGCGCGGTTGCCTGCAGGATGTGCATTGGTCGAGCGGCAGCTTTGGTTACTTCCCCACCTATGCGCTGGGCAGTGCCTACGATGCGCAGTACGCAGCCGCCATGGCTGCCGATGGCGTGGACCTTGAGTCTGCCTGCGCCGCTGGCGACCTTGCTCCCGTGCGCGCCTGGCTGGGCGACAAGATTTGGCAGTGGGGCCGCTCCAAGGACGCACCGCAGCTTTTGCAGGAGGCTGTGGGCGGACCGCTCGACGCCAGCTTCTACTGCAACTACCTGCAGAAGAAGTTCTCGGAGCTCTATAGTCTGTAAGAAACAGGAGCGCGATTTTAAGCACTAGAGCTGGACACCGAGAAGCTGCCTCAGCTTCCACACGCAAGGCTTGACAGCCCCACGTAGACAAAAGGGCGCCCGCGGATTTCCCCGGACGCCCTTCTTGTGTGAATAAACTCTATAGCGCAGCGCGGTCTCAATCAGCTCTCCACTGCACGGTCAAACCCATAACCTTCACCAACGCAGTAAGCCCATTCGCGCGAGTGCTGCGCCTCCACTTACAGGTGTGGACCCCACGTATCAATAGAGAGATCTGCCTGACTAATAAACTTCTGTGTGCGCGGATTTTTGGGTGCACCAAAGACCTGATCGGGCGTGCCGTCCTCCAAAATCTTGCCGCCATCTAAAAACAGAACGCGAGTGGCAACGTTTTGCACAAAGCGCATCTCGTGCGAAACCACCACCATGGTCATGCCGGTGGCTGCAATGTCGCGCATAACCGAGAGCACCTCGCCTACCCACTCAGGGTCAAGGGCGCTGGTAGGCTCATCAAAAAGCACCACCGAGGGGTCTACCGCCAGGGCTCGCGCAATGCCCACACGCTGCTCCTGACCTCCCGAAAGCTGAGAGGGATAGCGATCAGCGCGATCGGCCAGACCAACACGATCAAGCAGGGCAAGACCGCGCTCGCGCGCCTCGTCTGCTCCCACATGGTGCACCGCGCGGAGCGCCAAAGTTACATTCTCAAGTGCGGTCTTATTGCGAAAAAGCGCATACCGCTGAAACACCATGGCTGACTTGGAGCGCAGCATCGAGAGGCACTTCTTGCTGATCTTTCCGCCGTTGGCATGAACAGTCGCGCCATCAATGGTAATAACACCCTCGTCCGGCGCGTCCAGCCAGTTGAGCGTGCGCAGAAAGGTTGTCTTACCCGCACCCGAAGGACCAATGAGCGAGACCACCTCGCCGCGATTGACCGAAACATCGATGCCGTTGAGCACCTGCACCGAGCCAAACGCCTTCTTAAGGCCTTCTACCTGCAGAATCGTCGACGTAGCACCGTGCGCCGCATTGGATGCCACCGCGGAGTTCTCTTCAAGCGTACTCATCGGGCAGTCACGCTCCTCTCAAAGTGACGCGAGCGACGTTCCAGTATCGCAATCAAGCGCTCCAGCACAAAGCAGCACACCCAGTAAATGAGCGACACCACGATGTAGACCTCAAAGAACCTAAATGCGCGGGCGCCTACGATTTTTGCCTCGGCCATCATCTCGACCACCGAGATGTTAAAGACCAGACTCGTATCCTTAAGCATGCTGATCGCCGTATTGCCCAAGGGAGCAAGCGCGGTGGAGAACGCCTGCGGCAGCACTACGTAGCGCACGGCCTGCCAGCGCGTCATGTTTACGCTGTAGCATGCCTCAATCTGGTCCTCACTCACCGAGAGCATGGCCGAACGAATGGTCTCGGACATAAAGGCCGCGCCGTTGAGCGAAAGCGCCACAATGGCAAAGGCTATGGGTGGGATGCCATTGACCGAAAGCGCGGTACCCAGCTCTTGGTTGATGGCTTGCAGTGCTACAGGCAGGCCATAGTAGGCAAGCAGCAGCTGGCACATAGCCGGCGTGCCGCGCATGATAGAAACAAAGACGCGCGAGATTTGACTCAGCACGCGAATGTTAAAGAAGCGCGTAAGAGCAATAAGGAAGGCGAGCACCAGACCGAGTGCAAACGATACGGCCGCGATTTCGAGCGTGACCGGAAGATACGCCAGCACCTGAGGCACTGCCTGCATCATAAAATCGACGTCGAAAACCTTACCGTTCATTGGCGCTCGCTCCCCACTCTCACTTCAATCAGCTGACTTTACGCCTGCTGCTTCTCAACCAAGGCGTTTACAGCCTCTTCGGTGGTGTAGTCGTCACCCAAGAACTTAACGGACAGCTCAGACAGCGTACCGTCCTCGATGAGCTCGGTGAGTGCGGTCTCGAAGGCCTTGCTCAACTTCTCGCCCTCGTCGCTATCTGCAAACGGGAAGTAGACCGGCGTAAAGCC
>CAVJWJ010000049.1:5669-12293 GCA_963653375.1 Roseburia sp. CAG:303
GCCTTGAACGCAATGGCGTTTACGGCGTAGGCATACGGCGTGTCCTCAAAGAGATACTTGGCCTTGCGCTCGTCGTTCAGTGCCACCTGGTTGGAGATGGTCTGAATCTTATCGGCATCGAGCGAGGCAAACATGCTCGACCACTCGATGGTCTGGAACTCAAACTCGTAATCGTCGAGCTTCTCGCCCACCGCGCGGGCTACCTCAACATCAAAGCCCGTAAGATTACCATCGTCGTCCAAGTAGGTATACGGCGCGTAAGCACCCTCGGTGCCAATAGTGATCTTGGTTACGCCACTTGCAGAGGCGGAGCTAGCTGAGCTGCCAGAAGCCGCAGAGGAGCCACTATTTCCGCAGGCAGCAAGGCTCAAGGTAAGGCCGGCGGCGCCAAAAAGGCCCAAGAAGCCACGGCGAGAAAGCGAGGCGTTGAGGTTCAAATCATTACGTGCAGACATGGTGTTCTCCTTAGATGAGGTAGTGGAGTTGCGTGAAACAAAATCGTAGGAACGCGCGAACAGCAATCACATCGCCGCGCATCCCGGCATAAAAAGGGCGAAGGTGCTGCCCCTCGCCCACAAGCTCGTTGCATACGGAAATCTGGAATCCTTAACAACATCGCGCGGCAAAGGGCAGCTGCAGCATTCGCCCACCCACACAGCACATCATGGTGCCCATGGTGTTCATCGTGCTCATAGCAGCCTCCCTCCCTGAGCCGTTTTGTTTATTATCACTTCCCTACTGGGTAGGTATGTTTATACGCCATTTTGCGCTCACGTCAACCCTTCATTGCAATGTTTCCGCTACATTTCGGAGCCTCTTGACGCAAAACGAGTATCATCAGGGCATCTACTGCATCGTTCTAAGGAACCATCATGATTCTTGCAGCCATCGGCTCCATCATCTGGATTGTCCTCATCGTTTTGATTGTTTGCGCGCTTACCGGCAACGTGTTTTTTGTTGTTAAGCAGCAGCACGCCGTCATCATCGAGCGCCTGGGCAAGTTCAACAAAATCGTGGGCGCGGGCTTTCATGCCAAGATTCCGTTTGTGGATCGTAAGGCCGCAACAGTTTCGCTGCGTACCATGAAAAACGGCTTTGACATTGACGTTAAGACCGAGGATAACGTAACCATTGGCCTGGAAGTCTCTGCTCAGTACCACGTAAGCTATGAGCTGGGCAACAATCCCACCGAGTCGGGCGTGTACAAGAGCTACTACATGCTGCAGCAGCCCGTGGCACAGATGCGCGACTTTATTACCGACGCCCTGCGCTCTTCCATCCCGGTCTACACCCTCGACGAGGTCTTTGCCAAAAAAGATGACATTGCCAAAGACGTCAACGCCACCGTTTCTGAGCAGATGGATGCCTATGGCTTTACGCTGGTATCGACCCTGATTACCAAGATTGCCCTGCCCTCTGAGGTTGAGGACTCCATGAATCAGATTAACGCCGCCCAGCGCACCAAGGCCGCTGCCCAAGATTTGGCCGAGGCAGACCGCATCCGCCGCGTAACCGAGGCTAAGGCCGAGGCTGAGGCTATGGAGAAGGCTGGCGAGGGTATTGCCAATCAGCGCAAGGCTATTGCTATGGGCATTAAGGATTCGCTCGAGACCATTCAGGAGACGGGCGTGGGCAACGACGAGGCCAACCAGCTGTTTATGTTTACGCAGTGGACCGAGATGATGAACGAGTTTGCCAAGAGCGGCAAAGCGTCTACCGTGGTTCTGCCGAGCGATTACAGCCAGGCATCAAGCATGTTTGAGCAGATGATTGTGGCAGGAGACGCAAATCGTCAGGCTGCGGTGCCGCCCGTGAACACGCAGAAGTAGGAACAATGTTGAGCTGCGTATAGCATGCAGCAACCAACGCAAGCTCAAGTGGCAGCGGTGGCAGATGTAGTCAGACGTGACTCATCAGCTGCCGCCGCTATTTTTTGCGCAGACTCACTACTGTTGCGGCAAGCTCGTGGCTTTCATTACAGGCTCGCTGCCAACGCTGTGGCAAACCTGCCGTCGCCACAGCAAGCATTTGCATCAGCCCGAATCCGCGCCGGCTCGGGTTTGCGTCAGCGTATGTCCCGCTGGCATGAACACGCGAGCGGCACCGCGCGCTACACCGTGAGGAACACCATCACAATAATCGCCACAAAGCCCACGATGTCCGTAGGCGCAAAGACGGTGCCCAGCAGCAGCGCACTCGTAACCGCCGCGGAGACAGGCTCGATGGTTCCCAGCATGCTTGCGCGCATACCGCCCAAGTCCTTCACGCCCTGCATGTAGAGGAAGTACGACAGAAACGACCCCACCACAATAAAGATTGCAAGTGCCGCAATGCCCGATGCATCAAGCGCAGGCGGATTATTCCACGGCTGAATGCAGGCGCAGCTAAAAATACCTGCAACCACCATGGCAGAGCCCGTTACCACAGACGAGCCGTACTCCGGAAGCACCGTTGTGGGAATGAGCGCCGTGAGTGCTGCTCCCAAAGCCGCCAACAAGCCAACGGCCAAGCCCGCAGGCGAGATGGAGAGCTGTGAAATATTGCCCCCAGTCGCAATAAGGAAGGTGCCCAGCAGCGCAAGCACCAAGCCCGCCATCTCGCGGCGACGTGGGCTGCGATGCCGGCGCAAACAGGTAACAATCATGATGATTACCAGCTGGAGGCACTGCAGCACCGTGGCGGTTCCCGCATTAGTAAGGCGCACGGCCATGAGGTAACCAAACTGGTTGAGTAACAGGCCAAAAATGGTAAACAGCAGCTGCTCGCGAATGTGGGCAGGCGTGGTCCATAGGCGAATAAGACGCTCACGGTCGCGCACGAGCACCACCGCCATAAACAACAGGCCAGCAAAAATCTGGCGCACCGAAAGCAGCCAGAAGGTATCTACCTGGTAATGGCTAAAGAGCAAACTGGCCGAGGTGCCCGAGAAGCCCCAGAAAAAGCCACCAATAAGGGTTGAAATAACGCCTACAGCCACCTTGCGCGTAGCCTCGTCGTTTAAGCGCTCACGCCAAGCACGACGCTCAGCTCGCGAAGTTGCATCGGTTCCTTGAGAGAATGATGCTACGGAAGGCTCCACAGACTGAGCTTCCGCAAGATGCGGCTCCGCGGCATCTGCCCGAAGAGCGTCTGGCATCGCAGCATCTGCATTCATAGCATCCAACGCCTCAGCATCTGCCTCTGCAGCAACATTCCGCTCAACCATGCCCTGTACCTGCTGTGTCTGACCCGCTGGCTCAGCCACGTGCGCCCTCCTTGTATCCCAAAACAACCCAACAACCTTACCACGCCCTCGGCGCACTCAATAAAGGTTCCGCGAACGCGTCGGCTTTGTCAGTGCACTGGCGTACAGTTAGGGGTATACGTGATGCCGGAACACATCCAAACCCAGCCGAGTGTGCGCAAACATGCGCGTGCGAGACCCAGGCCATATAAGCCTCAGCTCCTCACGCGCACCCGTGCACGCAGCCTGGGAACCGATAGGACCAACACCAGCAAGGAGACCCCATGCCCACACCATCTACTATCAGTGCCCGCGAACGCGCAGCAGCACTTCTTACTCCGCAGGCGCAGCTCCACGGCTTTGTTGTCGAAAGCGCCGAGGAGATTGATGAACTCGATGCTGGCGCGTACGTCCTACGTCACCAGGCAAGCGACGCTCGTCTGCTTGCGCTGCCCTGCGAAGATGAGAACAAGGCCTTTGCCATTGCCTTTAAGACGCCCCCCGCAAATGACACGGGCGTCTTTCACATTTTGGAGCACTCCGTACTGTGTGGCTCGGCAAAATTCCCTGTTAAAGAGCCATTTGTCGACCTCATCAAGGGCTCGATGCAGACCTTCTTGAACGCCATGACCTACCCCGACAAGACGGTCTACCCCGTAGCTTCTACCAACGAGCAAGACCTCTTTAATCTGATGGACGTGTACATGGATGCGGTGCTCAACCCCGCCATCTACACCAAGAAGACCATCTTTGAGCAGGAGGGTTGGCACTACGAGCTCGACCGCGACGAAGACGGCGAGCCAGTTCGCCTGCGTTACAACGGTGTTGTCTTTAACGAGATGAAGGGCGCTCTCTCCGACCCGCTCGATGTACTAAACAACGCCCTTGAGCATGAGCTATTCTGTGATACGGCCTATGCCCACATTTCGGGCGGCGACCCGCGCGCCATCCCTCAGCTTACCTACGAGGAGTTTTTGGACACGCACGCGCGCCACTACAACCTTTCCAATAGCTACATTACGCTCTACGGAGACCTGGACCTCGACCGTGCCCTAGCCTGGCTGAACGAGCGCTATCTTTCTGACGAGGCCCGCACACAGAGCGCTGCCGCCAAGGCCAAGGTGCTCCCGCACGAGATTGGTGCACCCAACGAGCTGACACAGCAGGCACCCGTAGCACGCGATTACGCGTGTGTCGAAATGCAAACAACGCCCGACAATGCCCAAGTAGGCGTGGGCTATGTACTGGGCGAGGCGAGCGATCGCAAGCGCCTCATTGCTGCCGATATTCTGTTTGAGGCAATTCTGGGCTCCAACGAGGCGCCCATGAAGAAGGCCCTGCTCGCAGCCGGTATTGGTGGCGATGTTTTGAGCTACACCAATGCCTCGTGCCTGCAGCCCTACGAGATGATCATTCTGCAGAACGCCCAGCCCGATGTGGCTCAGCGCATGCGCGAAGTCATTGAGGAAAGTGCCCGCGAGCTTGTTCGCGATGGTATTTCGCGCGAGCGTCTGGAAGCTGTAATTTCTGGCAACGAGTACGACCTGCGTCAGCGCGATTACGGCACGGCCGACGGTGTTGTTCTTGCCTGTGAAGCCCTTTCTACCTGGCTTTATGACGATGCCGACGCCACACTCGCGCTCAAGTATGCCGATATCTATGCAGACCTGCGCCAGGAGCTTGAGGGCGACTATTTTGAGAACTTACTGCGTGAGCTGGTGCTAGAGTCTAATCACTATGCTCTGGTGGAACTCAAGCCTATCGAGGCAGATGAGACAGCCGACCCCGAGACTGCCGAACTTGCAGCCGCGCTCGAAGCTGCCACGTCCGCTGAGCTTGCAGAGATTGATGCCGAGGTTGCCGCTCTGCGCGTCGCGCAGGAAAGCGAGGATACACCCGAGGCTAAAGCAACCCTGCCCCGTCTACACGTATCCGACATTGGCCCAGCACGTCCCGAACCTGCGCTCACGGTAGACGAGACACATGCCCTCCCCTGCCTTAAGCACGACATTCCCACGCGCCAGCTTGCCTACACGCTCTTCTACTTTGACCTGAGCTGCGTCTCCTTTGACGAGCTGCCTTACGTCTCCCTCATGGCAAAACTCTTCCAAAAGCTGCCTACGCGTTCGCACACAGTGGACGAGCTGGACAGCTACATTGGCTCCAATTTGGGCTTCTTGAGCTTTGGTACCGACATGTGCGGCGACAGCGACTGGCGCGCTGTGCGTCCCATGCTTACGGTTGCTGCAGGCGCACTTTCCGAGAAGCTCGAGGGGCTTGCCACTATCCCGCGCGAGGTGTGGGCAGAGACCGTCTTTGAAGACACCGCTCGCGTGCGCGACGTCCTTACCCAGATGCGCATTTCTATGGAGCAGGGATTTTTAATGTCGGGCCACTCCGCGGCCCTCGCACGCGCCTACTCCTACGTCTCACCCGCAGCACTTGCCTCTCAGCAGCTTGGTGGCGTGGACTTCTATCGCTTTCTAACCGATTTGCTTGAACACTTTGATGAGCGCGCGGAGGCGCTTTGTAATAAGCTTTCTGAGCTGCAAAAACGCATCTTTAGCTCCACCAACACCATGGTAAGCTTTACGGGCAGCGATGAGGATTATGAGCGCTTCTGGGCAGCCGCCGGCACGCTCGGCTTGAGCCCGCGCGAGGATGGCGCACCTACGCTCACCGTGCCGGAGCCACGCGACCTGCACGAAGCATTTATTATCCCCTCCGATATCTGCTTTGTAGCACGCGCAGGCGATGCACGTCAGTATGGCATCGCCGCTGACGGCGCCTGGTCTGTAGCTGCCAACGCGCTTACCTTCGACTACCTATGGAACGAGATTCGAGTCAAAGGTGGCGCCTATGGATGCGGCTTCCGCGCCATGGCGGAAGGTCGATTCTCCTTCCACACCTACCGTGATCCAGCTGTTGATCCTTCGCTTGAGCGCATCGCAAAGGCCGGCGCGTGGCTTGCCGATTTTGATCCCGACCCCGTGGCTTTTGAGGGCTACATTGTCTCCAGCGTCTCGAGCTTTGACACGCCTGTGAAGCCCTACAACCTGGCTCGCAGGCAAGACGGCAGGTTCTTTGCGCATCGTCCCGCCGACTGGAGCGAGCGTCTGCGCGCCGGTATGTTGGACGCCACGCCCGAGAAGCTTCGCTCCTTTGCGGCTGAGGTCACGCGCGTGGGCGCCGAGGCTCCCGCCTGTGTCTTTGGCGGACGCGAGCTGCTCGAGGCAAGCACCACGGGCTTTAACATCTGCGAGCTGTAGATGTTACGTTGACTAAGAAGGCCTTAGATTTTCCATTCGCGTGAATGCCACGCTGACTACGAAGCTCCCAGATTTTCTTCTTCGCTGATCCTCGCTTAGCACATCTCCCTCATGCCGTACATGTCTCTGTAC
>CAVJWJ010000050.1:0-11976 GCA_963653375.1 Roseburia sp. CAG:303
AAAAACGGCTCCATTGCTGGAGCCGTTTTAAAGCCGATGGTGGGCGATGAGGGATTCGAACCCCCAGCCTTGTGCGTGTAAAGCACCTGCGCTAACCGTTGCGCCAATCGCCCGCGAGAAGACAGTATATCGAAACATGCGGCATAAAGCTACAATGGAACTCGCTGTTTTTTCGAATGAAGGGTTTTCTTTATGACTTCTTCGGTGCTTCCGAGCATTCCTGCAGGTGAACTTAAGGAACGCCTCGCTCGTGTGCGATATGTGTTTACCGATCTTGACGGCACCATGCTGGCAACGGGTTCGCATGTGCTTGCCGATGCTCAGGGTGCACCGAGTCTTGCTTGCGTGCAAACACTGCTTGAGTTACGCGCTGCAGATGTAGAGGTTATTCCGTGCTCGGGTCGCAATCGTGCCATGTTGCACGAGGATGCGCGCATTTTGTCGTTCAATGCATATATTGGTGAGATGGGCGGATTGCTCATGCTCAACCACTCCAAGAATGACTGGTGTTACTTTACGGCAGATATGGAGTACGACCCTGCGTGTGGTCTCACACCACATCAGATAATTGAGCGTACGGGCGTGTGCGACAAGATTATTGAGCGTTATCCTGGCTTGCTGGAATATCACAACGACATGCAGCAGGGCTATAAATATCGCGAGGTTACCGTGGGTATGCGCGGTGAGGTTCCCGATGAGGAAGCTCGAGCAATGTTGGACGCCACGGACCTTAACCTTGATTGGGGTTACAACGGCTATCTTCCGCATGTGTCGCTGCCTACTACGCTGCAGCTGCCGGAAGGCACGCCAGGCCGCGCTTTTAACGTGAGCCCTGCGGGCTTGAATAAGGGGCGTGCTATTGCGCGTTTCTGTGAGCTACGTGGTATCGATCCTGCTGAGACGCTGGCTATTGGCGATGCCTCCTCAGACTTCCTCATGGCAGATGCCGTGGATACGTTCTTCTTGGCAGAAAACGGTCTGGGCGCAGTTGGCGCGCAGGAGTTCTTAAATACTCATGAGCACACCTATGTTACTCAGGGGCGCATTGTAGACGGCTGGGTCTCATCTATGCGTACGCTTTTGGCAGCTAAGCAATAGGAAGGCAGAAACATGTCTGTGGATACATATCAAAATGTATGCCCCATCGGCGTGTTCGATTCGGGCTTGGGCGGTCTTACGGTGGCTCGCGCCATTGCTACGGCACTCCCGCACGAGTCCATCTATTACTTTGGCGATACCAAGCGCTGCCCCTATGGCACGCGTAGCGAAAACGAGGTGCGCGCCTTTGCTGGACAGGCCGGCCGTTGGCTTTCGCGCCACAACGTCAAGATTATTGTTATTGCATGCAACACAGCTACTGCAGCTGCGTTGCGCGTGCTGCAGCAAACGCTTGATGTACCGGTGATTGGCGTAATTGCGCCGGGCGCACGAGCGGCCATCAACAGTACGCGTACGCGCGAGGTAGGCGTACTAGCAACTAACCTTACCGTGCGCTCGGGCGCCTATACGCGTGCCATCCAAGATTTGGACGCAGGCGTTGATGTGTATGGCTGCCCTGCTTCGCGCTTTGTTGACCTGGTAGAGCAAGAGCTTGCTACGGGTGCACATCTGCAGGAGCGCTGGCTCGAGGACGAGGATATCTTTGACACGCCCGAGGTTCGCGATTGCGTGCACGAGGTTGTGGAGCCTCTGCGCCGCCATGGTATCGACACGGTTGTGCTTGGTTGCACGCACTTTCCGCTGTTGGTGGGGCCTATTCGTCACGAGCTGGGCGAGAGCGTTCGTGTGGTGTCTTCTGCCGAAGAAACCACACGCGAGCTGATTGACATTTTGCAGCGTCGCGAGCAGCTGGCTCCCGATTCGGCGGCTCCGCAGCATCGTTTTGCTACTACCTCTGACAATCTGGCTGAGTTTGCGGCTGCGGGCAGCTTCATTTTTGGTCAGCCGCTTAAGAGCATTGAGCACGTTTCGCTCGAGGAGCTTGCTTCTGTATAACGCACGAAAGGATCCGCACTCATGGATTACGTAGAGATCAAGCGCGCAGAAGGCCGCGCTGCTAACCAGATGCGTCCCGTCACGCTTACGCGCGAGGTTATGAAAAACGCGCTGGGTTCTTGCTTGGTGGAGTTTGGTGACACGCGCGTGCTGTGCGCCGCCACCATCGAGGATGGCCTGCCTTCGTGGCGCCGCGCTTCTAAGTTGGGCTGGGTAACGGCGGAATACGCCATGCTGCCTGCTGCCACTAATCGCCGCACCAAGCGCGAGACGGGCAATCGCAAGGGCCGCAGCATGGAGATTGAGCGCCTGATTGGCCGCAGCCTGCGAAACGTTTGCAATATGCGTGCGCTGGGCGAGTACACGGTCACTATCGACTGCGACGTGTTGCAGGCAGATGGCGGCACGCGCACAGCAAGCGTAACGGGCGCTTGGGTTGCTCTGCATGATGCGCTCATGGCGTGGGTGGAGGCCGGAAAGATTCCGCGCCTGCCGCTTACAGGCCAGGTAGCTGCGGTTTCGATGGGTGTTGTGGATGGCAACGAGCTGCTCGACCTCGACTACGCAGAGGATAGTCACGCCGAGGTAGACATGAACTTGGTGGCCACCGACACTGGCGAGATTGTAGAAATTCAAGGCACGGGCGAGCAGACTCCGTTTGATCGTACACGCTTAAATAACCTGCTTGACCTAGGTGAGCTGGGCATCAAGCAGTTAATTGACCTACAAAACCAAGTCACGTGTTTTCGCGATGCAGAGTAGGGGAGAGAAGAAGTATGGCGCTGCCTAAGATTGATATTGAGAGCCTCGACCCTGCGCGCACCATTGTGGTGGCTACGGGTAATGCTCATAAGCTCACGGAGATTGAGGACATCCTCTCGCGTGTACTGCCCGACGTGACCTTTGTGGCGCTGGGCCAGCTGGGCGACTTTGAAGACCCGGAAGAGACGGGCACCACCTTCTTAGAGAATGCACTCATCAAGGCTGAGGCGGCGGTAGAAGCAACAGGGCTTTCTGCTATCGCAGACGATTCTGGCCTGGTAGTGGACGCACTGGACGGAGCGCCGGGCGTGTACTCGGCCCGCTATGCTGGCGTGCATGGAGATGATGCGGCAAACAACGCAAAGCTGCTGGAAAACCTCGCTGACGTGCCAGACGCCGAGCGCACGGCTCGCTTTATGAGTGTGATTGCTCTGGTAGGCGCGAGCGGCATGGTGCTTACGGGCACAGGTGCCTGTGAGGGCATGATTGGACACGAAGGTCGTGGCGAGCACGGCTTTGGCTACGATCCGCTCTTCTTGCCGCAAGACACGCCTGGTAAAACCATGGCGGAGCTGACTCCTGCAGAGAAAAACGCCATTAGCCATCGTTTCCATGCACTGCAGGACCTCTCGACTCGGCTCTCGAGAGACGCGGCGTAAGAGACTTCCCGGGTTGTAAAAACGTTCACTAGATGTTCGGATGATGTTGGGAATTAACTCTTGCCGAACCGAACCGCACCGCCCTCCGCAGGTTCTCCACAATATGTGCAATCGATACAGTAGGCTGCTATAATTCGTTCGTTTGTAGCTATTTTGGGGCAACCCTGCGTCTTGGGCGTTGCCTATTGGAGGCCTAATGGAAGAGCTGGAAGTCAATCACGTCGACGAGATTCACGAGAAGCTCGAGGGCATGCTCGGTCAACGTGTGAAGGTGCTTGCCAACATGGGCCGTACGCGTGTTGTTGAGCGCATGGGCGTTATTAAAACCGTGCACCCGGCTGTCTTTATTGTTGAGGTTGAGGAGCGCCGCGGCCGTAAGTCGCGTCAGTCCTACCAGTATGTTGACGTGCTTACTGGCACGGTTGAGCTGTTTGACCCCGAGACGGGCGACCACCTCTTTACTCCTTTGGGCAACCAACTCGAAGAGCATTAATTATGTCCGCCGATTCGTTCAAGGTATCGGCGCCCGCTAAGGTCAACCTGTACCTGGGCGTGCATGCCAACAAAGACGAACGAGGTTATCATCGGGTCGACTCGATTATGACGGCCGTGCGTTTGTCGGACACGCTGAGTGTGGCTCCGGCAGACGCGCTTTCGGTTGTATGTGTTCCTGCGGCCGATTTTCCCATGGAGCAAAACACTGTGTGGCGCGCTGCTGTGGCCATGGGTAAGGCGTTTGATCGCAAGCCTCGCTTTGCTTTTACGATTGAAAAGCACATCCCCATTCGCGCTGGCTTGGGTGGCCCTTCTACTGATGCTGCAGCAGCTATCTTTGCGATTTGCCACGCCTGGGACCTTGATGTGCATGACGAGCGCGTGCTCGAGGTTGCGCGCGGCATTGGTGCCGATGTGCCGTTTTTTCTCTACGGACCTCCGGCGTTCTTTACCGGTGCGGGTGACGTGATGCAAGAGATTTTCGAGTCTTTGCCCGTTGCTCCGGTGGTGCTGGTGCGCGCTCCGTCTGAGGGTGTTACTGCTGCCGAGGCATACCAGTACTTTGATGCCGATCCGCGCCCTTTGCCTGCTATCGAGCCTATTTTGGAGGCATTGCGTGTAGGCAATGTTGAGCATACGGCAGAACACATTGCGAATAACTTGGCTCCAGCAGCGCTTAGGATTGCGCCCGAGATTGACGAAGTTCTAACCTGGCTCTCTGAACAACCGGGCATTTATATGGCCGAAGTTTCAGGTTCTGGTTCGTGCTGTTTTGCTGTGTGCGTGAGCGATGAAGCTGCTCAAAGGATTGCACAGGACGCGCGCGAGCTTCATGGTTGGTGGTCTTGTGCCACCGAGATGGAGATGTGCGGACCGAATATTATTGATTGCTAGCATTTGCGCGAATCTTTTGTTACTATAACTTGGCTAACGGGTTGTGGCTCAGTTTGGTAGAGCACTGCGTTCGGGACGCAGGGGTCGCTGGTTCAAATCCAGTCAACCCGACCATTGCATTTAAAAGGTCGCCTTCGGGCGGCCTTTTCGCGTTTTGTGGCATTTGGTGCGGGGAGTTATGAGGGCCACGAATCCAGGGACCTCAGATTATTCTCCTGGGCGATTCCACAGCAGCGTAGCCGCGAGGACCAGCGAAGGGGAAAAACTGAGGTCTTCTGATTCTCGATTTTGGAATTGCCTCCATTGTTACAGCTGCGCAAAAACAAGTAGGGGAAATATGGCGCAGTTGTTCGCCCGCGCGCCACGCGTTATACTCTCATCTGCTTGTTTGCAAATAACTGGGAGGAAACCGCATGTTCCCTAAGGGTATGGAATGGATTGTTATCCTTATCGTCGCTTTGCTGATCTTTGGTCCTAAGAACCTTCCAAAGCTCGGCAAGTCGCTTGGCTCTACGGTTAAGAATATCCGCGAGGGCATGGAGGGCGACGACAAGACTGAGTCCGAGGAGGGCCCCGTCTCTTCTGAGGATGAGGACGAGGACGACGCCGAGATTCGCGAGCTTGAGGCTAAGCTGGCTGCGGCCAAGAAGAAGAAGGCCGACGACGCTGAGTAGGTTTTACCCCGTTTACGTGGGGTAATGTTTGACCGGCCGACCCTTGTGGCCAGCCGGTCTTTTCTGTGTATGGGTGGCGGCTGCGCCACGTGTGAGATGCAAGGAGTTTGTGCATGGATGCAAGCGAGATCGTACTGACAGCCGAAGGCCGCCAGAAGCTTGTTGAGGAGCTTGAGTGGCGCGAGGGCGAGAAGAGCAAAGAGATCATCGAGCACATCAAGGAAGCCCGTGCTTTTGGTGACCTTTCCGAGAACTCCGAGTACGATGCCGCCAAGGAAGAGCAGGCCAAGAATGCCGCTCGCATCGCCGAGATTCAGGCCATCCTTGCTAATGCTAAGGACGCTGGTACCTCTTCTAACTTGACGGTTTCCATTGGCTGCACCGTGGCGCTTGTTGATGGCGATGGCGTTGCTACCGAGGTTACCCTTGTTGGTACCACCGAGACCAACTCGCTTGAGCACAAGATTTCCAACGAGTCTCCTGTGGGTCGTGCCATCATTGGTCACGCAGAGGGCGAGACGGTTGAGATTGTGACTCCTTCCGGCAAGACTCGTACCTACACCATCACCAAGATCTCGCGCTAAGCCGCAGGTCCCGTATGTATTAGCTCCCTGGGACCGTTATGGTTCAGGGAGCTTTTTCGCGTTAATAGGAGAACATCAGCGATGTCAGAGAACCAGATTGAGGCTACGGTCGATACCCTGAACGACGAGCGTGCGCGCCGCCTTGCCGACCGCGAGGCCATGTTTGCTGCCGGACGCAACCCGTACCCCGAGCACTCCGATGTTGAGAACTACGTTGCCGACATCGAGACTCAGTACGCCAACCTTGCCGATGGTGAGGATACAACGGACGTTGTAAAGATTGGTGGCCGTGTGGTTGCCAAGCGTGGTCAGGGCAAAATCATGTTTGTGGTTCTGCGCGACCCAACGGGCGACATCCAGCTGTTCTGCCGCATTAATGACATGAACGAGGCCGATTGGTCGCTTTTGGGTGAGCTTGACCTGGGAGACATCATTGGCGTGACGGGCTGCGTGGTGCGCACCCGCCGCGGCCAGCTCTCCATTGCGCCTACCGCTTTGACCCTGCTTTCTAAGGCAGTGCGTCCGCTGCCAGAGAAGTTCCATGGCCTCTCCGACAAAGAGACTCGTTATCGTCAACGCTATGTAGATCTGATTGTTAACGAGGACGTGCGCGAGACCTTCCGCAAGCGTTCTGCCATTGTTTCGGCTTTCCGCCGCTACATGGAGTCGGACGGCTTTATGGAAGTGGAGACCCCGATTCTCCAGACCATTCAGGGTGGTGCTACGGCCAAGCCGTTTATTACGCACTTTAACGCGCTGAACCAGGAGAACTACCTGCGCATTGCTACCGAGCTGCACCTCAAGCGTCTGCTGGTGGGCGGCTTTGAGCGCGTGTTTGAGATTGGCCGCATCTTCCGCAACGAGGGTATGGACCTGACGCACAATCCCGAGTTCACCACCATGGAGGCCTACCAGGCATACTCCGATTTGGATGGTATGAAGGCGCTTGCCGAGGGTGTTATTAAGACCGCCAACGCTGCTATTGGCAACCCTGAAGTTATTGAGTATCAGGGCCAGACCATCGATCTTTCGGGCGAGTGGGCTTGCCGTCCCATGACCGACATTGTTTCTGATGTGGTGGGCTGCAAGGTCACTATCGACACTCCGGTTGAGGAGTTGGCTGACCTGGCTCGCGCTAAGGGCCTTGAGGTTAAGCCTGAGTGGACTGCCGGCAAGATTATTGCCGAGATCTACGACGAGCTGGGCGAGGACACTATCGTGAACCCCACGTTTGTGTGTGACTATCCCATCGAGGTAAGCCCTCTGGCTAAGCGCTTTGAGGACGACCCGCGCCTGACGCATCGTTTTGAGCTGGTTATTGCTGGCCACGAGTATGCTAACGCCTTCTCCGAGCTTAACGACCCGGTTGACCAGGCTGAGCGTTTCCGCAAGCAGGTTGAAGAGAAGTTTGCCGGCGACGACGAGGCCATGGAGTACGACGAGGACTACGTGCGCGCGCTTGAGTACGGTATGCCGCCAGCCGGTGGCATTGGTATTGGCATCGACCGCGTGGTTATGCTGCTTACCAACTCCGCAAGCATTCGTGACGTGCTGCTGTTCCCACATATGAAGCCTGAGGGTGGCAAGGGTGCCAAGAAGGCTGCAACTGCAGAGAGCGCTGCTGGCGAGGCCTCCTTTGTGACCGCGCCTGCCAAGGCAACGCTCGATTACAGCAAGGTTGCTGTTGAGCCGCTGTATGAGGACCTGGTTGATTTTGATACCTTCTGCAAGAGCGACTTCCGCATTGTGAAGGTCAAGGCGTGTGAGGCAGTAAAGAAGAGCAAGAAGCTGCTGCAGTTTACGCTCGACGACGGCTCGGGCACCGACCGCACCATTCTTTCGGGTATTCATGCGTACTATGAGCCGGAGGACCTGGTAGGGAAGACCTTAGTGGCCATTACCAACCTGCCGCCGCGTGCCATGATGGGCATTGATTCGTGCGGCATGCTGATTAGCGCTGTGCACAAGGAGGGCGACGAAGAGCGCCTGAACCTGCTGCAGGTGGATCCGAGCATCCCAGCAGGCGCCAAGCTTTGCTAGGCGAGAGCGCCATATAACAACTGATGAGGGCCTCGCTTGTGCGGGGCTCTTTGTTTTGAGATGGGTGCCAATACGCTGGTGATGGGTGGGAGCGGTTTGTTCTCTAAGAGCCCAAGCGCGTTGGATGCAACGTGTATTGCATCCACCGTAGTCTTGTCTGTGGGTTCTTTTACGGGGCGTATTCCCAGTATCTAGCCGCGTTCACCGAGCGGATATTGACTTTTGCATCAGCATCTTCATAAACTTTTCGCTTACGAAACGGGGCATGGACGTGCTAGGCTAAAGACATCACATAAGTAGTCGCAGACGTGTTTATGAGCGGGCGAGACGAACGATTTGAGTTGTTTGTCTCGCCCGCTTTTTGTTGCGAAAAGAGAAAGGATCTTGCCCTACATGCCTACTAACAAACGAGAGAGCCTTCTGTTTACCTTCATCATGTGCTTCTGCATGGTGATCTGGATGAGTATTTATAACGTTGCCCTGCAGCATGGTGCTATTAACGGCGAAGTTATTGCATCTGCTTGGCTTGGGTTCCCCATCGCCTATGTGTTTGCCATGTGCTGCGACTGGTTTATCGCAAGCCCGCTGGCCAAGGGTTTTGCCTTTAAGTATCTGGTTACGCCCGGAAAGAGCTCATCGCGCGCTATGACGCTGGCCGTGAGCTCCTGCATGGTAGTGCCGATGGTTATTATCATGTCGCTCTATGGTTCGTTTGAGGGTATGACCCATATGAACGGTGGTATCTTGGCCAACCTGTCCATGCTTCCCATCATGTGGATTACGGCCATTGGTAAGAACTTTATTATGGCGCTGCCCTGGAACCTTCTGGTTGCTGGTCCGTTCTCGCGCTTTGTGTTCCGTCGTGCATTCCCGATGGGCACCGTTTTTGCCGAGACGCACCTCGAGCTGGTTTCCTTCCCGGGTCAGCCGAATGTTGTAGAAGAGATTGAAGAGGTTGTATTGGAGCCTGAACTCTCGGCTTAGGAACAATTAACGCGATATTATGAAGCAGTATTGCGACTTGTCGAGTAGACACGGAGAAACCCCAGGAAAGTGAACTTCGCTTTCCTGGGGTTTTGCTATCTCTACTTAGAGAGTTGGATTATTGCTTCATAATATCGAGATTTTTGTTTCTGCTGGACTGTCTTTGACCCTATTTTCGCCCCTGCGGCGCACGATTGCCTGGCGTACAGCTGCTGCGCGCTCTAGTATCGTGCGCTCGTGAGGCACGATAATCGCCCGACGTATTAAAAGCTGTGCGGTAGCCAAACAACGCTATGAAAAGTTGGCTTACGGAATGGATGTTGCGTGCGTGCATGTTGTGCGTCTATACCCAGATTTTGCTCACGATTTGCCGTTTGCGCAGCTTGCACATGGTGTGCGTTGCACACGATAAAACTCCTGCTTTCCGTTATCATAGGGATTCTTCTGGGTAAAGAAGGAAAAGCGCTGCGCACTTCGCGCGCTTCTTTTGGTATATCGCTTCTAGCACAGTAGAGGTTTGCATATGTTGGATAGGTTTACAGACCGCGCTCGTAAGGTCATGTCGCTTGCTAAGCAAGAGGCGCTCGACCTTTCGTCCGCAAAGGTAGGCACCGAGCACCTGCTTTTGGCGCTTGCTAAGGAAAAGGAAGGCATTGCTTCTGAGGCTCTGTGCTCCCTTGACATTTCCTACGACGACATCCTGACGCAGCTCAAGGAGATTCGCACCACGGTGCCGGCTGAAGAGCCGGAGACTGAGGCTGCTAAGCTTGCGTTTACGCCGTTGGTTATCTCGGTTATGGAGCGCTCGTTCCGCTTGGCACGTGAGAACAACCAGACCTATGTTTCCACCGAGCATTTGCTGCTTGCCATTGTGGACGAGGGTAACGGCATTGCAATGGATATCTTCCAGCGCTTGGGGGTTTCGGCTGCCTCAGTACGTGGTGCCGTAGAGCAGCTCACCTCTAAGGACCAAGGCGGCAAGCGCCCCATGGCGGGCGCTGGCGCAGGACGGCCGGGCGGCGGTTTGCCGTTTTTCTCGGGCGAGTCTGGTCAGGGAGGCGTGCAAAGCAAACGCAGCGTACTGGCGCAGTTTGGCACCAATCTGACCGAGAAAGCGCGTGAGGGTAAGCTTGACCCGGTGATTGGCCGCGATAAAGAAATCTCTCGCATGATGGAGATCCTCTCGCGCCGCACTAAGAACAACCCGCTTATCTTGGGCGATCCGGGTGTGGGTAAGACCGCTTTGGTTGAAGGCCTGGCGCAAGAGATTGCCGCCGGTAACGTGCCAGAGAACCTGATTGACCAAAACGTCTGGACACTCGACCTGCCAGGGCTTGTTGCAGGTGCTAAGTACCGCGGTGAGTTTGAGGAGCGCCTAAAGGGCGTAATCCAAGAAGCCACCGAGGCAAGCGACATCATTCTGTTTATCGATGAGATGCACACGCTCATTGGTGCTGGCTCTGCTGAGGGCTCCATTGACGCCAGCTCTATGCTTAAGCCCGTGCTTGCGCGCGGTTCCTTCCAGATTATTGGTGCCACCACGGCTGAGGAATTCCGCAAGTACCTGACCAAGGACCCGGCGTTTGAGCGCCGCTTCCAGTCCATTGACGTGGAAGAGCCGAGCGTCGAGGACACCGTCCGCATTCTGCAAGCCTTGTTGCCACGCTATGAGGAGCATCACCATGTGCGCTATACGCCGGCGGCGGTAGAGGCGGCGGCGAGTCTTTCTAACCGCTACATTCAAGACCGCTTCTTGCCCGACAAAGCCATTGACCTCATTGACGAAGCAGGTGCCCGCGCCCGCATTGCTGCAAACCGCGTACCTGCGGAACTGCGCGAGGCAGAGGCCCGCGTGCAGGAGCTAAAGGCTGCGGCTGACGCTGCAAGCGATGCAGACGATATGAACCGTGCGGCTGAGCTCAAACAGGAGCAGCAGGCAGCAGAGATTGCTCTGGGCGAGCAGCGTGCTGCATGGACCAGCCAGATGGATGCTGACCCGCTTACCATCGACGTAGCGCAGATTGCCGACATTGTCTCGGTGACTTCGGGCGTGCCGGTGTCTTCGATTACTGAGGATGAGTCGCGCCGTTTGCTGCAGTGCGAGAGTGTGCTCAAGACCCGCATTATCGGCCAGGACGAGGCTGTGGACGCCGTGGCTAAGGCCATTCGCCGCTCGCGCTCGCCGCTCAAAGATCCGCGCCGTCCGGGTGGCTCGTTTATCTTCCTGGGCCCCACGGGCACTGGTAAAACTGAGCTTGCCAAGACGCTTGCCGAGTACCTCTTTGGCAGCAAAGACGCGCTCATCAGCTTTGACATGTCTGAGTTCGCTAGTGAGTACGAGGTCTCCAAGCTTATTGGTTCGCCCCCGGGCTACGTGGGCCACGACGAGGGCGGTCAGCTTACCAAGGCTGTGCGCCGTCATCCGTACTCCGTTGTGCTGTTTGACGAGGTTGAAAAGGCGCACCCGGATATCTTCAACATCCTGCTTCAGGTGCTGGAGGAAGGTCGCCTGACTGACGGCCAGGGCAAGACGGTCGACTTCCGCAATACTGTGATTATCATGACGTCCAACGTGGGCGCGCGTGAGATTGCACAGGATGCGAGCGTGGGCTTTGGTACCACCGGTGAGGCGGGCTTAAGCTCGCAGGAGATTAAGGGCCGCGCGATGGGCGAGCTTAAGCGCCTGTTCCGTCCTGAGTTCCTGAACCGTATTGACGACATCGTGGTGTTCCAGAAGCTCTCGAGCGAGAACCTGACGCGCATCGCAGACCTTCTGATTGACGACCTGCGCCAGCGCCTGATTGCGAACAGCATGAACATCGTGCTTTCTGACGAGGCTGTGGCAAAGATTGTGGCTGAAGGTACCGACCTTACCAACGGTGCTCGTCC
>CAVJWJ010000051.1:0-11833 GCA_963653375.1 Roseburia sp. CAG:303
AGTGTGATGGTTGAGTTGTGCCACTGATTGATTCCTGCGTTGGAGTTGGAACGGCCAGCCCAGATGGAGACGGCGTACTGCGGCGTGTAGCCACAGAACCACAGGTCGGTCGTGGTGTTGGCGTCGCCTGCAGTACCGGTCTTGCCGGCAACTGGCTGGTTAACAGAGAGCGCGCCGGAGTTACCAGTGCCACCATACTGCATGACGGTCTCCAAGACATTGGTTACAACCTCGGCCTCGCCTGTAGTGAGAACCTGATCGTATTTGTCCTGGTGCTTGTAGAGCGTGGATCCAGTGCGAGAAAGAATCTCGGTCACAGCAACAGCGTTGCGATGCTGGCCGCCCGCTGCAAACGTGGCATAACCCTCGCACATTTCAAGCGCAGTGAGACCGTTGCTCATAGCGCCAAGAGTAAGCGAGAGGGCAGAGGCGTCCATACCGGCTGCACTCGTATCGATGCCTAAGTTCTTACACATGGAGATAATCTTGCTGTTGCCAATGGCCTTGGCCACCTGTACATAGCCCGTGTTGGACGATACGGCCGTAGCTTGAGCAAGTGTACGGACACCATAGTTGGCGCCGCCGTAGTTTTGCACCGTGTAGCTATCGGTAATCTTCATGGGTGAAGTGCAGTTGAGCAGAATGTTGGGGTTCATACCTGCCTTAATGGCTGCAGCAAGAGTAAAGCCCTTGAAAGTGGAGCCTACGGCACGTCTTGAGGTGGCGTGGTTGATGTGTGCATCGTTTGCGTAGTAGTCGCGTCCACCCACCATAGCCTTGATGTAGCCGGTCTTGGGGTCCATCACAATCATGCCCACGTCAAGCTCATCAGCGCCTACATCAGAGAGCTGCTCGGTGGCAATCTGCTCGGCTGCCTGCTGGATGGTGGGGTCAATCGTGGTCTTGATGGTCAGGCCACCTTTGTACAGAACATCGGTAGAGAACTGCTCCTGAAGCAGGCTCTTTACGTAGTCGACAAAGTAGGGGTAGGCAAGAGTTCCGCTCTCGGTTATTCCTGTTACGTTTAGCGTGAGTTCCTCAGCCTGTGCAGCGTCGTGCTCCTCTTGCGTGATGGAGCCTAGGCGCAGCATGTTGTCGAGTACCTTGTTGCGGCGCGCCAACGCGCCGTCGGGATTGCTGGTGGGATCGAGATAGGAGGGCGAGTTGGGCAGGCCAACAAGCAGTGCAGCCTCAGCGAGAGTGAGTTCGTTTGCGTGCTTGGAGAAGTACGTCTCGCTTGCTGCCTCAATACCGTAGGCACCGTGTCCGTAATAAATGGTGTTGAGGTACATGGTGAGAATCTCGTCTTTAGAGAAGATCTTCTCCATCTGGATAGCAATCCAAGCCTCGCGCACCTTGCGCTCGATGGTGTTATCAAACTGTTCTTCAGAAAGAATGGTGTTGCGTACGAGCTGCTGAGTAATGGTGGAGGCGCCCTCGGAGCGTCCTGCCAGTTGGCTTAGAATGGCTCGGCCAATGCCGATGATGTCTACGCCGTTGTGCTCGTAGAAACGTTCGTCCTCAACCTCAACCGTGCCTTTGAGTACGTAGTCAGAGATTTGGTCGATTGTGACGCTCTGGCGATTCTGAATGTAGAGCGAGGCAATCTGGTTGCCGTTAGCATCCAGAATGGTTGTGGGCTCAGAAGCCAGATAAGCATTGGCATCGGTGTAGTCGGGCAGGTCAGAGAGCCAGCGGGAAACGTTTCCCAGCATGCCAATGGTAAAAGCGATGCCGCAGATAATGAAAAAGCCAAAGAAAGACCCCAGGATAATGGGGAGAGTATGCGTTTTGGCGCGCTTGCGCGCATGGCGCTCACGTGGGCCCATAGAGACCTCCTACCGGTTTCCTCGGGTAGTCCAAACTGTCCGAGGGCATGTATTCATACACGACCAACAGAATACCGCATCGGGTCCGGGGTGCTTGTCGTGTATGCTTGTCAGCAACATATTCCAGACCGATTGCATACCAGTGCGAGGCCTTGTCCCGTGCAGAAACGGTGCGTCTGACTCATGACTCATACTTTGCCTGAATTGCTGGCGCCCGCCGGCTCAATTGATGCGCTTTTAGCTGCTGTGGCTGCCGGCGCAGATGCTGTGTACTGTGGCCTTGGTGCGTTTAACGCGCGCGCGAGTGCTACAGATATTGAGCTTGCGACATTTGCCCAGGCAGTGCGGTTTGCGCATGAGCGCGGCGTTCGCGTTTATGTGACCTGCAATGTGTACGTGCGCGATTATGAGCTTGAGGATGCTTTGAGCCTCGCACGTGATGCGATTGAAGCTGGTGCCGATGCGCTTATTGTGGCTGACGCAGGCTTTATCGAGTTGTTGCAGCGTGAGATTCCTGGTGTTGAGATTCATCTTTCGACGCAAACAGGCGTGATGTCTGCTTCTGGTGCGGCTTATGTTGCTCACGAGCTGGGTGTGGAGCGCGTGACGGTTTCGCGCGAGCTTTCGATAGACGAGATCTCACGCCTTGTGCAGGCCGGTCTTCCTGTTGAAGTGTTTTGTCACGGAGCCATTTGCATTTGCTACTCCGGTGCCTGCGCGTTTTCAGCTTTGCGCCGCGGGCGCTCGGCCAACCGGGGTGATTGTACACAGCCGTGCCGCCTTGCCTACGATTTGCAGGATGAGGAAGGCACGTCGCTTGTAGGTGTGGAGGGCGACCGCCTGCTGTGTCCGCGCGACTATTGCAGCATTGAGCATGTGGACGAGCTTGTGTATGCAGGGGTTTCTGCGCTCAAAATTGAGGGACGCATGAAGAATCCCGACTACGTGTACAACGTGGTTTCTGCTTATCGCTGCGCGCTCGATGCTGTAGCTGCTGGTACGTACGGCGAGGAGTTGGTGTGTAAGCTTAAGCGCCAACTTGGCATGTCGTTTAACCGCGGATTTACCGATGCTTACTTGATGGGAACATCGGGGGCAGAGCTTATGAGCTTTGAGCGTGCTTGCAACCAGGGCGTGGCTGTGGGTGAGCTTATTGAGCGGCTTCATGAAGAAGTTGTTATTGCTTTTGATGCAGATGTGCATGTGGGTGACATGCTGGAGATTCGCTCGACGCCGGGCCCCGATGCGCCAAAGGATGTTCCTAAGCGCTGGCCTCAGGTGCCGTGTACGGTAGATGTACGTGCGGGCGAGCGGGCTGTGGTGCACTGCAAACGTAAAGTAGAGGTGGGAAGCAAGGTTCACCTCACAAGTAGTGCAGCGGTGCTCGAACAAGCAGACAAGGCAGTTCGCACCATGCGTGCCGAGGCTGGTCTGTTGGATATCTCTGGAGCAGCGAGTTCTGCGAAGCTTAAGGCTGCGACTGTGCCAGAAGCCTCGCCTGTGTCTTCGACCGAGGCGGCTGCCGAGTCTGTGACCGTGACAGAAGGAATACGTGCTCCGCGTATTAACGTTCTTGCGGCTGATGTATCTCAGGCGGAATCGCTCTTGCAGGACGCGCATGTTGAGCGTGTTTTGGTCCGACAGGAGACTCTCCGGGCAGATATGAGCAGCTGGTCTGAGCTCCTGCCGCATCTAACTATTGTGCTTGATGAGCCGGCTCGCTCGTGCGACGAGGACTTCATGCTTGAAGTTGTACAACGCTGCGAGCGTGTGGTTTGCAGAAACTATGGGCAGCTCGCGCGTATGGGTGAGCAGAACCTTGCGTTTGACATTGCAGCACCGCTCTCAACAACCAATGGGCATACTGCGGCTTGGTTCGCTGAGCATGGAGCATCTTGCGTTTGGCTGCCAGATGAATTGTATGCGGAAGAAATAGCGTGCGCATCTGCTACGGCCAGGACGCTTGGCGCAGAAGCGGTGGGCGTGCTTGTTTACGGGCGGCCTCAGCTTATGGTGTGTGAGCACTGTTTACTTACGGCGGAAGGTTCATGTTCTGCTACGTGCGTCGCCTGCAAGCGTCGCCAACAGCCGCGCTGGCTTGTGGAGCGCAATGGTAGTCGCTTGCCGGTGCGCATTGATAGTGCAGGTCGTACGCGCATCTATAACGATGCGCCGCTTAATCGACTTTCGCAGGTAGATGAGCTTATGTGCGCAGGTGTTAGCGACATGCTTATTGACGCGCGGCTGCTTAACGCTGATGAGTTAAAGTATGCGCTTGAAGCGTTGACAGAGGTTACAGCGTAAACTCTGCAAAGGGAGCATCATTAGTACCGCTGTCACTGGTGCTCGTCGTTCCTACAGCACTTAAGGCTCCTTCATCGCGCAGAAGTTGGGAAATGTCCTTCTCGGGATTCTGGAAGGCAATGTCCAAAAGCTCAATGAAGTCTCGAATCACTTCGCGTGGCGTGAGGTGCGTATCGGCACCTACACGTCCAAACTCAATCTGCAAGAAGGCTGCCAGGTCTTCATCGGTAATGGAATTGGTATAGCCAAAGTACCCGGCGTGAATCTGTCCTAGTTTTTCGATAAGCACGAGCAACTCTTCGTAGGTGAGCGGGTGCAGGCGAATGATGGGGGCAAGCATATCGCGCATATCTTCGCGCGCAAATCGTCCTTGCGTTAAACGGCTGCGGAGTGCTTCGTAGCTAAAGACACCGCGGCGCCGATCTTCGATGGAGGTAGGGGTGCCGCCCATAATGATGCCCAGGTGATGGGCTTTGCCCTGCAGCGTGTCGTTGTACATTGTGAGAATCTTCTCGTAGTTGTACTGACGCGTGATGGCATTAGGAATTTTGTAGAGGTTTACCAGCTCGTCAATTAGGACAAGCATGCCCTTGTAACCGCTTAAAACAAGAAAGCGAGCCAGAAGCTTAATGTAGTCGTACCAATCGTCATCGCCGATGATAGTGGAGCACCCCAGGTCTGCTTTTGCTTCGCTTTTTGTGCGATATTCACCGCGCAGCCAGCGCGTCACACAGCTCATAGTTTCCTCGTCGCCCTCGAGCGAGGCCGTGCGATAGCGCTGCAGCATGCGGGAGAAATCGAATCCGTGCACCATCTCTTCAAGCGGGGCGAGTTGCTCGTGTAGGGCTCCGGAATTGTCTGCACTATCAGCTGACTGTTGCGTGATTGCAACCCAGCGATCGAGAATAAGATTGAGCGCGCCACCTTCGGGACGGGTTTTGGTCGAGAGGTTGCGGATAAGCTCACGGTAGGTGGCAAGGCCCTGCCCTTGGCCGCCCTGCAGGCGACGCTCGGGGGAGAGGTCGGCATCTGCTACAACAAAACCCTCGCCCATGGCGTGGGTGCGAATGGTTTGCAGTAAGAAACTCTTGCCAGCGCCATAACGGCCTACCAAGAAGCGGAAGCTCGCGCCGCTGTCGGCAATAAGATCAAGGTCGGTAAGCAGAGCGCGAATCTCAACTTCGCGACCCACAGTGATATACGGAAGGCCAATGCGTGGTACAACGCCTCCCTTAAGGGAGTTCAAAATTACGGCGGCTACACGCTTGGGTACACGTGGTGCGGCAGTGTTTGCGTTTGTATCAGGCATCTTGGAGTATTCCTTCCACGTCTTCGCGGTAGTCTTCGATAATTGCAGGTCCGTTTTCGCTGTATTCGATGACGGTATCGCCTATTGAGTCGAATAGCGATTCGTTGATGGTATCAACCATCATATCTTCGCTCACGGACTCGTTTTGAAGTGCGGCTGCGGCAGCTTGCGCATCTTGGGCAAGAAGCGCTGCTAGATAGGCTGTTTGCGGTGCGGTGAGTGGTCCGTGCGTGGGTTGTTGCTCCGTTGCATCTGTCTGCCGAGGTGCGAGGGCAGGCGCGCTAGTCATAGTGCTCTTCACACTGGTGACACTCGGAGTGGGTGGTTGCTCAAGCGCGTCCTCACATGCACTGTAGCTTGGTTTGCTAGAAGCTTCCTGCTTCGCCTCGGCACATGACTGAGGCTCGTCCTCGCGCTCCTCATCGGTAAGCAACGCTTCGCGGCTTCGTGCAGCGGCTGCGCGAATTCCGCGCAGGGAGGACAGGTCGATATGCACTTCAATAGGTTTATGGGCCTCTGTCCATGCGTACCGTTCTGTTGCCGCTCGCTCAATAATCTTCGTGATGTATTTAGGCGCGGACTCATCTTTGAGGGGGTGTGGATAGCCCCATGTTTCGCGCATGATGCGATCCACGGCGCGCATGGTTAAACCGAGCGTGGCGCTCCGGGCACGGCTTCCATAGAAGCGCTCGCAGGTCCACAGGCCACGCTCGCACCGGTAACGATGAATCTCGTCGAGCTCGTAGGTGCAATCTGGATGCCGTTGCGGATCAAAGAAAACGGCAGACCCAAACATGGTGTAGGGGAGCCTCATTTGCTCGCCAAAGAGGCTCTCAAGCAGACCGAGTTTGCGCCGTTTGGCGTAGTGTTCAACAAGCTGTAGGTAGGTATTGCAGGCTACGTAGCGCACATCCTCGCGATACTCTTTGGCAAAGCGTGAATTGGCAATGTGATAGGTCGAAAGCTCATTGATGGCGGTAAAGAGTGCTTCTTCGGTCTCGGTATCAAGGTCTACATTACGCGAGGTCTTTTTGGTTTGACCAGAGCGTGCGGCCGCCAGTTGCGCTTGATGCATGGCTGTATCCTGCGCGCGTTTGAGCGCAATGAGTGCCTGGTCAAAGGTAACAATTTTGTTGTCGCTCAGAAGCTTTGGTGAAAGACCGTGGTAGATGGCATAGTCGAGCAGCCAAACCCGCACATAGCGATCGAGTTCCGGGGCATAGGGGCTGTAGGACTGCCAGAAGGATTCGATTTTGTGATAGCCGTCTTCTGGATTTGCAACGCCAATTCCGCAGAGCAGTTCGTAGAGATAGACATAGGCAAAGGAGAGGGAAGTCTCTTCAACATGTCCACGCCGCACCTGTGCGCGCCACGTAAAGTAGCCACGCAACTGGCGATCGCTCATGGCATTGTAGGTGGGGAAGAATGCCTTGAACACGCCGTTGTAGGGACAGTCGTCCTCAAAGTCAGCCATGATAAGAGCCTGACGATAGAAGAGCTCGGCATCGGTGAGCCAGCGCCCGCGTCTGCCGTTCTTGCCTTCTTGCCAGCGGGAGATAGCACGCATCTTCTTGTATTCGTCAGGCAGATACGAACTCATCTGGCGCGCAGTGGTGAGAATAGGCTCATCTTCGTAGACGCGTTGAGAGAAGTGAGAGTTTGTGCGGTAGCGTTCGCTCGACGTGATGTTGCGAATGATTTCGTGGATATCGATGTCTGCCACCGCGCCTCCTCTCACGCCTTGCACTCAATGAATTAGTGATCAATCATCATACCATAGAAGCAAACAGATGTTCGGCACATGAGGAGGCTTTTGGGTTTGGGTGTAGTCCATGAGCGCTACTTCTCCCTGTTATCTATATTGCTTTTGTTTCGCTTGGACTGCCGGATTCGCTGTTGGGCTCTGCTTGGCCGGTTGTGTATGTTGATCTTGGCGCGCCGGTTGCTGCTCAAAGCGCCATTACCACCATTATTACTGCCTGTACTATTGTTTCGAGTCTTGCTACCGCCCCACTGATGCGTAAATTTGGCGCGGGTAAGCTTACGGCTATCTCGGTAGGCATGACCGCTGTTGCTATCTTTGGTTTCTCTGCGAGTACAAGCTTGTGGCAGCTGTGTCTGTTTGCGCTGCCTTATGGCTTGGGTGCGGGTTCGGTTGATGCGGCTCTTAATAATTTTGTTGCCATTCACTATGGCGAACGGCATATGAGCTGGTTGCATTGCTGCTGGGGCATTGGCACGAGCGTGAGTCCTGTCATCATGGGCTGGGCGCTCGCGAGTCACAGGGTGAGATTGTGCTTTCTATTGCCCTTGCATTGATTGGCCTGGGCTGCGCACCCATTTATCCAAGCATTATTTCGCTTACACTTGAGCGCTTTGGCACGGCGGCATCGCAGTCGATGGTGAGCCTACAGATGGCGTGTGCTTATGTTGGCTCCACCGTGATGCCGCCGCTTGTGGCATTTGTTGTTGCCATGGGAGGGGCTGCCTTTGTTTCGGTGCTGCTCGGCGGCATTCTTGCGGCTATGGTACTTCTTTCTGAAGCTGCGAACGTAAAGCTTGCTGGCGGTCAGTCTGATACAAGTAAGATTCGCTAGATGTAAAGGAGAGTGGCGGCTCGAGCATCAGACGGACTTAGATTTTGCAAAAAGCGCAGCTCCATAGGCGGTAAGAAGAGCTCCTACAGCGAGGAGAATGACCAGGTTAGAGGTGGTGTCTCCGGTAGTGGGAAGTTTGGCTAACTTGTCAGTGTCCTCCCTGTTAACAGGTTCTGTAGGAGTTGTTTCTGGTGTTGTGTCTGCGTCAGGTTCTGGATTGGGTGCGGGCTCAGGGTCAGGCGTGGGTTCTGGTTCTGGATCGGGTTCGGGTTCTGGCTCCGGGGTAGGGTCCGGCTCGGGTTCGGGATCAACTTCCGCTGTTCCAAACTCTTTTGTCAGCGACCAACGCTGGCACATGTCGCCAAAATAGCCATCGGTAAATGCTGCGAGGTCACGATCGACTTCGAGCCAACGGCTTTTCAGCCAAGCCCCGTGTGCGGGTCCGAGTACGCCCATCTGCGACAGGCTGCCGTCTGATGGGTCGTAGATGACAACTCGGCTCTGGACGGTTGCTTTTTCTACAGTTGACTCGACCTCAGTGTTGGTAATCCACGCCACGGCGCCAGACTCGGAAACTTTAATCTGGGCGGTAGACTCGCAGTAGGGTGAGATGGTTGTTGTAGATACAAGCTTATCGTCAAACCCATAAACCCGTAGTTCATCGATAAAGGAGCTCGCTTCTGAGCGGTCGATTGTCTCGCAGGCGAGATAGATTTTCTCGCCTGCAACTTTGACATCCATTACGCGGTTGTTGTCGGACACGGTAAAGCATGCGGCCGCGGCGGCTGCGCCATCCTTACCTGCGGCAACTAGGTCGGCTACGCGCCACAGAACCATCGTGGCTTTTTCGCCGTCTGCGCGCTGACCGTTTTGGACGGCATAGACGTAGCCATCGCGGGCGTTACCGGCTTCTTCAACCCAATCTACCTGCGATGGAAGCGTCAAGCTGTAACTGTTGGTTGAGACTTTGTCGTCATTGCGGCCCATCACTACAAGGCTTCGCTCGTAGTTTTGGCCGGTTTGTATGTAGGCTACACAACCGTCGCCTGTGGAAAAGAACGTTGCGCCGTCTTCTTTGGCGTCTACCTCTTTGGATGCTAAGACTTTGCCGCTTGACACTTCAATCCACAGGTCACGACCCGCGATAGACCCATCAGCGTAGGCTGATGGTGACCTGACCTGCAAAAATGCCGTGCCATTGCCCAGATCTACTGCCTGTAGATTGATGCCTGAGGCATTCCAGTAGTCTTCGCCACACTCAAGGTCGAAGGCAGTTACTTCGTCGCCACTTTCGCTTACGCGGAACAAGCGCAAGGTATCGCCCGAAGAGCCGCTTGTTGCTTGGAAGAAGTATGCGCGGCCATCTGGGTCAACGCATAGGTCGCTCGTCTGAATGGTGCTGTCCGCTGTGGCACCTGTTTGCGTATATGTGCCAGAGGACTCAACTGCGACAGCCGCTGTGGGTACTGACACTGGAATACGCAGTTCGGGGGACGTGCGCGCCTGGCCTTGCTCATCGATTCCCAGGTTAAAGAATCCAGCGTCGACTACCAGCTCAGCCGAACTGCCAGTCAAAACGACTCCTGGGTTGAGCAGCGCTGTCACAGTGAGGCGGGCAAAAAGTTGGTTGTAGACGGCTACGGCCGGAACTTCGTTGCCGTCAACTAAAAGGTGTACTGCCAAAACTTCGGCGCCGAGCATAGGGGCTGCCCAGGTTGCATTAAAGGTCAGCGTGGAGAACCCGTCTAAGATCGAGTCTGCTGTAGGCGTTAAGGTGAACTCGCGAGCTTCCGATGCTGGAGTCCAGGAAAACTTGACCTGCGCTGAGGTATCCGTCTCGCCCACTATTTCAAACGTGATGCCCGTGTGGCCTGCCTCTTGGCTGTTGAAGTAGTTGGTTGAAGGCTTGGTAGATGGCGAGATGAGGGCACCTAGGTGCCAGAAGTCGCCAAACTCAATGACAACAGAACTGTCATCCCCGTCTACAGGGCGCAGCGCCTCGTAGAGCTGGTTGCCGCTCGTGCCATCAGTATTAGTTACTGCAAAATTGGTCTTATCATCGTTGAGGCCGGCCTGGATTCTAAAAGCGCGCACACCATGGCCAAGATTCACTGGGTAATTGTTGAGGTTGATGGTCATATTAGCCGCCGGCTGATCAAAAACCAGTAGGTGAAAGTTGCAGAATAGGTTGCCATCCAAGATGGACTTATCGGATGAGACGGCTATAAAGCCTCCAGTGTCCTCCCATGAGTCGTCGGTAGTGTAGGGCAGAAGGTCTAGGGTTGCCGAGTTATCGTAATGGGTGACTGTTCCCATTCCGTGGCGCACGTCAACGCCGGCAGACGAGGTGTACACGTAAGTAATCTGGTCGGGCGTGATCCAGCCAAGCAGCCACTTGAACAGGCCGTTTTGGTCGCCCAAGTTCACGTCCATCATGTCGATGGAGCCCGTGCCCTTGTTGTTGCCGTAGGAGTATAGGTCGGGCAGGCCTAGTACATGGCCCGTCTCGTGGATAAGAGTGCGCTTGAACGATAATACTGTGTTGCTAGAACCGGAGCGCTGTACCTCAGCCTCGAGGGTATCCATAAGAACACAGGCGCACACCTTCTTGCCATCAAAGGTTTCCTGCATGCCTGAGGGAGCTTGGGTGCAGGAAGCCTCTTGGGGCCACCAGGTGCTGGCCCAAGCGCCACAGTTTCCAGCAAACTGCAGGTAGACAGCATCGATGTAGCCATCATTGTTAGCATCGCACTGTGTGAAGTCCACCTGATCGTCAATCTGGGTTAAGGCCTCGTAAAAGAGAACAGAACGCTCCATGCTTTCATAGTAGGAGCGTGGGTGCTGAGCCGTGTAGCTCACAACTTGAGTAGCTTTAAAGTCGAGCTTGCCGTAGCTGGAGCGCAGGTAGTAGGCATAGAGACTTTCGTAAGGATACGTGGCATCGGTCATGTCGGCCTCGCCGTTAAAGGCGGCGAGAAGATCTTCGTCCGTTTCGGTTACAGGGATGGTTTGAGCAGCTTCGCTGCCATCTTCACTTGCGGGAAAGCTTACGCGTATCACGATGGCGCGAGCTTTGCCGCAGGTAGAAAGACCCAGCTCCTGGCCTTGTGGGAAGAGGGACGCAGTATTGTCTGTCGATGGTTTGGTGTCTGCGCCTGTCTCGGCAAGCGCCGAAGTGCCTGAGGCTTCCTGCAGACGAGCTTGCGCTTGGGCGATAAGCGCTGGTGAGACATTCTCTTGGTTTTGGCATTCAAAGGCATCTGACTGCGTAGTCTGCGCGATGGCCGGGACTGCCGATGCTGCGAAGAACGTTGCAAAGACAACAATGCTTAGAATCCAGCGTTTTGCTTGCCGTATGAGGTTGGTCATAAGAACAGCTCCGCTCTTTTGCCTTAATCGCACAGAGTATCGACGAAAAAGTATACCGCTGCCGAGACCAGGAGAGTGCTCGTTAGATGGCTCTCGTTCTGGAGCTGTCGGCAGCGGGATTATTCAGTGCGGCCGTATTTGAGGTTAGTCGTCGACGCTGTGAAGATGCTGGTGGACAAGACTTCTGACCAGGAAATGCTCATCTGTCTCGACGGGATAGCTGAGCGGCTCTATTGAGCCGCTCAAAGCTTTGTGCCGTCTTTAAGCGCGGTTGCGGCGAGAGAGCCATGCGCCAACAAAGCAGATTGCTAAGGTAGTGAGGAGCAGCGCGGAGACTGCAACAGTGGTTGTGTCGCCAGTGGAAGGTAAACTCTCCTTTGACTGCGGCGCCGTCCGTGAGGAGTTGTCTTCGGAATCTTGCTCGT
>CAVJWJ010000052.1:0-1395 GCA_963653375.1 Roseburia sp. CAG:303
AAGAGCTACTACGGCGACACGCAGAGTGTTGACCCGGTGGGTCCTGTCACGCTTGCGGGTCAGTACAAGCTGGCGAGTGTTGCCCCTGCCGAGGAAACGAAGGCCACGCTCAGCGTGGGCACGGTGCTTACTCCGAGCGTGAGAATTCCTGGCTCCTCCAGTTCTTCGACTTCTGATTTGCCGAGCGATGCCAAACTCACCCTGACGTGGTACGAGGGCGACGGGACGAATTGGACTAAGGTTACTGACGGTATTGATACCAATACCGGCGCACTCACGCTTGATTCCTCGTTCGTTGGCAAGAAGCTCAAGCTTACTGCCTGTGCGCTCGACAATACAGTTCAGTGGGTTTCCTCTGGCGCGGTTACTGCCGAGGGTACCTATGACCTGCTGCGCGTCATCACCATCAACCCGCAGATTGATAGCTCCTCGACGGTGCTTGTTTCTGGCGATACCGTTACGGCTCAGGCGCAGGCCAAGCGCGTTGACGGGTCCGCTACTAACGGCATCGACGTTACTAAGCAGGCTTCGTTTGCTTGGTATGCCGTTGATGCGGAAGGCAATGAGAAACAACTCGAGGGCCTGACTACTTCGAGCATTCAGGTTCCGGAAGCTGCAGCGGGTAAGACGCTCAAGGTTGTTGCCACGAGCGGAACATCGTCTGTCTCTCAGGTTTCCAAGAACAAGGTTCTTGCTAAAGATTCCCTTGAGGGTGCGGTTCAGCAGCTAAAGAACGCCAGCAAGAGCCTTTCTGTTGCATATTCGGCCAATGGTGCAAATATCAATGACCTGCTTAAGAAGCAGCTTGCCGACCTTGGCTATACCGACATTGATGTGAAGGTAAAAAGCGTCAAGTTCAGCGCAACTGACGCCAATGCGACCGTGGGTATCTCGACAACAGATGACGATACCAACGGCAACGTCACGTTCTTCTACATGGACCCGAATGCGTATACGGGTTTCAACTTTGATGGCCTGCGTCGCGCGACTGTGACCTTTGAGCTTTCCCGTGACGGCGAGACTGCGACGTATGAACCAAGCAAGACAGCTGAGATTGCTTGGGATGAGGTTAAGCTTCAGAATCTTCTTGACGACACGGCAAAGAATCTCGCGATTAATTACTCCACCGGTGATTCTGCTGAGTCCGTAACGCAGAACGTAACGCTTCCGTATCGCGCGGGCTCTGCCAATAAATTCGGTGTTACTTGGGATAGCTCTGATGCTGACCATGTGTTTGTAAGCGGATATGGCTATGACAACTACACGGGTAAAGTTACCCGTGCTTCAAGCGACCGAAATGTTACGCTCATCGCTACCGTCAAGCTTGTTTCTGGCAATGACGATATTTCTGCTACGGCTGAGTTCCCTGTTACCGTTAAGGGCGACCCCGATAAG
>CAVJWJ010000052.1:1405-11623 GCA_963653375.1 Roseburia sp. CAG:303
ACGTCGCCTTCACCTACGACTCAGTAACCTACTTTGGAACGACGACGGTTGCCAATAAGGATAGCCTCACTGCCGACCTGCAGATGCCGCGTCCTGCAACCATCGGTGTGGATGGCAAGTATTACCAGGTTAGCTACTCTGCCAGTACCGATGATGTGACCTTCAATGGCTATAAGGGTACGGTCTATCAGCCCGAGCCGAATGCGTCTGCTAAGACAGTTCAGCTCACTTGTACGGTGACTGACAAGTCCAATCCCGAGGTCAAGGCAACAAAGACCCTTGAGTACCAGATTGCTCCACAGGACGCTAATGACCTCGCCGCTGAGCTCAAGCTCATGGAGGCTGCGAAGGCTGGTTACGCCGCAGCAATCCTGAACGACCAGGATGCCAACGCAGTAACGTCCAATATGCATGCCTTCCAGAAGGCGTATCTCGACTCTGATGGAAAGCTTGCCTGGGCCTACAACACAACCGATGCTTCTGCCGCTGGCTCCGGCATTGTGCCTGTGGAGCTTGAGGGTTACGACGACATGGGCACCCAGGGGTGGCGCCTCTTTAAGTCGAGCGACTCCGCGGTTGTTACGCACGAGAACCTGCTAGTCACGCAGCCTGACTACAACACAAAGGTTACGATTTCTTCGCGCCTGACCAGCGAGAAATATGCCCGCTATGCCGAGCGCTACCCGGACAACGAGACCTATGCCAAGCTGGCTAATCAGGAGGTCTCGGCCACTGTTACCGTTAAGGGCACCAAGGGCGACGTAAACCCTGTAGTGAACGTTACCTGCTCTGTCTTTGGCGTCGACGCCGATGGTAGTCAGCAGGTTTGGGCTGCATCCGATAGCTTTATGCTAAAGAATGGCTCCACGGCAGCCGATGTCTCCGAGGCGCTTTTTGAGCGTGCAGGCATTGATGCCGAATACGCCCAGTCTGACTGGGGTTGGTCGCTCAACTCCATTACGCGCAATGGCAAGAAATATGCCTGGGATCCCGCGACCAGTAAGTACTGGCAGCTCTTCATCAATGGCAAAGCGTCCGACTTTACGGCGGACGGTGTTACCCTCAATGAGGGCGACTCTATTGTTTGGGCCTACTCTTGCTACGGCGATGCGGCTCCTACCAACCAGCTCAAGGTAACCTGCGAGGTTGTTGGCGCTGATGCTTCTGGCAATCAGCAGACCTGGGCACAGCCAACAACGGTGAGCGTGGAGACTGGCTCCACGGCAGCTGAGCTCTCTGAGCAGATCTTTGAGCAGGCCGGCATCAAGGCTGACACTGGTACGAGCTCCTTGGGTTGGTATCTTAACTCCTTGACCTCGCCGACCGACCCCAACGTAGTTCTCTCCACCAAGCAGGTTGACGACTCTACCTGGGAATACTGGCAGTTCTTTGTTAATGATGAGCTTGCTAGTGTTGGCGCCGGCAACTACACTCTCAAGGCTGGCGACACGGTCTCGTGGGTTTACGGCTCCGACGGCACCCTGCCGGGCCATGTCCGTGCATCGGTTGAGGTTATCGGCGTAAACGAGAAGGGTAAGGCTGAGCGCTGGGCTTCTCAGAGTATCGACCTTATTGAGGGCTCCACAGCTGCTGATCTCTCCGAGGCACTCTTTGCTGTAGCAGGCATTGAAGCTGACTACGGCATGGGTTCTTGGGGTTGGTCACTCAACTCCATTGCTCACAATGGCAAGACTTACGCCTGGGACCAGGCAACCGGTAAGTACTGGCAGCTCTACGTCAATGGCGCGTCGTCGATGTCTATGGCGAGCGGCGTTACCCTCAAGGCTGGCGACAAGATTGTCTGGGCTTACAGTGCTTATGGCGATGAGCAGCCCGATCCTGATGCTAAGGATCCTGACCCCGATGAGGGCGACGACTGGAGCGGGGAGTGGAATGGCTACGGCGACTCTGGCTCTGGCTCTGCCACAACTGAGGCGCTGACGCCTCAGGGCAACGCTGCTGCCGCGTGGACGTTTGACTACAGCTCCTATGGCTACAGTGCTTCTGAGCCGGTCATTGCCAACGGCTATGTCTTTATCGCTGCAGGTAAGAAGCTCCTCAAGATTGACTACGCTACCGGCAAGGTGGTTGCGTCTACCGACCTGGTGGCAAGCATTGGCTACACCACGCGCCCCATTCTTGTTAACGGCTACGTTGTGGTTCCGCTTGCGGGTGGTCGCGTGCAGGCAGTCTCTGCTAAGACCATGGAGACGGCTTGGTCAACCGAGGCTCTGAGCGAGAATGCACAGGCCAGCTGCACGGTTACCGCCGACAAGGTGGATGGTGAGTGGTATATCAACGTCAGTACGGTTGATGTTGACTACGCATCTGACTCTTATAACAACGGCTACTTTGTGCGCCTTAAGTTCGCTGACGGCAGTGTTGCTTGGACGCACCACGAAGAGAACGAGGGCTACTACTGGGACGGCGCTGCCTCCACTGGTGACTACCTGGTCACCTCCACGAGTGCCGGTACGCTTCAGGTGCTGAGCAAAGCAACGGGTGAGCTTGTTTCGAGCGTTAAGCTTGGTGCGATTGTTAACTCCGACCCGGTGGTCTCCGAGGATGGCTCCACGGTCTATCTGCTTTCTCGCGATGGCAAGCTTCATGTGGTTGCTCTGAGCGAGGATGGCAAGTTGGGCTCCGACACGGTTGTGGATACGGGGCTTACGGGTTGTGCCTGCGCGCCGACGCTGGTAGATGGCAAGCTTATTGTTGGTGGTGTAACGAGCGATGCTTCTGCTCTTGCCATCATTGATCTTGCAACCAATAAGACGCAGCTTATTACCAACTCTGATGAACAGGCTATGCCCGCGGGCTTTGGTGGCATCAAGAGCGTGCCGCTTGTGTCTAAGCAGGCCGACGGCACCTATGTCTACTTCACGGTAAACGATGCTGAGACGACCGACTACGTTACCTATACCAGCGGCGGCGGTGTGTATCGCTATAAGCTTGGCGACGAGCAGGCTACGCAGATTTACGACGCTGCTGGTCATAACAACTATTGCGACTCGCCTGTGGTGTGCGACAAGTACGGCAACCTGTATTACATCAATGACTCTGGCACGCTGTTTAAGCTTTCTTCTGGCCTGGTGGTGCTCTTTGATTCTCAGGGCGGCAGTGACGTTGCTGCTGTACGCGTACTTTCAAATGGTTGTGTGGTTAAGCCCGAAGACCCCACCCGCGATGGCTATACGTTTGCTGGCTGGTACACAAATGCCGCCTGCACCAAGGCATGGGATTTTGCCACGGCCGTGACTGAGAACATGACCCTCTATGCCAAGTGGGAAAAGAAGGACGACTCCGGCAAGGACGATTCCGACAAGGATGACGACGGTAAAAAGGACGACACCGACAAGAGGGATGACGCTGACAAGAAGGACGACACTGATAAGAAGGATGACCCAAACAAGGAGAATTCCGACAAGCAGAACAATGCCAACAGCTCGTCCTCTGTTGTGAAAAGGACTGTCTCTCTGGTGGGTGCGCTCTCCAGCAACGCTTCTTCCGCTAAGAGTGAGGATGTGGCAAGTAGCTCTGCTACTCATGCTTCGCTGCTCAATGGCTTTACCTCTAAGGACGCATCTTCTGACGCTGACGACACTGCCAACGAGGTTGCTCGTACCAAAGTTGCAGCCGAGGTATCTTCCGCTGCGCGCGAACTTCCCATCTGGCCATTCATTGGCATGGCAGCAGGCGTGCTCGCGCTGATTATTGTGGTGCTGTTCCGTCGCAAGAAGGATGAAGAGGAGGGCAAGTAAGATGGCTTCGACAGATACTGAAAACAAGTCGAGCCGCCGCGCGGTTCGCATTGCAATTGGCGTACTTGCTGCATTCGTTATTGCCTTCTGTGGTTGGTCAGCTGCGGAATATGCTGCTGGGCGCGATCCATTGGCGTTCCTGGGCGGCTCAGCCTTTCAGACCGTAGCTGAGGACTCTGGCTCTGCCGAGGACGACTCTGCGGTTTCGCTCAAGACCACGTCCAATACGGTGACCGCCAACGATGTTTCGGCACAGATTGCCAAGCTTACTTACGGCAAGGACGATATCTCGGTTGCTGCAAACAAGGCGCGAGTTGTTCTTTCCGATGGCGGCATTTGGGTAGAGAATGCAACCGACGCTGACACCGCATCCGCCGTGCGCGATGCGGCTCGCCGCGCGGCAGCCCTCGCTGCCTGGGCGGATGACCAGCAGGTATCGCTCGCTCATGTGGTGTGGATTGCCGAGGACATGGCCGGCTCGGTGCGCGTGGTTATTGACTATCCAGTCTCTCGCGCGAGCAAAAATGAGACTACGGCGCAGATTCTGAGTGGTGCAAATGGCTATCGCATCTCGGGTGATACCTATGCCGCTCTGGGCTCTGACGCCGACTTTAAACAGTCTGCTGGCGAGGCACCGTGCCTGCCCGACGGCAATCAAGTAACGGTTATTTCTGATAAAACCTCTACGGGCGAGATTCTTGAGGCTACCTCGGAGACCTATACCGTCTTTACTACGGAGACAAGTACGTCTTCTTCAGCTTCCTCCAGCAGCTCGTCGAATTCTGGTTCAGGATCGAGTTCTAACTCCAATTCTGGTTCGGGTTCCAATTCCGGTTCTTCCTCGCAATCTAATGCCTCAGGCTCCACGGATTCAAAGATCACGGTAACTGTGACGGTTGACGGCTCTGCTGTTGGTGCCGGCAGCTCTTCGGCAAGCATTGCAGTGGCTCCGGGTTCCTCGGTCTACGATGCGCTCAAGGCCACGGGTGTGAGCATTAATGCTACTGACACGCAATACGGCGTGTATGTGTCTGCTATTGGTGGCTTAGCCGAGAAAGAGTACGGCTCAACCAGCGGCTGGATGTATTCCGTTAACGGTGTGACTCCCATGACCTCCTGCGGAAATTACAAACTTTCCGACGGCGATACCGTTGTGTGGCACTACGTAACAGGGGATTAGCGGCTGGTAATCTCTAACCTGCATGCCCATTAAGAGAAAGCCTGGTGGTTATCGAGCCGCCAGGCTTTTCTGTTTCTTCGGAACATGAACAGGAGCCTGGGCAGGAATCTGAGGTAGTGTCGCGAATGTTGGTGGCAGTACCTAGAATCTACCCTCCATCCTTGCCCATTCTCACGCCGCCCTTCTTACGACTAGACTGTCCGCTGTCCGCCAGCACGAGCTCGATTAGCAGAAAACTACGCGGGTATCTGAGCAGTTTTTAGTCATTACAACGCTTGCTCTGCTTTCCTTAGGACGGTCTCCATCAACCACGTTTCCGCAGGTAGTTGACAAATAGGAAAAAAAGGAAAAAATAGGAAAAAAAGGAAAACTGACCTGAGGTAATATAAACAGCCCTTGTATTCCATTGGGAATGCAAGGGCTGTTTGGGTTTATGAGAGATGTGTTTCTGAATAGTTCCTACGCGCGGCCGGCGTCCAGAAAACGGCGGCGGCTAAAGTAGTTGTACCAGGTAACCAAAAACGTCGAAACAAGCTTCATGAGCTGATAGCCAATGTTAAAGACGGCGACACCCACAAACATGTAAAGGTCGTTCAAGCCCAGGCCAATGGCAGAGAGAATTGCAAAGATGGTGAACTCACGCTTGCGGCTCATGTCTTCCTTGTGCTCAAACACGTACTTCATGCTCAGTACGTAGTTCACCACCACAGAAGCAATAAACGAGACGCTTGTGCTCATCAGAAAGTCGAGGTGCAGGACTTCAACCATAGCAAGTAGCAAAACGTAGTCCACCGCGAGGGAGGCAAAGCCCACCACGGCGAACTTCATGAACTGCTTGGTTGAGGGCATGTGAATCAGTTTCTGCACTGAGTCTCCTGTACGAATTTCGAGAATGTCCAGCGCCCTACTGTATTGGTTTTGTTATGCGCATGTAAAGCGGCACAGGCAAAGCCTATGGTTTTTCCACCGTTGGTTCACATAAATGCGCAGCTATTCGGCAGAATTGCCGCCGTCGAGGAAAATCTTACGAGTAATAAAGTTGTAGGCCATAACGATGGCTGTAGCGCAGATCTTTGCGATATTGGCCTCAAGATTGCAGCCACTGTGAAGCGCAAAGACAATGCCGTCGTTCAGTGCAAGGCCAATGATGGAGAGCACCAAGAAGATGACAAACTCGCGCTGACGGCTCATGCCTTCCTTGTGCTCAAAGACATACTTCATGCTCGCCAGATAGTTGAACACCACGGAGACCACAAAGCCCGTCGTGTTGGCTACAACCACGTCTACATGCAGGCCGTAGTAGAGGATGTTCATAATGCCAAAGTCAATGACGGTGGCAATTACACCCACGATGCCAAACTTCATGATCTGTGCGATAAGGTTCTTCAAGATATACGCCTTACGGTTGGGCAGCAGCTTTCTGCCGCGGTTTGAACGCTAGCCATCATGACACGTTGAAACACGATTCCGGCGCTTTTCTTAAAAAGAGCACCTGGGCGGGCGGCTCAGGTGCTCCAAATGCTTTAAGTGCTGCGCGTGTCCGAGTATTCGCGCCCTAGTGCTCTTCGGGCAAAATACCGTTGCGATACGCGTCAAGCAGCATGCGCAGATCGTTGATGTGCTGACGAATCTCCTCGCCAGTATCGGTGTCCGAAACCATCAGGCGGCGCTCTGCTACATCAAAGCGTGTGGTCTCGCTCTGGATGTCCGCGTTGCGGGTAAGTGCTTCCTCCACGCTCTTAAATGCTTCGTGAGCCTTCAGACGCATGCCGCGCGAGCTGGAAATAAGCGTGTAGCCAGCGATTCCCGTTTTGGGGTGGTAGGCCGTGCAAAAGCCGCCATCAATAACGAGCAGGCGCCCATCAGCGCGGATGGGCTGCTCACCCTCTGCGGCCTTAACGGGCGTGTGGCCATTAATGATGTGGCCCGTGCCCGGCATAAGATGGAACTCGCGCATAATGGCATCGCAGGCAGGAACATCCTTGGTAAGCGTGAAGTAGGGATCCATGGGCTCTGCCCAGGTGGATTTGTCTGCAATGTAGGAGCGCTCGAAGGTCTTAACCAGACGGCCCGAGACCGGCGACTTAAAGCCAATCCACAGATACCACATCCAGTCGAGGGCATCGCGGCTGCGCGTGCGCCAAGCGCTGCGTGCAATGCGATCGCAGAAGTCCAGATAGTCGCGGCCAGAGCGATACGTTCCCATACAGTTCATGCTCGAGAAGGTGCCGTCCTCGTTCATGGGCACGCAACCATGGAAGAGCAGGTTGCCATTGCGTGCAAGGTAGAGCGAGCCGTGGCTGTAGAGGAACTCGATGTGGCGGCGCAGGTGGTCGGCACTCGTAAACTCAGCTACTAGTTTGTCTACAATACGCTGCTCGTCTTCGGTAAGACGATAAGGGTCGTCCGCTTCAAGAGTGGGGAAGTCGCAGGTGCGCAAGGCATATTCAGTCTTGCCGATTTTGACCGTGCCATGCTCAAGGTCAATCTTGTCGAGCAGCAGACGATCTTGCATATCAAATTCGGGATGACGCAGAATAATCTGTCCCTCAAGTTTGAAAAGCAGCACGTTAATGGCCTTGATAAGAGGTGAGATGTCTTCGCCCGTGCGATAGGTGCGCTCGGCAAAGGCTACGAGCTCACGCAAGGAGATGCCGTAATCGTTCTCGAGAATCTCATAGTTCTCGTAGCGCAGGTTATTGCGCAAAACGCTGATGATGCACGCAGCTTCGCCGGCGGCAGCTCCCATCCACAAGATGTCGTGGTTGCCCCACTGAATGTCCAGCGAGTGGTACTCCATCAGGCGGTCCATAATCTTTGCGGCGCCGCCTCCGCGGTCAAACACGTCGCCTACCAGGTGCAAGTGGTCAACGGCCAAGCGCTTGATAAGGGCCGAGAGCGACTGAATAAAGTCATCGGTCGAGTTGGTCTCCAAGATGGAGTCGATGATGCGCTCGTGGTAACGAATACGGTAGTTATTCTCATCGGGGTGCGTATGCAGCAACTCGTCGATGATGTACGCGTAGTCGTGCGGGATGGCCTTACGTACCTTAGAGCGCGTGTAGCGGCTCGAGAGGGCACGTGCAACCATAATCAGGTGCTCGAGGTTCTCCTTGTACCAGCTGGGAGTGTCCAGATGATTGGTGCGCACAAGCTTGAGCTTTTCGCGCGGGTAGTAAATGAGCGTGCATAAGTCGCCGCGTTCGCGGTCTGAGAGCGTGTCGCCAAAAATCTCATCCACATGCTCGCGAACTACGCCCGAGCAGTTGTTGAGGATATGCATAAAGGCTTCGTACTCGCCATGCAAGTCGCTCATAAAGTGCTCGGTGCCTTTGGGCAGATTGAGAATGGCTTGCAGGTTAATAATCTCGGTAAAGACAGACTGCTGATTGGGGAACTGCCGCGAGAGCAGTGAAAGATATTTGAGGGTCTGTTCCGTGCGTTCGGTGACAACCATCGGAAAACTCCTTGCCGCGTACCGCACAAGACGGCAAAAGCGGATAGATGTTTACGAAGCATGTAACCTGCAGAGTCCACAGGTTTGGTACCAGTGTAGCGGCCTATGTGGCGTAAGGGAGGGGGCTATCAACGGACGGTGCTGATGATGCGTTTTAGCGGCCCTGCGTTGTGTGCATAGCGTGTTGAGCACGTGTTGCGTGCGTGGTGTGTTGTGTTGGATACGCGTGCCTACCTTTTTGGGTGGGCTATCAATGGGCGTATGTGACCAAGCGCGCGTCCTCGTGGTGTGCTCCTGTTCTTTTGGGCTATGGGTCGGCGGTACGAGTTTGATACGGTACCCTTAAAACGGAGCACAAAGTAAAGCGCCTGCAATGGACGCGATGGCAAATATGAGAGGCTGGCAACGCGTGGACGTCATGGAGGTCATAGGACCGATGTTCCTCTTTATTGGGGTTGTTTGCGTCGCTGCTGTTGTCTACTTTGCGGTGACCTTCATTAAAGGACGCGTTCGCAGTCGACGTGAAGAGGCTGCCCTACGCGAATATCGCGATTCGGAGTCTCACTCTCAAAAGCCTCGTCGCCGCGGCTAATTGTTGGTGGTATCTGCCGTCTTGTGGTGAGGCGAAACTGATGGGTGCTGGCTGGGCTCAACGTCTGGTAGTGCAGTGGTGTCCAGCCTGGTTGTATCCGAACGTGGCTCCCATTAGCTCTTCTTGATTAGCGCCAGGTAGAACCCCTCGTAGTCCTTGGTGGGACGCACAGTGATGGTGCCGGGGAGTTCGTTTTGCAAGAGCGGTAGCTCGCCAGCCTCAAGAGCATGGGTGAGTGCTTCAGACAGCATCGCATACTCGTCTTCTTCGCTTTTAGCGTCCGCGCCTATGAGCGGCAAAATCTTGCAATCGCGATGCTTTGCGAGAATCTCGCGCACAGTGTCTTCGTTTTCCTGCGGAAGAATCGAGCAGGTGGAGTAGAGCAGAAGACCACCACGCTTAAGCACAGTAAGACCACGGTCGAGCAGGGCGCGCTGCGAACGAGCACACTTCTCTAGCAGCTGCTCACTAAATCCGCGCAGAGTGCGCTCCACGCCCGAGACAAGTGTGCCCGAGCCCGTGCAAGGAGCATCGAGTAACACGCGATCAAAGGAGAAAAACTCATCAAGCTCGCGTGCATCGGTACGCATGACCTGCACGTTTTTTGCACCCTGCTTTTCCAGATTGTGCTCGAGCTTTTCTGCACGGGGAATGTGCATCTCACAGGCAGTGATATGGGCGCCAGGGCATCCGGCGGCAAGCTGTGTGGTCTTGCCTCCAGGAGCTGCGCACATGTCCAAAACGTCTTGGCCAGCTTGAGGCGCGAGCACCAAGGGTGGCAGCATAGAAGAGAGACTCTGTAGGTACACCTTGCCTTGGGCGATGAGCTCTAACTCCCACACGGCGCGTTCATGTTCGCGCGGAATCTCAAAGGCCTCGTCAAACCAAGGAACGGGCTGCCAAGGAATGTTTGCTGCATCAAGGGCAGAGGCTACTTCTTCGCGGGTGGCTTTAAGCGTGTTGGCGCGCAGGGTTACCGGGCGCTCACGTGCGTCAATAATGCCGTCAAGAATCAGCCTTGTCGCCTCTTCGCCATAAGCACCCACGATGCTGTCAATAAAGAAGCTGGGAAGGCTCTCGGCGCGAGCATCGGCTTGCAGTGCTTGCGAGGCCGGCGTGCTCTCAAAGCTGCGGAGTTTAAGCTCGGGTTTAACCTGCTTTTTCTGCTTGCGACGGCGTGCCATAGGGAGTCCCTTCGTTGTTGGTCTTCGCTATGGTAGCGGAAGGC
>CAVJWJ010000053.1:0-11543 GCA_963653375.1 Roseburia sp. CAG:303
GAAGTCCCCTGCTCTATCCAACTGAGCTAATGGCGCATGCGCTAAGGATTATAGCAGCCCATCCATTAAAAAGCTGGTCATTTGGCTGCCCAAATGCTACTGCAGGCATAAGACAACTTTCCCTGCGTTATACTTTCCTCCTGTCCAAACGTAGAAGGAGGGTCTTTTGCCTCGCTTTAAATACGCTTTTACCGTTGCCTTTTCGTCTCTGGCAATTGTCTTATCCCTTTTTGCTCCACTTACTGTCTATGCAGACAACAATACCTCATCTAGGGAAGAAACCTCCGTTTCTAAAGAGAACTCTTGGCGTTATGAAAACGGTGAACTTCGCTCAGATATTGAAGAAACCAATGTAGAAGACGAAAACATTGATGCTCAATCAATCCACGCCATTCCTAGCAATGCTGTTTCTCAGGGAATTGATGTCAGCGGCTACCAAAAGGATATTGATTGGCAAGCTGTGAAGAACGCCGGCATCGATTTTGCAATCATCAAGATTGGCAACCTAGATAAGTCTGAATCAGATGGTTGGTACACTGACAGCCGCTTCCAGCGCAATGTAAGTGAATGTGAAAGACTTGGCATTCCCTATGGCGTATACGTCTATGCCTACGGCACGACTGTCTGGGAGTATGAGAATGGTGCTGAGCATATCATCTCTCTCCTTGCAGGACATCATCCTACCCTCCCCGTATATCTCGATCTTGAGGATGACGCCATCAATCCTGGAAATAGTTCTAATTCCATTACAACAGCCAACCTCGCTGAGTTTTCTAAGGCCTTCTGCAATCGCATCGCTGCAGCAGGCTATACCCCAGGCATTTATTCTGGCGCAAGTTGGTTCAAGAACTACCTTACAGATTCATGCTTTACCTCAAGCGGCTGGAGCATTTGGACTGCTCAATACTGGTATGCTAGCCGCTATGATGCTTGTATCGACGAGACGCCAGAATATCCTAAGTCGTATGACATCTGGCAGTACTCAAGCCGTGCAACAGTTTCCGGCATTCGCGGTAGTGTGGATATAAACTATTGCTACAAGAATTGGAACGCTGGCATTTCGAGCTTTTCACGCGTTTCTGGTTCTACGCGCTATAGCACTGCTAGTTCTCTAGTTTCGTACGGCCAATGGTCTTCTGGAGGCACCGTTGTACTGGCTTGCGGAGGCAACTACCCAGACGCTCTTGTGGCCTCTTCCATTGCAGGAAGTGCTAATGCGCCAATCCTATTAACTGATACAAACTCCCTTTCCAGCGAAGCAGCGACCCAGATTAAATCCCTTGCACCAAGCAAGGTCTATGTCATAGGTGGCTCTCAGGCAATCAGCGACAGTACAGTTAGCACCGTCAAAAGTCTGGTTGGTAGCAACTGCAGCGTACAACGCATTAGTGGCGCCACCCGTTATGAAACCAGCCTAGCAGAAGTTGATGTTCTAAACTCAGCAGAGACCGTTGTCATTGCAACAGGGGCAAATTATGCTGACGCCCTTTCGGCTAGCCCGTATGCATACGCCGCAAAAGCACCCATCATCCTTTGTGACTCGTCTAGCGGCCTAAGTAGCCAGGCTCTGGCAAAAATCTCTTCCTGTGGCGCTAAAGCAGCTATTATTGTTGGCGGCACTGCAGCAGTTCCTTCCAATGTAGAAAATCAACTTGCCGGAATTGGTCTTAAGTCCACTAGGCTTGCCGGTGCTACTCGTTATGAGACAAGCTTCTCTATCGCAAAATACGAAGCAGAAAACTTGGGGTCCAATTCCTTTAGCAAGAGCACTCTATACTTTGCAACGGGAACCAACTTCCCTGATGCACTTGCTGCAGGTGCCGTAGCAGGAAAGACACGCAATGCTTTAGTACTTGTAGATCCCAGCGCTTCGACGACCTCTTCATGCATCTCCCAGTGGAAGGGCCAGGTTGCTAAGGGCGTAGTCATTGGTGGTACGAGCGCTATTACCAGCTATCAGATGACATCTTTGGCTTCTGCTTTAGGGTTAAGCTAAACGGGAATTAAATAGTCTTATTAACTCGTAAATTTAAAAAGCTGAGCTCCTGAATTGGAACTCAGCTTTTTCATTTAATAGCCCCCGATAAGCCGCAGACTACGTAAGCCTTACTTTCGCCCGCTCACGGTGCGCGCGATGGACTTAAGCACTTCGCGGCGAGCGCTGCCAACCGGCATAATAGGGTCTACCATGCGGCGAACAGGGCTGTCAGCAGGCATTGCCTTGTCATGCAGTGATTGCAGCATGGCCTTAGCTCCGCTCCCCTTTCCCACAAGCATTAAAAGCAAGTTCTCGTAAAACGGCGTCTCGCGCGCGTACTCCCAGTACAAATCCGCACGGTCACAGAAGGTGTACTTCCACGGTTTAACAACCCCGGCATAGTGAACAATGCGCTCGTGGTTGCGCGCGTCTAGATACTCGTCAAAAATAGCCGCCGGTGCAAAAGAGAACACGCCTTCTACGCGGCCTTGACAGTCGGTCATAACGTTCCAGTCAGGCTCCAGCCATGCAACGCGCCCCTCACAAATCGCATTCAGAACGTCCTGGTCGTTGTAGATATAGGCATCGTTAGAAGCGTACTCCAGCCAGCCCTCCATAGGGAGCAGCTCACGCATGGCGCGCGTATTGAGCACCAGCACGCCAGCCTGGAAATAATCGTACGGATTGCGCATCTGGAGCATGCTCTTGGCGTACTCCATGCGCTCGCCGTCCTTAAAGTTCAGGTTGCCCAAAAAGTCGATATCGCGCACCGCAGCAAGCAGATTGTCGCCAAGCTCCACAGCAAAAAGCTCTGCGATGTCGCCCTGAACAATCAGGTCGCTATCCAGATACAAAACCTTGTCGTAGCCCGGTAGCAGCTTCTGAATCAAGAAGCGATAGTAGGTCTCCACGCTGATGTGCGGGTTATGCGTGGTGAGCTGATACCGACCAACAATGCTCGACACATTGCAAAAGCGCAGGTTAACGTTACCAAAGCGCTTAAAGAAAGAACGCATGCGTCCCTGGTTGTAAGCCGTGATATCCCGATGCAGCACCACAACATCGTAGCGATATGCATCCGAGGCATTGCGCACGGCCGAGTAAATAGTCGTGGTGAGCATAGGCACGTAGTTGTCATCTGCCGCAAAAACGACCGGAATAACCGGACGCGCGTCTTGCTCTTCTGCGCTAGCCAGTACTGGAAGCGCGCGATGGCGGTCTGCATCAGTAAAGTGCACACACTGTAGCTCAGCCATCTTCCAACCGGCGCCCACGCGCTCATGATGCATCAAGTAGATATTGAGCAAGCGCTCCGCCAAATGCCCTGGCGTACGCAGCGCTTCCTTGCTGTAGAGCGTCATATCTGTAGCAGCAACAAACTCTTCTAGCAGCGGGAATAGCCATACACAGTAGTCGTTAAAAATAGCACGGCGCATGATAAACATATTGCAGAAACGCGCATTGTGGCCCGCCAAGAAGGTGTCGGCATCCTCCGCATATTCAGGATGATGCTTCTTTAGAATCTCAACGACGCGATCAAGGTCCTCAACATAGAGCTTCTCTGCATCATCGTAATGAGAACGCAGTGTGGCATTTCTTCCCTGAAAGCCGCGGATATCCTTGTTTTCAGTAGTCACAACGTCGTATTGCAAAACGAAGGTCTTGATTGAGGCATCGTCCAGGTGGTATTCCGCCTGAGCAGCGTCATCAATAAACGTGTCGATAATCTCGCCGTACTTATTCTCATCATGACGCTGCGGATTGAAATCAAAGTAGCGACGATAGTGACAAAAGCCCACGTAGTCACTCTGAGTATTCTTCCAAGCCCAATACTGCGCGGTAAGCTCGCAGTACATGGCGTTTTGAGCAGAGATGTTTTCGCCCTCGTCGTCATGCAGAGCCCAATCAAAGCGCGTGTCGCTCAGGGCACAACCTACCTGCACAGGCTGCAGAATGTTGCTCTTAAACAGGTCAACGGGCTTGTGAGCAGATACAAAGATGCTGATCGAGGGCGCGTTCTGCGCTGTCTCACAGGTAGTATCAATTTCTGGCAAAGGGGACACGATGCTCTCCTTATTCAAAGCTGCAGGCGCTGGTAAGCCATTGCTCCTACACAGACGCTCCTGCAGCAATTTTTGGTCGCATCCATAATACGACATGCCACGCTTTAGCTGCTTTGCGCATTTGTAATACGAACGTCTGTTTGCTATAATAAAAATGACATTCGAAAGCGCATTAAAGGTGAGAGGTAACAACATGGAGCGATACATTTATGAAGCCATCTTTACCCCCAACGAGCTTGGTGGATACGATGTCTCTATCCCCGATTTTGAGCTTCTCACGCAGGGCGATTCGCTCGAAGACGCTGCATATATGGCTCAAGATTTGCTCTCCACGTACATCTCACTCAGACTTGCGCAAGGCGAAAATCTTTCCAAGAAAGGCTCTTTCAGCCACTTTGTACCCGAAGGCGCCCTTGCCATGGGAATCCTTGTTCTTGCAGAGCCCTCCTTTAATGCAGAGGAGTTCATGACAACACAGGAGGCGGCAGATATTCTCGACGTCACGCGCCCTCGCATCTACGCCATGATTAACGATGGAAGCCTACGCACCCAGAAAATAGGCAACAAGCGTCTGGTATACACGCAAGATGTGATGGACAGATTCAACGCTCCTGTGCGGCCTGGGCGCCCTTCAAAGTGCGATGTTCAGGAGGCATAAGACGACTGTCAAGCACAGTGTTATAGCTCATTATCAGACACAAGGAGCAACTCACCATAACGAGCATCAAGCTGCTCTTTAAGATTTTCGAACTCAGGAAGGTAACGTTGAATAATTGAAGCAACAAGCTCTTCAACTCTAGGACCATCGTAGATATGGGCAATCTGATTACGGTCCCGCAGCATGCAAAGCCAGGTGTCCTCATCAATAAAGTTGTAATACCGATAAGCAGCCTTAATAATGTCGCGCGGAGAACCCGACGCCGCAAGCGTATCGCCTTCGTAAGCGAGCAGAGCTTTAAGTAGCTTCCATCCAAGCTCAAACTGTAAAGAGAATTTACTGATTACCCCGCTCTGAATGTACTCATTAGAAAGATCCTGCTTAGGAGCCTGTTGAAGAACAGCAAGTGCCTGAACATAGTTCTCATACTTTTTCATAGAGCACAACTCCATCCCGGTCTATCTCACAACGCAGTTCATCCGAAACATCGGCGTCCAAGTTAACAACATCCACGTCAAGGAGCGTCCAAAGGTTGTTTTTCAGGGCGTCTTCCAGCTCAAAAAAATGTGAGCAGCCCTGCACTGCAAGATCAATATCACTTTTAGGCAGATTATTCCCTCGAGCACGCGACCCAAAGAGTACAACACGTTCAGCACCAAAATCCTGGGCGAACTTCGCAATCTCACGATATGTCTTTTGAATATCGGGCACGAGGATTCCAATCTGACACACACGGTTTTCAAACAGGCAACTAGTCCACGCGTTTGTCGCCCATAAAGAAGAGTGCCACAGTACCGGGACCGGTGTGAGAACCAATCACAGTGCCAATATCGTTGATGCTAATCTTGCCCACCAGCTGCGGCATTTGCTCCACCAGCGCATCAGCCACAGCCTGAGCATCTGCACGGCAGGCAGACTGAGACATGCACACTTTACCGGTGTAGGCGGCTCCGCCCTCAATGTGCTTCATGCAGGTCTTAACCATCTCTGCAATAGCACGCTTCTTAGTGCGAATTTTCTCGCGCGGAATCAGGTGACCCTGGTAGTTCACATTCATAAGCGGGCAAATCTTGAGTGCCGTGCCAATCAGAGCGCTCGTGGCAGAAATGCGGCCGCCGCGCTTATAGCTCGTAAGATCTGTGGAGAAGAACCAGTGATGCATGTTGAGCTTATGCTCTTCGGCCCAGATAGCAGCCTCATCAAGCGTGGCGCCCATGTCACGCAAGTCAGCCAGATACTCCATCAGCAAACCGTAGCCCGCAGACGCCGCCAGCGAGTCAATCACACGCACGCGACGCTCGGGATACTTTGCACTCAATGTTTCTGCAGCTAGACAAGCAGAATTGTAGGTGCCAGAGATACCTGACGAAAGTGAGAGATGCAGCACGTCTTGCCCCGCCTGGAGCATAGGCTCCCAAAACTCAACATACTCACCGGTACCTACCTGCGATGTTTTGGGCTGCGCGCCATCGGCAATGCTCTTAAAGAACGCCTCGGGGGCAATGGACTGATAGAGGTCGTCCTCGAACGTCTGTCCATCAAGCTCGTAGTGAAAGCAGATGTAGCGAATGTCGCGCTCGGCAAAAAATGCAGCACTGCGATCGGCGGTAGACTCGCAGGAAAGAACAAAACCGGCCATAGCAACCCCTCCAAAAGATGCAAAGACGCTGCCATTATCGCACAGGCTACGGTTATAGACACAAAGGCTCTGGTGCGAGAACGCTGGACGCCGCAAATTTAGCGCCGTTTAGCAGCGCTAATCCCTATTCGCTTGTCGAAATCTGTCAGCCAAAATTTTCGATTACGCCGTCGGTTATCAGCCCGCTACTTAACTTTGCCTGACCGAACCCAAACTCCCTGCCAGAAGTATGTCAATCTGTACATACCCAAAGCAGAAGCTCAATTCACAGCGTTACTTGCTATTGCAACCATCCAACTCAGAAAGGTCCGCGTCCAGGTGAATCTCGGGCACGGCAGCAAGCTCAGCCAGTGTCACGCCGTCTACGTAAGTATCAACCGCTGCCTCAAGGCCCGTCCAAAACTTAACCGTAGAGCACAGCTCGGCACGGCCACAGGAACCCTCAAGCCCCTCGCATGCCACCGTAGCGGTAGAACCTTCAGCCGCACGCAAAACATCACCTGCGCGAATCTCCTCGGCAGGCTTAGCCAGCATGTAGCCGCCACCCTTGCCGCGCACGCTCTTAAGCAGGCCTGCATTCATAAGCGGACGAACCAGCTGTTCCAAGTACTTGAGCGAAATACTCTCGCGCTCAGCCACCTCACGCAGAGCAATTTTGCCTTCGTCGTCACCAAAAGCCGCAATGTAAATCATGAGGCGCAGCGCATAGCGTCCCTTAGAAGAAATGAGCATGCGACCTCCCTCGTCTTGAGCATGTGGCAGATAAGCTGTACTTTCTGCGCACCGGCTTTAATCTTAGTGGATTAGTCGGATTAATCCTTGACTTAAAACGGTATCATCATATCGTTAATCCGAGAGAATTCCTAGGTTTTACACCGGACCCCGCAAGAGAGGACGCGAGCGATGAGCGAATCGGCACTTCTGCACGTGAGCAACCTGACCGCTTCGGTCGACGAAAAGACCATTCTTCACCAGGTAGACCTGGACGTTAAGCCCGGCGAGACGCACGTACTTATGGGTCCTAACGGCGCTGGCAAGTCGACCCTTGGTCACCTGATTATGGGTGACCCCGTCTACACGGTAAACGAGGGTTCCATCGTATTTGACGGCCAAGACATCACCGAGCTCTCCTGCGACAAGCGCTCCCGCGCGGGACTCTTCCTCTCCTTTCAGGCGCCAGTCGAGATTCCCGGCGTGCCCTTGTCGAGCTTTTTGCGCGCCAGCATTGCTGGCCGCCCCGGTCTTGAGATGAAGGGTAAGGAGTTTCGCCGCCGCGTAAAGGAACTCGCAGCCGAGCTTGATATGGACACGGCCTACCTTAACCGTGAGCTGGGTGTGGGCTTCTCTGGTGGCGAGAAGAAGAAGGTCGAAATGCTACAGTTGCTGCTTTTGCAGCCTAAACTCGCCATCCTCGATGAGACCGACTCGGGTCTTGACGTTGACGCCCTGGGCGTAGTGAGCCACGGCATGGACGCCTACCGCAAAAACTGCGACGGCTCGATGATTATCATCACGCACAACACACGCATCCTTGAGCACCTGGACGTTGATCGCGTACACGTGATGGTTAAGGGCCGTATTGTGCGCGAGGACGACGCCTCTCTTATCCCCTGGATCGACGCCAACGGCTTTGAGTCGTTTGAGCGCGAGTACGCAGCTCAGACAGCGTAAGGGGGCAGCTGTGACCAAAACACACACTGAGGTAGCGGACATCGACCGCAGCCTCTACGACTTTACCTACGGTGAAGAGGGCTTTGAACGCCTTGAAGCCGGCCTGACTCCCGAAATTGTGCGCGAGATTAGCGCCAAAAAGGACGAACCTGCCTGGATGCTCGAGTTCCGCCTCAAATCGCTGGAGACCTACCTGCGCTTTCCCAATCCTACGTGGGGTCCTTCCATCGATGGCTTGGACATGGATAACATCGTCACCTACGTAAAGCCCAATACCGACCAGAAGGCCGACTGGGAAAGCGTGCCGGACGACATCAAGAACACCTTTGAGCGCTTGGGTATCCCCGAAGCGGAGCGCAGCTATCTGGCTGGCGTAGGTGCACAGTACGACTCCGAGCTTGTGTATCACAATATGCAGGACACCGCGAGCAAGATGGGCATTGTCTACTCGGGCATTGAGGAAGCTCTGCACGACCCGCGCTGGGAGCCACTCATTCACGAGAAGTTTATGACACTCATCCCGCCCACGGATCACAAGTTTGCAGCCCTGCATGGTGCTGTATGGAGTGGCGGTTCGTTTGTCTACGTGCCTAAAGGCACCAAACTCGACTTCCCTCTGCAGAGCTACTTCCGCCTAAACGCCAAGGGTGCTGGCCAGTTTGAGCACACGCTTATCATTGTGGAAGACGACGCTGACCTGCACTTTATTGAGGGTTGTTCCGCACCTAAGTACAACGTGGCGAATCTCCATGCAGGCGCCGTTGAGCTCTTTGTAGGCAAGCGTGCACACCTGCGTTACTCGACCATCGAGAACTGGTCGAAGAACATGTACAACCTCAACACCAAGCGCGCTCGCGTGGACGAAGAGGGCGAGATTGAGTGGATTTCTGGCTCCTTTGGTAGCCATGTGGGTTATCTCTACCCCATGAGCGTGCTTTCGGGCCGCCGTGCGCGCTCAAGCTTTACCGGCATCACCTTTGCGGGCGCCGGCCAGAACCTCGACACCGGTTGCAAGGTAGTACTCAACGCACCAGAGACCACCGCAAGTGTTGAGACCAAGGGTATTTCTAAGAGTGGCGGTGTACAGACCTTCCGTTCGAGCATTGTAGCTACGCCTAAGGCCGAAGGTTCGCGCGCAAGCGTCTCGTGCCAGTCGCTCATGTTGGACGACGAAAGCCGCTCAGACACCATCCCCGCCATGGATATTCGCGCCAAAAACGTGGACATTGGCCACGAGGCAACCATTGGCCGTATTGGTGACGATAAGGTCTTCTACCTCATGAGCCGCGGCATCTCTGAAGAAGAAGCGCGCACCATGATTGTGAATGGCTTTGCAAACCCTGTCTCTAAGGAGCTCCCGCTGGAGTACGCCGTGGAGATGAACAACCTGATTAAGCTTGAGATGGAAGGGGCGATTGGCTAAATGGAAACACGCGCCCTTACAAACGTTAACGCCATGCCTGCTCCTACCTGGGGTTGGCTACGCATGAATGCGACCAGCGTTGAACTGCCGGAGCAGCTTGCCTTAGCACCCGCTGAGGCCATTGAAGTTATTGGTGCAGAAGGCATCCTGGGCACCCCCGCCGACTTTGAGGCAGCTCTTGCCGCTACAGACGCACGCTATCCTCAGCGCCGCACCTCCGCCCCGGGAGACAGCGCTGATCAGGCTCGCCTTGCCAATGAGGATGAAGCGCTTGATGTTCCCGCTCTTTCCACCTATCAGCAGCACGCCGTACATCTGGAAGAAGAGTGTGGCCCTGCAACTTCCTTCGCTCACGGTATGGGAGAAGACGCCACCGCCTACCTTAAACAGGTTGCTGGCGAGCCTATCGTGCTCACCGTGCCAGCCTATAGCAAAGCAAACGCGACCGTGCATATTAACGGCGCCGATGGTTGTGCTGCCGTGGCTGACGTGCAAGTTGTCGCCAGCGTACACACAGAGCTTAACCTCACCATCGCACTCGACTCCCCCGCCGCAGGTACCGGTGTTGCCGGCACCCTGCTCTCCGTGATTGCCGACGAGTACGCACACATTGAGGTAACCTGCGTACAGACGCTCGACGACAGCTGGATCGCGCTTGATAACTCCACGTTCCTGCTGGACGAAGGCGCCCGCGTAAACGTTCAGCACACGGTCTTAGGTGCAGGTGCTTCCTTTACTGGCCTTGCTGGCGAGCTCTACGGCGACACCTCCAAGATGACCGTAGACACCGATTACCTGGGCGCACGCGAGCAGAAGCGCGATTTTAATTACTCCCTGCGCCACCTGGGCCGCAAGACCGAATCAAACATGGACGCAAACGGCGTACTCACTGGCAACTCCAAAAAGGTTCTGCGTGGCACCATTGACCTGGTACATGGCTGCAAGGGTTCCGAGGGCAGCGAGCGTGAAACGGTGCTTTTGGCCAACCACGGCGTAGACAACAAGACGGTGCCGGTAATTCTGTGCGACGAAGATGACGTAGCAGGCAACCACGGTGCCACCATCGGACACGTACGCGACGAGCAGCTGTTCTACCTCGCCTGTCGCGGTCTTGACCAAGAGGCTGCGGAGAACCTGTTCATTCGTGCCAAGCTCGAAGATGCTGTGCTCTCCGCCCCCGACGAGCACGTGCGCGCAGGTGTTGTGCGCCTGGGCAATCAGCTGGTTGCCGATTTTGAAGAGGAGCTTGCCTAGATGGCTATCGATATTACTGCCGATCCCTATGAGGCGGATTTCCCGCTGTTGGCAAACAACCCCCAGCTTTCGTTTCTTGATAGCGCCGCAACTGCCCAGCGCCCTCAGGTTGTGTTGGATGCCCAACGTCACTTCTATGAGACCATGAATGCCAACCCCCTGCGCGGGCTGTATTCACTTTCTATTGAAGCCACCGAAGCCATCCAGACTGTTCGCAAGCAGATAGCTACCCTCATTGGCGCTGTAGACGAAAAGGGCCGCCCCTGCACACAAGACATTGTGTTTACGCGCAATGCAAGCGAGTCACTCAACCTGATTGCCAAGTCTTTTGCGCCCACGGTACTTGAGCCAGGCGATGAAGTTGCCATCACCATCATGGAACACCACTCCAATTTGATTCCTTGGCAGCAAGCATGCCATGCGGTTGGCGCCAAGCTGGTCTACCTATATCCCAATCAAGAAGGCGTGCTTGAGGACGCAGAAATTGCCGCCAAGATTAGTTCTGCAACCAAAATTGTTGCGGCAACCCATGTCTCAAATGTCCTTGGTGTTCAAAATCCCATCGAGAAGCTCGCTGCCGCCGCACATGCCAATGGTGCGTACTTGGTAGTCGACGGCGCTCAGTCTGTTCCCCATCTACCTGTTGACGTGCGCAAACTCGGTGCAGACTTCTTAGTGTTCTCTGCCCACAAGGCGCTTGGCCCCATGGGCATTGGCGTGCTATGGGGACGCCACGAACTCCTGGAGCAAATGCCGCCCATGCTCACGGGTGGTGAGATGATAGACTCCGTAACCGAGCAAGACGCCGTTTGGGCTCCGGTTCCCGAGAAGTTTGAGGCGGGCACGCAGGATGCTGC
>CAVJWJ010000054.1:0-6568 GCA_963653375.1 Roseburia sp. CAG:303
ATCCCTCATCGCCCACCATCGGCTTTAAAACGGCTCCAGCAATGGAGCCGTTTTTGGTTTGAGCCCCTTCCATGGGATTCAACGATGGGATTTGAACCCGCCAAAATACAGATCTGGAAAACAGAAACACGATATTATGAAGCAGTATCGTCGTTCTCTGAGTAGACACTCATTTTTAAACCAAAATGCCAGGTAAATACCAGCTAAAACGACGGTCTACTCGCTAAGTTGCAAAACTGCTTCATAATATCGATTTTTTATTAATCAAAACCCTATAATCCGTCTATCTAATGCAAAAACGGGTGCCAGCTTTGAACCGCTAACACCCGTTACACACGTGAAAGTAAGAGCGACTACCCCAGAATCTCTGCAAGCGCTGCCACCAGAGCGCCCACATCAGCTTCGGTGCAGATAAGCGGCGGCAAGAAGCGCAGCGTATGAGCACCCGTGGCGTTAATCACAAAGCCAGCCTCCAGAGCTGCAGCTACCACGTCATGAGCATCGGTTACTGTGTCGTCCAGGTCACAGCCAACCATAAGGCCACTTCCGCGTACCTCAGTCACATGCGGCACCTTAGCAAGCGCCTCCCGGAAACACGCGCCAACCTTTGCTGCATGAGCATCGTACTGGCCGCGCACCAGCTCGCAAAGAACGCTTTCAGCCGCAGCAACAGCCAGGTTGCTTCCGCCAAAAGTTGAACCATGGTCGCCCGGACGGAACACCTCGGCAATCTCACGCTTGGCCACAAAGGCGCCCATCGGAACGCCACCAGCAATGCCCTTGGCAAGGCTCATAATGTCGGGCTCAACACCCACCGTTTGGAAAGCAAAGGGCTTACCCGAACGGAAGATGCCGGTCTGCACTTCGTCCGCAATAAGCAGTGCGCCGTGGGCATGAGCCAGGTCGCGCGCAGCTTCCATAAACTCCTGCGTCAACGGATGCACGCCCGATTCACCCTGAATAGGCTCGAGCATAACGGCACAAATCTCGCTACCAAGCTGGTCAAAAATCTGCTTTAGCTGGTCAACATCATTGGGGTCGCAAGCCACAAAACCACCAGGTAGAGGCTTAAAACTGTCCTGCAGCCAATCCTGCATGGTAGCAGCAATGGTCTCGAGCGTGCGGCCGTGGAAACCTCCACGCAAGGCCACAATAGTATTACCACCATTGCCCGCACGCTTGGCGTACAGACGTGCAAGCTTCATCGAGCCTTCGTTGGCCTCGGCGCCAGAGTTAGCGAAGAACGCCTGCCACACCTGCTCACCCGGCTGAGGTGCTGTAGTAGCCAACAGAGCCTCGTCGTCGCCAGCATCAATCGCGTCCACAATTTTTTGAGCACCAGCCATGTCATCATTAGCCAAGCGCGAAAGCAGCGCTGCAACCTGACCACGGTGCTCGATGTAGAAATAATTGGAAACGTGCGTCAGAGCAGAGACCTGAACAGAAACAGCATCCACCACAGCAGGAGCTCCGTGGCCCAAGCAGCACACACCAATACCAGCCAGGAAATCGAGATACTCGCGGCCGTCGTCGCCCACGAGCGTCATGCCGTGGCCACCCACAAACTCAACCTGAGAGCGGCCAAACGTATGCATTACATAATCGGATTCAAGGGTTTTCTGAGTAGTCAAAGACATGCGGGGAAACCTTTCAAATAAATCTGCGCGCGGCAACTAGGACAAAGACTGGAGCTTGGCAACCTCATCGAGGTTCTCAAAGAGGCGCGCCGCAAACGTCGAAAGCGGATGCGGGTGCGTATCGTACTCATAGCTCGTCTCGTTGGAGTGCAGCACGGTACCCACGCCAGCATCGGTAAGCAGTTCGAGCAGCAGCGAATGCGGCGTGGTGCCGTTGATGATATGCGCGCGGAACACACCTGCCTGCAGAGCCTCAATACAGGCCCCCAGCTTAGGAATCATGCCTTTGTCAACCTCGCCAGCATCGAGCATCTTCTGGCACTCCTCCATGGTGAGGTTCGAGATGAGCGAACCCTTGTCAGAGAAGTCCTCGTACAGGCCGTCCACATCGGTAAGGAAAATCACCTTGTGTGCACGCAGCGCCGCGGCAATGCTACCTGCAGCAATGTCAGCATTAATGTTGTAGAAGCCACCATCGGTACCCTGGGCAACCGTTGCAATAACAGGGATAAAGTCACCCTGAATCAAGCGCTCGATGTACTCGATGTTCACGCTCTCAACCTTGCCCACGCGGCCTAGATCGGAGTCAAGCTGCGAGGCCACAATGGTGCCCGCATCGGAGCCAGAAACGCCCACCGCCAGGTTGCCGTGCTGGTTGATAGCTGCCACAAGCTCCTGGTTCACGCGGCCGCCAAGCACCTCGCGCACAATGTCCATGGTCTCGGGCGTGGTCACACGCTGGCCGTTTTTAAACTCAACCGGCAGGTCGTAGTGCGAAAGCGCCTCGTTAATAGCCTTGCCGCCACCGTGCACAATCACCGGACGCATGCCCATAATCTTGAGCAGCACGATGTCGCTCATCACGTCTTCGCGCAGCTTGGCGTCCACCATGGCAGCGCCGCCATACTTAATAACAACGGTCTTGCCTGTCAGGTTTTTAATCCACGGTAGCGTCTCAAACAGCACCTGCGCGGTTTGCTCGTTCAGCAACGACTGCTGTGCATCGCGTGCGTATTTCATAGTTGTATCCTCACGTGAGTGAGCGCCCCAGCATCAGTGAGGCGCAATTCGTTATGCCGTGCGGGAGACTAAGTGCGGTAGTCGCCATTAATGGAGACATACTCGTGAGTAAGGTCGCACGTCCAGACCGTGGTGGAAGCCTCTCCCGCGCCCAGGTCTGCCGAGATAACAATCTCGGGTGCCTCGAATCGTCGCAGCGCCTCGTCCTCGTCAAAAGAAACGGTTAGGCCAGCACGGCACACCGGAATATCCATGATGTCGATAGAGACATTTTGCTGGTCAAAGGCCACGCCGCACTTGCCGAGCGCCATGGCGATGCGCCCCCAGTTGCAGTCGTGTCCCGCAATGGCAGTCTTTACCAGCGGAGAGTTTGCTACGGCACGGGCGGCAGTATCGGCATCCGTATCGTTTGCAGCACCCGTCACATTAACGGTCACCAAGCGCGAAGCACCCTCGCCGTCAGCCGCAATGCCGCGAGCCAGGCTCTCGCACACCTCGTGCAAGGCATAGCGGAGCTCCTCATATGCATCGGTACCAGGCTCAATAACAGGTGCACCCTCAGCAGCTGCGCCCGAGGCAAACAGAAGGCAGGTATCGTTAGTAGATGTGTCCGAATCCACTGTCACCTTGTTAAAGGTAACGTTTACGCAGGAACTCAGCAGTTCGTGCAAGGTCTTAGGCGCCACGGGAGCATCGGTAGTAATAACGGCAATCATGGTGGCCATGTTCGGCATGATCATGCCCGAGCCCTTGCACATGCCGCCCACCGTAAAGTGGCAGCCCACGTAGCCCTCGGCCGAGCTCTCGTAAGAAACGGCGTATTCCTTGGGGTGGGTATCTGTAGTCATAATGGCCCGCGCTGCAGCTGCGCCTCCCTCGCGGGAAAGCTCCTCCACAGCCTGTGGAATACCAGTCTCAAAGCACTCAACACCCAGCTGCTGGCCAATTACACCCGTAGACGCAACAAGCACCTGCGCTGGCTCGCACCCCAATACCTGAGAGGCGATCTCGCAGGTCTGATGCACAAGCTGCACGCCAGGCTCGCCGGTGGCTGCGTTGGCGTTGCCCGAGTTAATAAGCACCGCACGTGCCGTGCCATAGCCCTGCTTGCGTCCACCCAACAGCTCGCGGCTCACCTGCACGGGAGCGGCGCAAAAGCGGTTGGTAGTAAACATGCCAGCAGCAGAAGCAGGCTCGTCAGCCACAAGCATGGCAAAGTCCAGGCGCTCCGGGTTCTTGCGAAAACCAGCGTGGATACCTGCAGCGTTAAAACCGGCAGCGCTCGTCACGCCGCCATCAGGCACAGCGCGCAGGCGCGAATCAAACGAATCGATGTCTATCAAAAGAGAACTCCCCACAAAAGGCAATGAATGCGTACCAGTGTAGCGATGCCCGGGGCGGCGAACAATGGCCTAGACGGGCATGGCAATCAGAGGTAGACCTCGTCGCTCATCCAGCCCAAAGACCACGTTTGCGCACTGAATTGCCTGGCCCGCGGCGCCCTTGCACAGGTTGTCGATGGCCGAGGTAACCACCAGCATGCCAGCGTGTGCATTAACAGCAAGGCCAATCTGGCACGCGTTGCTACCTGCAACAGATGCAGTCTTAGGCATCTGGCCAGCATCAAGCACGCGCACAAAGGGGCGGCCAGCATAAAACTCGCGATACCGCTCCACCGCAAGTTCGTCGGTAAGTTCTGCAACAGGCACCTCAGCCAGCGGAATATTTACCGTGGAAAGCAAGCCGCGCTTAAGGGGAGCAAGGTGCGGAGTAAATACCACGTGATCTGGCAGGCCCAAAATCTGCTCAATCTCTGGGGTATGACGATGCTTACATACACCGTAAGCCTCTACGTTTTCTTCTGCAGAACAGAAGTGCGTGCGCGCGTTGGCCGACTTGCCAGCACCCGTTACACCGGAAATGGCGTCCACAATAACCGTGGCACCCGGAGCCAGCCAGCCAGCATCAATGGCCGGATACGCACCCAACGAAGTAGCCGTGGGATAGCAGCCAGCGCAAGCCACCAGGGTAGCCTCCCCTGCCGCATGACACTCAGCCGCGGCAGCAAGCTCTGCTGCAAACAACTCCGGCAGGCCAAAGGTGCGCATAGCCAAAAGCTCAGGGCTCGTGTGCTTCGTGGCATACCACTGCTCATAGATCGCAGGGTCAGAGAGGCGATAATCAGCCGAAAGGTCAAAGACAGAAACGCCCGCGGCAAGCAAACCAGGTACAGCAGCCAAAGCAGCCGTGTGAGGCACGGCGAGGAAAACCGCATCACAGGTGGTAAGAACCGGATCATCGTGCGTGGTAAAGGCAAGGTCCGAGACACCCGCAAAAGCCGGATAGACAGAGGCGAGACTCTGGCCAGCATCGGCATTGGATGTAATGGCCACCAGCTCAAAATCGGGATGTGCAATAAGCAGGCGCACCAGCTCGACTCCCGCGTAGCCTGCCGCTCCTACCACGCCAACCTTGATAGCCATTCCGACGGTCATCTCCCAAATTGCATACTTTAGCGTTGTTCATGCATAAAAACGCATGAGTAATGCTGTGTTATCGAATAGTTCGAAAGGATAGCACTCTTTTATGTAATGCCCCAAACCCCCACCCCTCGACACAGATTTGAAACATTAAGAGCCAACTTGTCCGCTAGCACCGTTTGTACGGAACCTAGCCTTGTAATAATCGACACAGCACCAGGCATCGACAAAGCTCGCGCACTCGAGGGCGCGCTGCCCAAGATTGGCATTGAGGCTACAGACGTTGTGGCGTTCGGCGATGGCCAGAACGACTGTTCCATGCTCAAATGGGCAGGCATCGGTGTTGCCATGGCCAACGCCGTGGACGAGACTAAAGCGGCGGCCCAGATGGTCACGCTAAGCAACAACGAGGACGGCATTGCCGAGGCGCTCGACAAGCTGCTTGGCTAACAGCTCCTGAATGTGAGTGTATGAACTTACGAGGCTGCGGCTAAGGCTGTACCTCCCTCAAATAAAAACGCGGCAATATGCCACGTTAGCCCGCGGGTTGGGTATAGCGTCAGCCGAGGTTTTGCTGGAAAATTATGAGTCGCAGGTTGTTCTTAGTCCCGCGAAGGGCAGTGATTAAATGAGCGACATGACGTACGACGTTGTGGTAATTGGCGGTGGCCCTGCTGGAATGGGAGCTGCGCTCAAGGCGCACGAAGCCGGCGCTTCCGTAGCCATTGTGGAACGCAACGCCCAGTTAGGCGGCATTTTGCGCCAGTGCATCCACCCAGGCTTTGGCCTCACGTACTTTAAAGAGGAACTCTGCGGACCTGAGTATGCACAGCGCTTTATTGACCGCGTTGAAGCAACCAACATTACGGTTTACCTAGGCGCCATGGTGCTTTCAATTGTGCATGATGAGGACACAAACACCAGCTCTGTTGTCTTTATGAGCGAAGCCGGAATGCGCACCCTCACGGCACGATCGGTGGTGCTTGCCATGGGTTGCCGCGAACGCACGCGCTCAGAAATCAAAATTCCCGGCACGCGCCCCGCAGGCGTCTTTACCGCAGGTCTTGCGCAGCGCTATATCAACATTGAGAACCTCAAGCCGGGCAGCCGCTTTGTAATCCTAGGCTCTGGCGACATTGGCCTTATCATGGCTCGGCGCTTGGCGCTCGAAGGTTTTGAGGTCGAGGGTGTCTACGAACTCATGCCTTACGCCAATGGTCTGCATCGCAATATTAAAAACTGCTTGGAGGATTTTAATATCCCCCTGCATCTCTCCACTACCGTCACTCGCGTGGTGGGCCAAAACCGTGTGGAGGCTGTAGAGGTCTCGCGCGTAGACGACAATCTCTCGCCCATTCTAGGAACCGAGCGAACCATCCCGTGTGATGCACTCCTACTCTCAGTGGGCCTCATTCCAGAAAATGAGCTCTC
>CAVJWJ010000054.1:6887-11534 GCA_963653375.1 Roseburia sp. CAG:303
CGTATCACGATAGATGGACAGACCGCTCTCGAAGGCAAACCGCGCTCGTTTGTTCCCAGCATTATGGAAAGCTTCCCCCTACCCGCAAAGCTTGCTGCAGCAGCCCAAAACTCCATTGAGCTCAGCGTTGTAGAGGAGGATGATAACCATGCGTAGCGCAACGACCGAGAAGTCGTTTTATTGCACCGTCTGTCCCTCAGAGTGCCACCTTACCGTTACCCTCGATACCACGGGCGCCGTACTTAGTGTGGCTGGCAACAGCTGCCCGCGCGGCGAGCGCTTTGGACGCCAGGAGGCAACGTGCCCCATGCGCGTTCTTGCTTCAACTGCACGCCTTGTCGGCGCTCAAAGCAAAGAGCCACTCATACCTGTACGCACGCGTGAGGCAATTCCTCTTTCTTGCCAAGCAGAGGCTATGGAGGCAATTCGCCAGGTAGAAGTCACGGCTCCTATAACCATGGGCGACGTGATAATCCAAAACGTTTGCAATACTGGCGTGGATGTTATTGCTTCGTGCAGCGCGGCGTAAAGGCTGGGATACAACGCTCTTCTGAGCACCACACCACCGAGCGGTGCCACGCCTCTCCCCGCTCTCGTCCGAGCCTTCACCTGCCACTCTTCCATTTAGGCATAACCGGTTGCCCAAAATCCAACCCCGCGGGGTTGTACGCCAAAAACTGCGGTGCTACGATGCAGTCGCTGTTTCAGGGCGAGGTGAAATTCCTCACTGGCGGTAAATCGGCCGGCGCACAAGGCGTCCGTAACCGATGAGCCCGCGAGCCCTTTGGACGTTGGTTCGTCCGAGGGTTGATCCGGTGGAAATCCGGTGCCAACGGTTAAAGTCCGGATGGAAGAGGCAGGTGAGCTATATGTCTGAGCAGTCTACGCATATCCAGTTCCAAAACACGAATAAGTGGGGTACCAAGCAGCTGGTAACCATGGCACTTATGTGCGCTATCAGTGCCATCTTTATGTACGTGCAGATTCCTATTCTGCCTGCGGCGCCATTTTTGAGCTACGACCCCTCGCTGGTTCCAGCCATGGTTTGCGGCTTTGCCTATGGGCCAGTCTCGGGCCTCACTGTGGGCGTACTCGCCGTAGTTATTCATGCGCTCACCACGGGTGACTGGGTAGGCGGTCTTATGAACATCGTTGCCGCCGCGTTTTTTGTTATCCCCGCAGCTCTTGTTTACAAGAAGGCACATAGCTTCCACGGCGCCATTGCAGGACTCGTGCTGGGCATCATCTGTGCTACTGCAGCCTCTGTGGTCTCCAACCTTACTATTGGCGTGTGGTTCTGGTATCCCTCGATGGATTTCATCATGCCACTGATTGTGCCCGCGATTATTCCGTTCAACCTCATCAAAACCGCCCTCAATTCCGTACTAACGCTTGCTGTATATAAGGCAATTTCAAACCTCATTACGCCAGAAAAGCAGCAGGTAAAGGGCAGATAATGATCCGCTGTACGGACGTTTCGTTTTCCTACGACGGCACCACGCCCACCCTTTCGCACGTTACGTTGGACATTGCAGATGGCGAGTTTCTCTGCATCCTTGGCGGTAACGGCTCGGGAAAATCAACCCTAGCCAAGCACCTGAATGCCCTGCTTGTGCCCGATAGTGGCACCGTTACGATAGATGGTCTAGACACCGCCGATGAGCAGCTAATCTACGATGTGCGCTCGCGCGTGGGCATGGTGTTTCAAAACCCCGACGACCAACTGGTTGCCACCCTGGTAGAAAACGACATCGCATTTGGACCAGAGAATCTTGGCGTAGAGACAGGTGAGCTGGCTCAACGCGTACAAGAAGCTTTGGTAGATGTTGGCCTTACCGGTTTTGAAACGCACGAAACCCATGCCCTCTCAGGCGGGCAGAAACAACGTGTTGCCATCGCTGGCGTGCTTGCTATGCACCCCCGTGTGCTCGTTTTGGACGAGGCTTCCTCAATGCTTGACCCGCGTGGACGCGCAGGACTCCTCAAGGTGTGTCATGCGCTCAATCAAGCGGGTATGACCATCGTGATGATTACTCACTTTATGGAAGAAGCAGCGCTGGCAGACCGCGTGGTGGTTCTTGACCACGGGAGCATTGCCCTGGCAGGCACGCCCGAAGAAGTACTCACACGCGCTGATGAGTTGGCAAAGTTGAATCTTGAAGTGCCTTTTGCCTGTCAGTTTGCAAGCGCGCTTAGGCAGCGCGGACTGAGTGTTACTCCCCATGTGGATGAAGACCTCGTTTTGCACGAGGCAGCATGCGCAGTGCAAGGCGCGCTGCCCGCAGAGAAAAATCCCCGTACAGACGAGGCAACCTCTCCTGTACCCGAGAGCCAACATCAGCTAGCAAAATCTCAAAAGGAGCCCAACGCCGCGTCCGCCAGACCTAACACAGAGTGTGTAGCCGGCTCGACAACTACGCGCGCAACTGCAGACTCCCCTCATGCCGCCAGCAATGTCAGCTCCCGCGCTCTTATCCAATTTGAGCACGTGAGCTACAGCTACCAAAAGTCCACGTGCGAGCGAGCACGCCGGTCCAAAAAGGCACGCTCCACCTCCCAAGCAGCTGCCTGGGGTAACGACCCCACCTCCGCATGGGCACTGCGCGATGTAACGTTTGACGTGCGTGAAGGCGAGATGCTCGGCATTGCCGGACACACCGGCTCAGGCAAGTCGACCATTATTCAGCATATGAATGGTCTGGTACACCCTACACAGGGTCGCGTACTTTTACGCGGTGCGGATATGGCCGAGAAGCATGTAAGCGAAGAGGCCAAAACCATTGTTGGCATGGTCTTTCAGTATCCCGAGCATCAGCTATTCGCCAATACCGTGTATGAAGACGTTGCCTTTGGGCCGCAAAACCTGGGACTTTCGTCCGAAGAAGTACATGAGCGCGTGCAGGAAGCACTACTACTTGTAGGACTTAATCCGGACGAAGTTGGCGAGAAAAGCCCTTTTGCACTCTCGGGAGGACAGCAACGCTGCTGTGCCTTTGCCGGCGTGCTCGCCATGCGACCAGAGATTCTTATACTCGATGAGCCAGTAGCCGGGCTCGACCCTGCTGCCCGTGCTGAGTTTTTGCAGCTCATCGACAGTCTCCATGCGCGCGGAATCACCATTGTCATGGTCTCGCACAGCATGGAAGACATTGCCGCGCACTGCGACCGTGTACTCGTGATGAATCAGGGCACCATCGCTGCCACCGGCACACCGCTCGAAGTATTTACCAGCGAGCAGAATCTCAAGGCCATAGGCCTGGGGCTGCCCGCACCACAGCGCGCGGCCGAGCAACTGCGTAAAGCCGGCATTCCCGTGCCACAAGAGTGTCTTTATACAGCAGAGTCGCTCGCAGCATGTCTTGCCGCACTTGCCCAAGGAGGTGCCGCGTAATGGAAGCCTTCTCTTTTGGCAGCTACTATGCCGGCACGTCTTTTGTGCATAAGCTCGATCCACGCACCAAGCTACTCGCAGGCTTTGGCTTTTTGTTCCTCGCTTTGGCTTCGCATACATTTGCCGCCCTTGGCGTACTAGCAGCTGGCATTCTCATCGCCTACCTAGCCTCGCACGTGCCAGCTCGCTATGCCGCACGTTCAGTAGCCCCTCTTCTAGTGCTCGTGGCGCTCGTCTCAATCCTTTCACTCTTTACCGAGCAGAGTGGTCGCACGCTCTTTCAGCTGGGCATTATTCAGATTAGCGAGGGCAGCCTCTATACCGCCGGCTTTACCGCGTGCCGTATGTTCCTCATGATGAGTGGGATGAGCCTTGTGACCATGACCACCACCACACTCGATCTTACGCAAGCGGTTGAAGTGCTACTCATGCCTCTTACGCGTATTGGTTTTCCTGCGCACGAGGTGGGCATGATTCTAGGTATTGCCCTGCGTTTCATGCCGCAGTTTGCAACCGAACTCTCCCAAACCTATCAAGCTCAGGTGAGTCGAGGCGCCAAAGTAGCAAGCGGCCCCCTTGGCAGCCTGCGCTTTTTAGCCTCCATATCCATCCCGCTTTTTGCGAGCGTGTTTCGCCATGCCGAAACACTCGCCGCTGCCATGGATGCGCGCTGCTATCACGGCGAGCAAGGCCGTACGCGTCTGCATCCACTGCGCTTTAACACTGGCGATGCTGTAGCTGCGGGCTTTATGGTTGCCCTAGCAGTTGCCTTAATTGCCGTCATTGTCGTTTTGTAATGGTTGGGCACGTTGCCCCAGAAAGGATTCACCATGGACGAGATTGTTTCTTTCCTTAACCGCATCCCCGCGTGGTTTTTAGCCACCATCGATGAGCATGACCCCACGCAGCCGCGCGTGCGTCCCTTTTCGTTTGCTATGGCTGATGCCGACAAGCTCTGGTTTTGCACTTCGCGCGACAAAGATGTGTGGCGCGAGCTCACGGCGCACCCTAAGTTTGAAGCTTCAGGTTGGAAGCCCGGCGAGTGCTGGATTGTACTCAGCGGCGTGGCAAACATCGCTGACGATGCACATGTAAGCGAAGCTGTGCGCGAAGCTGGCTACAAGCACATGGTTGGTTTGGGTGAAGCTCACGAAAGTGCTCATGACGGGCGCCTAGCCTTCTTTACCGTAGAGCACGGGAAGGCTCGTTTCTGCGAAATTGACGGTAGTGAGCGCGTTGTAGAGCTGTAGGGTTCG
>CAVJWJ010000055.1:0-8429 GCA_963653375.1 Roseburia sp. CAG:303
TTGAGATTTCTGACTATTGGAAACCGAGCCTGATAGAGGCTTTAAGGCTATAAGCCCCAGCATTTTTGAAAAGGGAAGTTGCGCACAAATCACTAGGCCAGCCACAGTGCCTCAGATTGCCCCGAAAGACAAGGGCGCACGCCTTAAGCGCGGCGCCCGAAGGCTTGAGCGGCAAGATGAGGTGCTGTGGCTGGCCTTAGTTGGTTTCGAAGACCCAAGAGTATGTCGACTGCCTACAAATCGTGCCAATCTTCCAGGTATGAGCGCTGCGCGTGCCGCTAAACGGGTCGTTGAGCGTTACATTGCCGTACTCATCAATGTCTGTAAGCACAATAAAGTGACCGTTGTTAGTAAAGTCACCCTCGTTCATGAGTGAAATGACAATCTTGCCAGCTTTAAGGGCAGATGTAATCGTGGCGCGGTCGCTATTGACCATCGTGGAGCTCAATCCAAAGGAAGCCGCGCCCTCGGTCATAAACGACCATTCGGTGGCACCGGTGGGGGCGTAGGTGTGCTCATCTGCCCATTGCGCCATGGTAAGTGGCGTCATATCGGTTTTACCGGTGATGTAAACATATGCCATGGTGAGTGCGGTGGGGCCGCACGCGTTGTCGTGAATCGTGCCACCCGCGTAGGTTTTGGTGCTCCAAATGGGGTCGGTCTGGTAGAGGTGAGGCGCCTCGCCCTTTTTCCACTGAGAAATAGGCGTAGAGATGGGAATGTCGGGCAGCGCCATAATCTGCATGTCGAGCAGCGAGCTTTCTGCCGTAGGAACAATTCCCGAAGTAGTGGCCTGGGCAAACCATGTGACGAGCGTAATCAGGATGGTGGCAAATACTGCAGCTACGCGATGCACACGAATGGATCCATCGTAGGCAACGGTTCTCCGCCGGCTCATGCCTCGGTTGAGTGACATGCCCGCGCGAGAAAAGTTGAGATTCGAGCCACTACGTGAGCCGCCTCGGCGTAGTGGTTGTCCAATAACGGAGTTACGAGTGCTGCGATTATGCCCGTAGTAGGCCTGTTTACGACTGCCGCGGAGTTGCGGCATGGGCTCGCGGGGGGCACCAAACGGCCTATGCGTGGGCTCTGATGCTCCGGGATAGGCAGCTTGATGGGTAGAGGAGAAAGAGTCGCTGCCTGTCGAGCCTGCGCTGGAGCTTTGACGATAGTCGGACTGGTAACGCGAGCTGCTGCCGGCTAAGCGTACTGTTGGGCGTGAAGCTGGGCTGCTGGAGTTACCCGCATACGAGTTCGCGGAGCTGTGTGGTGCTTGCGAGCGCGCGCCTGACCTGCTGGTTTCTGCACGGTTACTGCGACTGCGGCCTGAGAAAAGCCCACTCTTTTGGGAGCTGGAGGTAGGGGCACGACGAAAATGAGGCTCACCTTGTGGCTGCGCGCCATAGGGCGATTGGGGCGTCGTGCTCATTTTCGCTGCACCTCCCTAGAGGGTTTAGAAACGTATGCTCCCTATCTTATCGTTCTTTGCGCTGTTGGGGGAGGGGTAAGCCAGGTTTTGCTGTAGCCAAACGGAGTGAATTAACTTGAGTTGACCGCGAAACATCGCGGGCAATCGCTGAGTTGTAGTCCGGCATCGTTTGGCTACTGCCTACTCACTAATCTTCCTCGCGAGGACAGCGGCCAGCTAGTATGGTTTGCGTCTCCTGTACGCCCTTGCGCTACTGCATGCCGCACACGACATTGGGCGTTTGTGCTCGTAGGTTCTGGGCATAATGGGAAAATCACCAACTACGTGCGGGCCATGCGCTCGCACTGCTGAAAGGGGCATGTATGCCTGCACTTATTACGCATCATCTGTTTGGCGAGCAAAGTGTCGAGCGCCTTCCAGAGGGGGTTATTACTTCGGACGAGGAGCGCTGCGCTTTCCTGTTGGGCAACCAAGGCCCCGATCCGTTTTTCTTTCGCGTGCGCACGCCGCATATGCGTGACTGCATGCATCTGGCGCAAGTAATGCACCGCTCAAGGATGTCTCGCCAGTTTGCAACACTGCGCGATGGCGTGAGCCACCTGCAAAAGCACGATGCCCGTCTTGGTCGCGCGTTTACCTTGGGTCTACTCTCGCATTATGTGCTTGATCGTAATGCGCATCCCTTTGTATATGCGCAGCAGTTTGGCGTGCTCGACATGGATCCCGAGCTTGAGAATGCTGGTAGTCAGGTGCACGCGGTCATCGAGAGTGACCTTGATGTGCTGATGCTTCAGCTCAAGCGCGAGGGTGCTACTACGGCAGACTATCCGCCAGTGAGCGAGATTGTAACCACCGAGCGCATTAACAAGGTAGCGGGCGCCCTTATGAGCTTTGTGGCTCGTAGCGTATATGGCCTAGATGTGGGCGTAGCTGAGTATGGTGGCGCGGTGGCCGACATGCAGCTGCTGTATCGCCTGATTGAGCCTGCTGGTTCGGCCAAGACTGAGGCCATTGCTAAGGTGGAGAGCCTGACCGGGCGCTACTCGCTATTAAGCTCGCTGGCGCACGAGGTAACAGACGTGCCTCCTGCACGCACGGGCAACCTGGGTCATCTAACTTGGACGCATCCCTTTACTGAGACTGAGTCGAGTGAGAGCTTCCCTGAGGTCTTTGACCGTGCGCTCGACGACTATGCAACTGCGGTCTCCCGTTTTATTGAGACAGGCGACATGGAACAGGTGACAGGCCACGTGAACTACTCGGGCCGTCTGCTTGCGGCTGACGAGGAGTTTGACCGCGAGGAATAACAGATAAGGAGCGCGCCTTGCTCTGGCTGAGGCGCGCTCCTATTTGCGCGCGCATGGTCGAGGCCACATATGGGGTGCTCGTGCTGAACGACTCGTCTGGCTTCGAGGGCTCCTTCATTACGGCTTTACTCGATAGCGCCTCGCCTCGCCATGTCCGTACTCACGGAGGGCATCTACTACCAACACCCCTTCTGGCCTAGCCTTGCGCCCTTTTGCCCTATTCATAACGCGAGCTTTACCAAACATAGCGTACGATAGATATTCCACAGGTGGGGCGTGACGCCCAATGTGACACCCGATGTAAAGGAGAGCTACTGTGAAGCTGACCAAGCTCGAGCGCAACTGGGTTATGTATGACGTGGGAAATTCGGCCCTCGTGCTGCTTAATACCTCGATTGTCCCCATCTACTTTAGTGCCATTAATACGGGCGCTTCTTCCTCGGAGCTTGTGGTTGCTTGGGGCTACGCGCAGACCATCGCCTCGCTCATCATTGCCCTGCTTATGCCCGTGCTGGGCGCGCTGGCAGACTACGCCGGCAACAAGGTCAAGTTCTTCTGCGGCTTCTTCTTTACGGGTCTCATTTTGTGCTTTGTACAGGCCATTCCGCTTTCGGCCATGGCCTTCTTGGTGATCTATGTGCTCTGCACCATTGGCCTTAACTCGTCCATGACGTTTTACGATGCAATGCTGCCCGACATCACCACCGACGAGCGCATGGACAACGTCTCGAGCTCTGGTTTTGCCTGGGGTTATGTGGGCTCCACTGTGCCGTTCATTATTTGTCTGGCACTCATTATGGTAGGCCCCAACTTTGGTATTCCAACCATGCTTGCCACGCGTCTGTCTTTTGTAATCACGGGTGCTTGGTGGCTGATTTTTACCGTGCCCCTGCTTGCTACCTATAAGCAAAAATATGGCCGCGAGCGCGGCGCCGACGACACAGTTGGTCGCATTGTGGCGCGCACCTTTGGCGGCGTGGGCAAGACCTTCCGCGACATCATGAACAACAAGGCTGTCTTTGTGTACATGATTGCGTTCTTCTTCTACATCGACGGCGTGCACACGGTTATCTCCATGGCTACCAGCTATGGTTCCTCGCTGGGTATCGACTCAACACAGCTAGTACTCGCACTGCTCGTTACGCAGTTTGTGGCCTTCCCGTCCTCCATTGCTTACGGAAAACTCGCCGGCAAGGTGGGCACCTTGCGCATGATTACCGTGGCTGTGGTGGCCTACATGTGCATTGTTTTGTTTGCGGCGTTTTTCCTTAAGACGGCTGTGGAGTTTTGGATTCTGGCCATTTTGGTGGGCCTCTTCCAGGGCGGCGTTCAGGCGCTTTCGCGCAGCTACTTTGGCAAAATCATCCCCAAAGAGAAGTCCAACGAGTACTATGGCTTCTTTGACATTTTTGGTCGTTACGCCTCCGTGCTGGGAACTCTGCTAGTATCGCTTGTGACGTCGCTCACGGGGGATCCTTCTTTAGGAGTGCTTTCCATCGGGATCCTTCTGATTGTGGGTTTCGTCTTACTAGTAAAGCTCTCCAGGATGCCGGGATCCGCCGCGTAACGGCGCATTCTCATCTGTCTTGGAACGGAGGGCTTTGCTGGTGGCAGTAAAGCCCTCCGTTGTTTAGAAGGTGGATTGAGAACATGAAATCGAATTACATTGCCCGCGTGGGTGTGATTGCTGCTGCGTATGCGGCGTGCACACTGATTGCGCTGCTGTTTTTGGGGAGCCTGGCTTGGGGCCCCATTCAGTTCCGTGTGAGCGAGGCTCTCTGCGCACTGGCGCTCTTTACGCCAGCTGCTATCCCGGGTCTGACACTTGGCTGCATCATCGCCAACGTGATGAACATCGTTATCTCTGGCACGGGCATGCTGGGTATGCTCGACGTGGTCTTTGGCTCGCTCGCAACCTTTGCGGGTGCGCTCTTTACCTACAAGATGCGCCGCCGTCCGCTGCTGGCACTCGCTGGTCCTGTGCTTGCCAATGCCCTCATTGTGCCTGCGTACCTGCCTATTCTGCTTAAGGGAATTGGCTTTTACACCATTCCGTTTACCAGCATCTCGCTCGACAACTCTTGGCTGCTCATGTATCTGTTTGGCCTTGTGACTACAGGCGCGGGCGAAGCGGTTATCATGTACGTACTGGGGTATCCGTTCTCTCGTTCGCTGGCTAAAACGCCGCTTTTTGCACAGGACGAGGCGCAGCTGGGTACCAGTAAGTAAGCGGCAACGCTGTGCATGCGGGTCACTTGAGGCCGCGACCCTTAATAGGTATGCGCGCGGCTTTGGGGGACAAGCATGAAACCCGTTATCGTGATCCCTACCTATTGGGAGGGAACGCAAGGCGCCACAATGGCGCCAGGGGCATACGACCATACAACGAGCATTGCCTCGCAGGCGCCTGATCTTGCGCGCTGCCTGCGCTCACTCAAGCAGGTGCGAAACCTGCCTCCTATCGTGATACTTGCGGTGTCTTCGCAGGCACAGACCGATGAGGTACGCCGCCGCGTTACCGAGATTCTGGCTGACTATCCCGAGCTGGACTGTCGCCTGGTAACCAACGCAGAGGCTTCGCGCATTATGGAGCGCGTGGGCGAGCTTGCGCCCAATGCGATTGGCGAGGGCGTCTCGCTGCGCGGCTACGGCGCCATTCGCAATATGGGTCTTGCCTGCGCAGCCATTATGGCTTGTGACGCCGTTGTCTTTATGGATGATGACGAGTTGGCGCTCGGCCCCGACTTTATGGAGAAAGCACTCTACGCTCTTGGCCAGCAGAACCGCCAAGGTTTGCCTATCTTGGCTAAGAGCGGCTACTTTTATGACCGTTCAGGCTCGCCGCTTGCGCACGAAGGCGAGCCTGGCCCCACTACTAAGTGGTGGACCAAGCGCCCTGAGTTCAACAGCTGGATGCGCAAGGTACTTGCAGGTACACGCATCTCTCGCTCTAACTACGTGTGTGGCGGTTGCATGGCTTTGCATGCGCGCGCCTACATGCACGTGGCTTTTGACCCCTGGATTACCCGCGGTGAGGACCTGGACTACCTCATTAGCATGCGTCTTTACGGCTACGAGATGTGGTTTGACAATCAGTGGGTTGTGCGTCATCTGCCGCCAGAAAATCAGCATCTAGCTCCGCGTTTTATGCAGGATGTGTTCCGCTGGTTCTACGAGCGCGCCAAGGTTGACTACGCAAACCGTCAGCACGACCTTAACCCGGTCTCGCCCGAGTCGCTCATGCCCTACCCGGGGCCGTGGATTTCTTCCCAGCTCGACGAGCGTGTGCGTAAGACGGCGCTTGCCCGCGCGGCTTTTACGCGCGAAAAGCAAGCCTACCTGCGCATTGCTACTTCAGGCATTACAGACGCACAGGCCTACGCGCAGCAAAACGCCAGCAACTATGTTCGCTTTCAGAGTTTCTGGCCCGCTATTATGAACGGGCTGTGGAACGATACTGAGCTTGCCGCCCTGTTTGCGGGCACAACCAAGGAGAACGATGACCTCTAACAACTCGACGGAGACCTCGCCTGTCCAGAAGGACATGATGCCGCAGGTACGCATTATCGCCGCAATTTGCGCGGCGGGACTCATTGTCTACTTTCTCTGTGCACTCATGGTGGGAATCGAGCCCATTGCCACGGTACTTGCCTGCTTTTTGCTCTGCGCCTTCCTGATGGTCTTTATTTACCTCTCGCTCAATCCTGATGCTTTGCGCTCGCAGTACACCGAGCAGACGCTCTCCTGTGCTTCTGAGATGCTTGAGGATATCAAAGATGGCCTGACGCCCGAGGCTGCCGAGGCCATCTGCTTGCGCCTGCTACACGAGACGCGCGCCATGTCCATTGCCATTACCGACGAGCACAGTGTTCTTGCTTGTGCGGGCGAGCTTGCAGACGACTTTCCGGCTGGTTCTCCCATTCATACGCCTGCTACGCACTACGTGCTAGAACACGGCATCGCGCAGTCGTTCATGCGCGTGGTGGACGTAAAGAGTGAGACGCAGAATCACCGCCAGATTCCTGCGGGCATTATTGCGCCGCTCAAGGTGCGCGGCGAGAGCGTGGGTACGCTCAAGTTCTACTACCACAATGCGCACGAGGTTAACCGTACGCAGTATGCCCTGGCCTCTGGTTTTGCGGAGCTTATCTCTACGCAGCTGGCTATCCACGAGCTGGAGCTTCAAAGCGAGTTGACTGCCCGCGCCGAGGTGCGCGCTCTGCAGGCGCAAATCAACCCGCACTTTCTGTTTAATACGCTGAACACCATTGCTGCGCTGACTCGCACCGAGCCTCTGCGTGCACGCGAGCTGCTGCGCGAGTTTGCCTCGTTCTACCGCGCCACGCTCGACAACTCGGGTTCGCTTATTCCAGTGACGCGCGAGGTGGAGCAAACCTTGCGTTACCTTACGTTTGAGAAGGCGCGTTTTGGCGAGGATCGCATTATTGAGCACGTGGAAATTGACGAGGAGGTCGAGGAAACCCTCGTGCCCGCCTTTGTGATTCAGCCGCTGGTAGAAAATGCCGTGCGCCATGCCATGGGCGACGAAGACCCGCTCAATATCACGGTGGGCGTGCATGCCGACGGCAAGGACATGGTGCGCATAGAAGTGACTGACGATGGTGTGGGTATGGACCAGCAAACAGCTGAGCGCCTGTTTGATGCCAAGGCGCAGGCTCCCAGCACAGCCTCTCCGCAAGGCGGCGGCGCCGGTGTGGCTATGCATAACATTGCCGAGCGCATCCTTAGATTTTATGGACCCCTCTCCAGTACACAAGTTATTTCTGCTCCCGGTAAGGGAACTACGGTTGTCTTACACCTAGATTTGCAGACCAGCTCCTCGGTAGAGGAGTAGAATGTTGAACGAGTTTTTCAAATGAAACCAAACGGAGGGACTCTATTGATGCTACGTGCAATGATCGTCGATGACGAAGCTCCTGCACGCTCTGAGTTGCGTTTTCTCCTTGAGCAGACGGGCAAGATTGATTCCATTACCGAGGCCTCGAGCGTTCGCTCGGCCATCGAGATGCTGATGGAAAACCGCGTTGACGTTGTCTTTTTGGACATCTCTATGCCGGGCGCTTCTGGCTTGCAGTTGGCCGAGGCGCTGCATCGTCTAAAGAACCCACCTGCAGTGGTGTTTGTTACGGCTTATAGCGACCATGCTGTAGAGGCCTTTGATGTTGACGCTGTAGACTACCTGATGAAGCCTGTTGAAGAGGCGCGCCTCGACCAAGCTATTGGCAAGGTGCTGCAGCGCGTAAAGCCTGTGGCGGAGAGTAAGACGTCTGTTGAGCGCATTCCGGTAGAAAAGGGCGGCCGCAAGGTTTTGATTCCTGTCGACCAGATTCGCTACATCATGGCCAAGGACGACTACTCGTGCATCTTTACCGACGACGACCGCTATCTGTCTACCACCTCGCTGGCACAGTTTGAGTCTAAACTGGGCGACTTTGGTTTCTTCCGTGTGCATCGTCGCTACATCGTGAACCTTGCGTGTGTGGAAGACGTTGAGACGGCTGCCTCGGGTGCCATTCAGCTGGGTGTCACAGGCGTGGAGGACCGCATTCCGGTTTCGCGCCGTCGTGTAGTGCCGCTCAAGAAAGCGCTGAACCTCTAATGGCTGCGCAGACGGGTGCCAAGCGCATCGACATTATTTCTGACACGCACAGTCATCTTTCGGTGGAGCTCCT
>CAVJWJ010000055.1:9081-11521 GCA_963653375.1 Roseburia sp. CAG:303
CTCTCGCAGCAACGCCTGCCGATGGGGAGTTAGCTCAGCTGGTTAGAGCGCCGGCCTGTCACGTCGGAGGTCGCGGGTTCGATCCCCGTACTTCCCGCCATCGAATGTTAAAAGCCTCGTCTTCGGACGGGGCTTTTTTCGTATGTATGCCTCGTATGTGCGCAAAAATATCTGAACACCATTCATCGTTTCTTCATAAATGCGAAATGATGCCGCTTTGCGTTTGTAAAACCCGCATGAGGTGATGGGTTAATAATTAAAGGCATTACCTTGAAAATGTTTGCTGCTTGGGGTGTTGTTTCGTACTTTCACATACGCATTAAATTAATGTACAAGGTGTTTAGCCTGACCACTTAGCGGCATGTTCATCTGTGAGCGTACCAATTTAGCGTGCAGTGGGCGTATAATTTCGACCGTATGGCGCGGGGTTGTTTCGTGCCTACGTGGAACGTTAAGCGCCTGTGACGTGCAAGGGGTAGAGATGGACATCTCCAGGAAGACGGACTACGCGCTGCGCATGCTTTCGATTTTGGCGCAGAGCGAAAACAGCCTTCTCTCGGTGAGGGCTGCAGCCGATGAGGTTGATGTGCCCTATTCCTTTGCGCGTTCCATTCAGCACGGGCTGGTAAAGGCCGGCATTGTGGAGAGCCTGCGTGGCGTTCACGGTGGCATGCGCCTCAAGGTAAAGCCCTCTGAGGTTACGATTCGCCAGGTGGTGGAGGCTGTTCAGGGCCCCTTGACTATGAATGACTGCACGGCCGATGGTGCCACGTGTTCACGCATGGAGGGCTGCTGTTATCATCCCTTGTGGATTGGCACACAGGAACTCGTGCGCAACTACTTGGATTCCGTAACGCTCGAAGACGTGGTTACGGGCACCAATACGCCCGCCGTGGATTCTCAGTTTGCCGATCGTGCCGCTTTTGCCCAGTACGTTTCGCGCGCCGAGGAGTGCCGCTGCGGACGCTAGCCTTACGAGGTAGTGTTTGCCTGCTCGCTCGTCGCCTGATGAGGAGCACCGTATGACTTCAGACCCCTTTCGCCAGCTTGTCCGTGCGGAAGGGGTTCGTTTGTATCGAGACCTTCCGTGGCGTCGCACGCGCGACCCGTATGGTATTTGGCTCTCTGAGGTCATGTTGCAGCAGACACAGGTGGCGCGCGTGTTGGAGCGTTGGCCGCAGTGGCTTGAGCGCTTTCCAGATGTGGCCGCGCTTGCGAATGCTTCTACTGCCGATGTTTTGGCTGCCTGGCAGGGGATGGGTTACAACCGTCGCGCTTTGGCGCTCAAGGCGGCGGCTGAGGAACTTATCCGCACATGCGATGGTGAGTTTCCGCGTGAGACGCGCGAGTTGTGTGCACTGCCGGGGATTGGTCCTGCTACCGCGCAGGGTATCCGCGCTTTTGCTTTTGATTTGCCGGGCGTGTATCTAGAGACCAACGTACGCACGGTGATGCTGCACCATTTCTTTCCCGAGGTTTCTGCGGTGCCCGACCGCGAGCTGGTGCCTTTGGTGGAGGCTACCTGCCCCGCCGCGCCGGGAGCGAGTGCGGGACTTGAGGCTCAGGTTTCGCCCTATGCCACGCCACTCGATGCTTTAGATACACCGCGTAGCTGGTACTACGCCATGCTCGACTACGGTGCGCAGCTTAAAAAGACTATTCCAAATCCGTCTCGGCGTTCTGCTTCTTATGCGCGCCAAAGCAAGTTTGAGGGTTCTCGCCGACAGAAGCGTGCAGAGCTAGTGCGTCAGCTGCTGGATGCAGGCAGCGCTGGGCGCTCGGAGGAAGCGCTGTACCAGGGGCTTTGTGCATGCGAGACGGCAGCAGGGCGTGTGCTGGTAGACATGTCGTTGGTACAGAGCATTCTGGCTGACCTTGAGCACGAGGGCTTCTGTGTGCGTGAGGGTGAGACCTGGCACATCGCGTAGGCTGGTGCAAAGCGGGTATAAAAGGCTCGCTGTGGCTGGTTCTACTAATAGGAATCAGTTACAATAAGCTGAGCAGTACGCCTGCTGCTGGTACACCAAAACGAAGGGACGGTTACATCATGGATTTTGAGAACTCCCAGACAAAGAAGAACTTGGAAGCTGCGTTTGCCGGTGAGTCTCAGGCTCACACCAAGTATCGCTACTATGCCTCCAAGGCCAAAAAGGACGGCTACGTACAGATCTCGAATATCTTTACCGAGACGGCTGGCAACGAGGCTGAGCACGCCAAGCTTTGGTTCAAGTATCTGCACGACGGTGCTGTGCCCGACACGCTGACCAACCTCAAAGACGCTGCTGCCGGCGAGAACTTTGAGTGGACCGAGATGTATGAGGACTTTGCCAAGACGGCAGAGGCTGAGGGCTTTACTGAGATTGCCGAGAAGTTCCGTGGCGTTGGTGCGGTAGAGAAGGCTCACGAGGAGCGCTATCAGAAGCTTGCTGCACGTGTTGAG
>CAVJWJ010000056.1:0-11393 GCA_963653375.1 Roseburia sp. CAG:303
ACCGTTGACCTCAAGGTAGACGGGCAGCAGAAGACCATCACCGTCAGATAGCGCAAGTGACTATGGCAGAGCAATTGAGGGAGAACGTCATGGCAGATGAAGTCGAGCCGGCAAAGAAACGAGTTAACAAGAAACTTCTAGTCATTGTCGGCGCGGCAGCCGCAATCGCCGTCGCAGCGGTCGCGCTCGCGGCCACCATCTTTTCTCCCCAAGCAAAGGCAGACAAGCTCTATGAGCAAGGCTCCTACGCTGAGGCACTCGAAGCCTATGAGTCGATTGGGAACGAGAGTAAGAACGGCGAGAAGATGAGCGACTGCCGCTACCAGCTCGTTCTCGACTATCTGCTCACGAACGGGGCCTATATAGCAAGTGAGGGAGGCGCCACCTGGACCGTTGAGGGTTTTTCGAACGGCGACATCAAATGTTCACTCGCCGGGAACCTTAGTGAGAAGGCGTCCATCGGCCTGGAGAGCTCCATGGTCATCACAGTCCATCGCGGGAACACCGTGGCCGACCTGACGGCATCGTTTAAATGGAAGGTGCTCAATCGGACCCTCAGCGAAACCGGGTCGGGCAAAATCGACCTGCCCTCCTACACATACGACAAGGACATAACGCTTGACGACTACGAGAACTCGGGGAACACAACAGGCAGCTCTGTGATCAAGTCGAACTCCGGAATGGTTGCGAAGATGATAAAGAAGGGTTTCCTCGGAGCTGTCAACGCCAGCGGCACGGGGGCGACGCTGGCCGACCTTGGGTTTACATCGCTTTCGTAACAGCTGGGCAAGAAACAGCTTCGCTTGCTAATCTTGTTAAACCTTGTTTATCTTGCTCAACTTTGCTCAACTTGTTAAACTCGCCTTTGACCTGGGCGGTCTTTTACTTTCAGTGCTTCACTGTAAACCTATAACGATTTTAGTTAAGATGTTTGTCGAGATGCCTCTTTTATGCAGCTTTAAGCTCATATCGGACCGTTTTATGCAAGACGTATACTCTGTTTCACTCATACGCAGAAACGACCGTACATATTTTGCGTTTGTCTGACAAATGCACAGACTATTTAACGCTCAGCGTCCTAGTTGACTACTTTTAATCAACAGAATATGTAAATATGTCCTAAAACTCAAACACTGCGGCTATGTAGGCTAGTTCTTATGGGGCTGTATAGACTGACAAACGCAAATAATGTACGGTCGTTTCCTTGGAATTGAGTTCCTACTGTTCATATATGCATAAAAGAAGCGTCTAAGACCAAGATTTTGAATATTATAGGTAGTGATGGCTCTAATACAGCATTCAAGAGCCTATTGAGACCGTTTTTGGTCTGTCAACGTTTCGAGTAAGAAGGCCTTAGATTATTGCCCTGAGCGATTCCGCAGACGCGAAGCGTCGAGGACAGCGAAGGGGAAAATCTAAGACCTTCTTAGTTAACGTAGCGTTCTTACGACCAGCTTTCAGAGGGATACAGAGACATAAACCGGCTTTTGGACGATATGTCAGAACAGGACAGAAGGCTTAGTGCACACCCGTATAAGCAGGCAGTGCGCGAGGTTCCACATCGTAGGCACGAGCATTGCGAGCACTTAGGAAGACCGTAGACCCGTTGTGAATTAAAGAGCTCACCTGCGGCGGAATTACACCAGCTACGCCGCCTGCCAGCAAGAGGGTGTTCAGGCCAATAACCTCGCGGAACGATGCGTCCATGCGCTCCTCGAGTCCCATAGCCAGGCGTCGCAGCGTAACAAGCGAAGTCAAATCACCATCGGTCAGCGTAATATCGGCCACTTCCTTGGCAATGGCCGTGCCCGAGCCCATGGCCACGCCAACGTTTGCCGCAGAGAGCGCTGGCGAGTCGTTCACACCATCGCCCACCATAACCACGCGGCGACCAGCAGCACGCATGCGTTCCACCACCACGTGCTTATCCTCAGGCAACAGATCAGCGCGGAACTCGTCAATACCAGCCTCAGCAGCAATACGGCACGCAGCATTCGCGTTGTCACCCGTAAGCATCACGATGTGCTCAAAACCCAAAGCGCGCAGCTCAGCCAGCGCCTCCGGCACGCCGGGCTTCAGCGGATCCTCAATACCAATAACACCCTTGAGCTCGCCATCCACAGCAAGATAGAGCTTGGAGAGGCCATCGAGGCGCTCGGAAATCAGCGCGTGCGCCTCTTCGGAGATGCTTACACCCTCGTCCTCTGCCACAAAATGCTCGGAGCCAATCACACAGCGCTTGCCATCGAGCGAGCTTGCAATGCCGTGAGCAACCAGGTACTCCACCTCGGCATGACGCTCGCGATGCTCCAAGCCAGCCTCAGCAGCAGCGTTAACCACCGCACGTGCCACGGGGTGTGGGAAGTGCTCTTCTAAGCAGGCGGAGAAGCGCAGCACCTGCGTGCGATCCCAGCCATCAAAGTACAGCACGTCAGCCACCTTGGGCGAGGCGGCGGTGAGCGTACCCGTCTTGTCAAACACGATGGTGTCGGCCTGCGCCATGGCCTCAAAATGCTTGGAGCCCTTAACCGTAAAGCCCTCGCGCGCGCTTTGGCTCATAGCCGTGAGCACCGAAATGGCACCGGTGAGTTTGAGTGCGCAGGAGTAATCAACCATAAGCGCTGCACTGGTGCGAATAAGCGAACGCGTGCGCAGCCACACACCGGCTGCCAGCGCAAAGTTCCAAGGCACGATAGCGTCGGCCAGATGCTCACGACGGCTGAGCGTCTCAGCCTTCAGAGCCTCAGACTGCTCAACCAAGCTCACGATAGAGCGCAGCTTGGTGTCGGTAGCTGCAGCTTTGACGCGCACATACGCCTCGCCATCTTCTACAGCCGTACCGGCAAACACGTCGTCACCCACAGTGCGCTCAATAGCAAGCGGCTCGCCGGTGAGCGAGGACTGGTTGACCATCGCGCAGCCCCATTCCACGGTGCCATCCACCGGTACCGGCATGCCCGTGCGCACTACAATCAGGTCGCCTGCCTGCAAGCTCGAAGCCGCTACGCTGCGCTCCTCAGCACCGCGCACCTGCGCATCACCGCAGGGGATAAGCTGCGCGTAGTCGGGCACATCCAGCAGCGAATAGATGAGCTGATTCTGACTCTGCGCACGGGTGTAATCCTCGAGCAGCTCGCCCAAATTGAGGAGCAGCATGGTGCCGCCCGCGGTCTTAAAATCGCCCTTCAGGAACGAGATGCCAATGGCTGAGGCATCGAGCACCGGCACATCCAGACGCCCATTAAGCAGCGACTTGAGGCCCGCCACAAAGAAGCTGCGATACGCCCACACGGCATAGATGCTGCGCAGCGGCGCCGGTAAGAACCAGCGGCGTGCAAAATGTCCACCCAACAGCGTAGCGATATCGAGCAAAAGCCCGTGCGTACGAGGAGCCATGATGGCGCAGCAATCCTGACGAGCCGCCTCCACAGCCTCAGCATTTACGCCGTCAAGCACAGCAAGCGCTGCCTCGCGACGAGCCGGATCAAAGCTCACCGCAAGCTGACCGATGCGCGGGTAAACGGTTGCTTTGGTAATCACGCCGTCTGCCAGCAGCACGCGGTTAAGCGCATCCATATCGGCCTCGGGCACACGACCAGCAAGCTGCACGCGGACACGACCCGGAACCTCATGGGCAATGGTGAACTTCATCTAGGACTCCTTGGGTAGGGCGGCCTCAGAATGCGGGCCGCCTACATAGAGACAGCTGCGGCGCCACTTTGGCAGCCGCAGCTGTACACGCACATTACGCTTGCCGCGAACCTACTCGGCGGCACCGCCATCGACAACCTCTGCGCAGCAGCAGGTGGTCTCGTTGGCGTTCAGGTACTCGGCCTCAGAAACAATGTCGTCAACCTGAGCCTTAGCCTGCTCCACGATGTCCTCGTAGCCAGACTTAACACGCATACCAGCGGCAACAGTGTTAACAGCAAGCTTGTGAGCCGGCTCGGAAGCGAGAATCTTGGGCACAACAACGCCTGCAACAGCGCCAGCAGCAACGAGCAGGGTATGAGTCTTGGAGAAACTGACCATGGTGGAATCCTTCCATCCAGCGCCTTCCCTTTTGTCTAAGCGGCCAGGCGCACTGTTGTTGAACAACGTTTAATCTACTCTCGAAACCCGAGGTAGGCTACGGTAACTTTAGAGCTTCAAAACTCCGTCATAGTTGCCCTACGGCAATCTTTTGAGGGAGGGCGAGATGGCACTTGTCATTAGCGGGCAGCGCGTGGTATCCGCGTTGTTTTTGCCTTGTCTGCTGCTGTCTTTACAGCACGGCAGCCACTTGAGACGTGGGTTGTCTTTGCAGCACGGCAAGCGCCAGAGGTACAGACTGCCTTTCACATGGCACACCCCGCATTGCGCTCTTTTCATCTCTGCTCAAGCAACACCGCCCAGCAGGCTACCTTTGCATCGTGTGCTTACTCTGCCTATGCTTAAACTATGTCGGTCCAACAGGCTGAGACGCAAAGCTAGGACTCCACCATGAACGAGCAAAACGTCATATCCATCGCGGCTGAGAAGCGCCAAGCGCGCAAGGAAGCACGGCTTCGGCGTGACGCCTTAAGCGATGCTCGCCGCACTCAGGTTTCACAAGCCATCTGCCATAAGCTCGAATCTGTATTTAATGCCCTCCCCCAAGAGCATCCTGTTGTGGCAAGCTACGTGCCCATGGGAAGTGAGATAGACGTTCGAGCATTCGCCGCGCATGTGCTCAGCCACGGCGGTCGCCTTGCACTTCCCCTTATGCTGTCAAACGAGATGGATGGCCAACGCATGCAAATGTGCTTGGTACCTGCAGAATTGCTGAGTAGTGCACCGTTTGTAACAGCACCGTTTTCCGCGTATGAGCCAACCGACCCAGCACTTGCGCCCTACCCCGCCATCAATCCGACCACTATCGACATGATAGTAGTGCCGCTGCTAGCCTTTGACTCTTGCGGCCGGCGCCTTGGCTATGGAGGCGGATGTTATGACCGTTATCTACCCGCCTGCCGCCAGGACTGTGTGATCCTTGGCGTGGCGGCGACCGAGCAAGAACTTACACGCGTACCCACAGACAAGCACGACCTCGCACTTCCGCGCATTATCACCGCGTAGCGTTCGCCGCAGAACTCCACATTCTGTGCCCAAGCAGCCCCAGGGCAACCATGCCTAGGCCAAGCACACAAATTCACAGCTAGAGCAGCACACATCTGCGTATCAGAGGCAGCACCAAAGCACCAACCACTCACCCAGAGTGCACCACATACCTGCGCTCAGGCAGCCCAATGAGCAGCCAAAACAACGCGCGAATCCATGTTCAGAGGTAATACAAGGACGCCTAGTCTCTCACTAAAAACAGCCCACCTCTGCGTTACAACGCTTCTGCTTGCTACGCGCCCACCTGCTGCAGGTCGTACGGCGTGGTCTGGTACACGTAATAGTTCAGCCAGTTGGTGTAGAGCAGCTGCGCCTGGCTACGCCACACATTGCGCGGCTCCTGCGTTGGGTCATCATTCGGGAAGTAATGAGCGGGAACCTCCGGATTAATGCCCCGCCCCAAATCGCGCTCGTACTCAAGCTTGAGCGTGTCACGATCATACTCGGGGTGGCCAAAGATAAAGAAACGCCTGCTATCCGTCGACTTCACAATGTAGAGGCCCACCTCGTCAGACACGGCCACAATCTCCAGCGCGTCCACCGCCTCTACGTCCTCAGCGCGCACCTCGGTATTGCGCGAATGCACCGCAAAGAATCGATCATCCAAACCGCGCACAAGCGGGCTTTTAGGCTTTACCAAGCGATGCTCAAACACGCCGGACGCCTTGGCCGGCAGACGATACTTAGGAATGCCGTAGTGGTAATAGAGGCCAGCCTGCGCACCCCAACAAATATGCAGCGTAGAGTGTACGTGCGTGCTCGACCAATCCATGATGCGGCAGAGCTCGTCCCAGTAGTCAACCGCTTCAAACTCCATCAGCTCAACCGGCGCACCCGTAATAATCAGACCGTCGTAATGCTCGTCTTGAATATCCTCAAACGTACGATAAAACGTCTCCAGATGCCCCGCAGAGACATGCGAAGCCTCGTGGCTCTTGGTGCGCAGCAGGTCAACCTCAATTTGCAGCGGCGTGTTAGAGAGCTTGCGCATAATCTGCGTCTCGGTTGCCACCTTGGTGGGCATGAGGTTCAAAATCAGCACGCGCAGTGGACGAATATCCTGATGAAGCGCGCGAAACTCCGTCATGACAAAGATGTTCTCGCCCTCGAGGATTTCGGTCGCGGGAAGCGCATCGGGAATTCTGATTGGCATGACGGGTGCTCCTTTACAGCATAACAACGCTGCCTATTGTACCCCGCACGTACGCAGGCGTCACACGGTGCAAGCCGCGGCGCTTTGTAACGATATTTTGAGCGGCGCGCGATGCTCCCCCACAGGACTACAATGGGCGCATTATCCCCGTTTTAGAAAGGCTCATTGCTATGGGAACAGCACGTAAGATTGGCGTATTGGGACAGGGCCACGTAGGCGCACACGTTGCCTACACCTTACTCATTCAGGGCTTGGTAGACGAGCTTTACCTGTGCGATGTCAACGCACAGAAGGTTGCCTCTGAGGCCCAGGACCTGCACGACGCGCTTACGTTTATGCCGTATAACACCAAGATTGTTAACGTGGGCGACCGCTATGAGGAGCTTGCCGGCTGCGACATCATCGTTAACGCCGCAGGTAACGTGGCTAAGGCCGCAGGCAACCGCGATGGCGAGCTGTTCTGCACCACCGACTCGGCACGCTCGTTTGCAAACCGCATTGTCGATGCTGGCTTCAATGGCATCTGGGTCTCCATCGCCAACCCCTGCGACGTTGTATGCACCACCATCTGGCATCTCACCAACTACGACCCCAAAAAGATCATCGGCTCGGGCTGCGGCTTGGACTCCGCGCGCCTGCACTCCGAGGTCTCCAAGGTCTGTGGCATCTCGCCCAAGTCTGTGGACGCATACATGATTGGCGAGCACGGCTTCTCGCAGATTGCTGCTTGGAAGGCTGCCACTATCGCGGGCAAGAAGCTCTCTGAGCTGGCCGTTGAGTACCCCGAGCAGTACGACTTTGACCACGCCGTGGTTGAGGAGGCCGCGCGCAAGGGTGGCTATGTCACCTATTCTGGCAAGGGCTGCACCGAGTACGCTGTAGCAAGCTCTGCTGCACGCGTCTGCGCTGCCGTGCTCCACAACGAGCACGCCGTGCTTTCTGCCTCCACGCTTATGACTGGCCAGTATGGCGAGGAAGGTATCTTCACCTCGCTGCCGTGCGTGATTGGCGCCGAGGGCATCGAGCAGGTCTACACACTCGACCTTTCCGACGAGGAGCTTGTTGGCTTCCACAAGAGCTGCGATCACATTCGCGACAACATCTCCCAGCTCACCTGGTGGTAAACGCAATTGCGCTGCAGCAATCTCAAACGTGCCACAGCGCAATGCACTAACTAAGCTGGTGCTGCAGCCTCAATGCCATGAGCATGAGGCTGCATTTTTATGCTTTTTTATGCCCACTCCCCTGCTACGCGTACGCCAGCAGCTGCTGCCAGCTCAGCCTCTTCGGGGTAGTAGATACGCCAGTCGCGGCGCAAGCGGGTCATGAGGTCCATCACGTCGGAGGCAAAGATGATCATTGCGTCCTCCACCGCGTCACCAGCCACAGCACGCTCCAGGTCGGCCACCTCGTAGGCCAAGGCATATGCCTCCTCGCCCACATGGACCTCCTCGCGCTCGCCCGTCTCGGTCCACACGATGGTTGCCTTGTCGGCGCGCGGGTACTCCATAACCTCGATGTAGCACTTTTCAAACGAAAGCATGGCGCGCTTAGGCTGCTTGGAGTGCAGCGAAAGTGAGATTACCGCCATCTGCATGTCGGGGTTGCGCATCACAATTCCGCTAGTCACGTCCACACCCGTGTTGCAGGCGTTGGCGATGGAGACCACGTCCTCAGGCTGGCTCAGCATAAAGAGACGCGCCATGGTGAGGGCATAGACGCCAATGTCGAGCATGGCGCCGCCCGCCAGCTTGGGATTGTAGAAGCGGTTCTCGGGGTCAAACTCCTTAAAGCTGCCAAAGTTAATCTGCGCGAGATTCATGCGGCCAAACTCGTCCGTCTCCGCGCGGTGAATCAGTGCGCGGTAGAGCGGCATGTGCAGGATGGTCGTGGCATCAATGAGCTGCACGCCGTGCTCGTCTGCCAACGCGCGCGCCTCAGCAAGCTCCTCGGAATTGAGCGTGATGGCCTTTTCGCACAGCACGTGCTTGCCCGCAGAGAGGGCCGCGCGCAGATAGGTGATGTGCGTGTTGTGCGGCGTGGTGATATAGACAGCATCGATTGCGGAGTCAGCGAGCATCTCGTCGAGCGTCTCGTAAACGCGCTCCACACCGTGGCGCTCGGCAAATGCCTCAGCTTTAGCCTGCGTGCGATTGTAGATGCCCGCGAGCGAGCGGCCAGCCAAAGCGAGCGTCTGTGCCATCTGGTTGGCAATGACGCCGCAGCCAATGATGCCCCACTTGAGCTGCGGAGCTGTAAAGATATCGGACGGAAACTCCTTGCCCTCAACAGAAGCGAAGGCGGCGTTGGCAGCCTCAGCGGCATCGCGCGGTGCAGCAGATTCGGTCATACATGCTCCTTTGTCCGGTTGGATTTACATTTCAAACGAGGTTATTGTGCCATGCTTTGGCGCGCAGAGCTGCTCAGCATTCTTACGTCACGCACTTACAACAGAGCGGCCAAGGCGTCGATATCGTCTTGCGTGGTAGCCCAACTGGTCGCTAGGCGCACGATGGTGTGGTCAGCGTCGTAGGTGTCCCAAAAGCTCAGCGCCACCTGCGCACGCAGACGCGCGTACTCCTCGTTCTCCAAAATAATAAACTGCTGGTTGGTAGGAGACTCCAGATGCCAGCGTGCACCGCGCTCATGCAAAAGTGCGCGCAGACGATGCGCCATCTCAATCGCATTGCGACTGATTTTGAGATAGAGGTTGTTGGTAAAGAGCGCCTCAAACTGTACGCCCAGCAGGCGCCCCTTAGCCAAAAGCGCCCCGTGTTGTTTGATGCGCGGCACTATATGCGCCGGTGCATCACCCTTGGGAAATACCACAGCCTCGCCGCATAATGCCCCCACCTTGGTGCCACCGATGTAGAACACATCGCACAGCTGCGCAAGCTCAGGCAGGGTAATGTCGCACTCATCAGCAGCAAGCGCATAGCCCAAGCGAGCACCGTCTACAAAAAGAGGAATGTCGTGCGCCTGGCAGACCTCGTGCAAACGCCGCAGCTCATCGTGGGTGTAGAGCGTTCCGTACTCCGTGGGAAACGAGATATACGCCGCTCCCGGAAACACCATATGCTCATGGTTGCCATCGGCATAGAACAAGTCGATGAAGTGCTCAAGTTCGTCAGCGTCCATCTTGCCTTCGTGCTCAGGTACGGTAAGCACCTTGTGTCCGCCAAATTCAATAGCCCCCGCTTCGTGGCAGGCAACGTGCCCCGTCGCGGCAGCTACCACGCCCTCGTAGGGCTCAAGCAGCATGTCGACCACACACGCGTTGGTCTGCGTGCCGCCCACCAAAAAGAACACGTCTGCCTCGGGCGCCTCACAAGCCTCACGGATAAGCTGCTGCGCGCGGTGGCAGTGCGCGTCTTCACCATAACCAGTCATGGCTTCCATATTGGTATCTACCAGCGCCTGCAGCACCGCCGGGTGCGCGCCAAAGGAGTAATCGTTCTCAAAGGTCAGCATGTTTGCTCCCTATCTGTTCGTGTTGTCACGCAACGTAGTGTGCGAAATGCTCGTAGTAGTTCATATGGCATTCGCAGAGCGCCGTGGCGCACGCTCGGCATCGCAGTGCACGCATGTAGCACGCGCTTTAGCAGACCGCCGCTTACTAACTGCACGACTAGCCGGCTGCGCAGTCCACATACCGCACGGGCACTAATCATCGTCGCCCGAAGCACCCAGCTGCGAGAGTATCAGCAACGCCGCAGCTACCGGCCCTGTGCCGTCACCTGCGTCGAGGCCGCGGCCTACACCGCTGCCAGCACCGGCACCCGCTTTGTAGGGCACCGATAGCTTACGCGAGCGTGGGAAGTTCACAGCACCCAAGCGGCTCTTGAGGTCAAAAGCCACGTTCTTAGGCACGTCAACTCCCTGGAACACCAAACGACCGCCCGTGCACGAGACACTCTCCAAACCCAAGCGCTCGCCGCGGATGCGAATGCGCGCGCGGTCAAACAGATTGAGCCCCGCCAACGGCAGTTCACCATGCACTGCCTCGGTCTCTTCTTGCAAGGTATCTATACTCTGCAAGTCGTCAGCCGCCGCAAGCTTTCGATACACCAGCACACGCTGATCCACCGCCGGCAAGTACTCCTCGTCTAGATAGAAATCGGCCGGTAGATTGATGGCCACGCCCGCCTGCTCCACTTCTTCCGTATCGTCTCCGCGCGCCTCAGCCACCGCCTGTCCCAACATTTGCGTAAAGAGGTCAAAGCCCACGCTTGAGAGATTGCCGTGCTGCTCTGCACCTACCAGTGAGCCCGCACCGCGGATCTCCAGGTCGCGCATGGCAATGCGCATGCCACTGCCCAGATCTTGGAACTCCGAAAGCGCGGTTAGGCGCGCCGTGGCCTCTTCGGTCAGCGGAAGCTCGCCGGGGAACATAAAGTACGCATAGGCCTGCGTGGCAGAACGCCCCACACGGCCCTTGAGCTGGTAGAGCTGCGCCAAACCCAGGCGCTGTGAGTCCTCGATGATCAACGTATTGGCATGCGCGTTGTCGATGCCGCTCTCCACGATGGTCGTGGCAATGAGCACGTCGATTTTCTTGGTGGCAAAGTCCACCATCACGTCCTCAACCTCGCGCGGGCTCATCTTGCCGTGCGCCACACCCACGCGCGCCTCGGGCGCCGCCTCATGCACACGCTCCACAGCATCATCGATAGTACGCACGCGGTTAGAAACGTAGTAGACCTGTCCGCCGCGACCCACTTCTAGGCGAATAGCAGCCGAGACCAGGTCGGGGTCATACTCGCCTACGTGCACAATTACCGGGCGACGACCCGTTGGCGGCGTGGTAATGAGGCTCATATCGCGCACGCCCGAGATAGCCATCTGCATAGTGCGCGGAATGGGTGTTGCCGAGAGCGTAAGCACGTCAATCTGCTCGCGCAGGTTCTTGAGCTGCTCTTTATGCTGCACGCCAAAACGCTGCTCCTCATCGATAATGACGAGGCCCAAGTCGTGCGGATTTACGTCAGCCGAAAGCAGGCGGTGCGTACCAATAAGCACGTCTACCTTGCCTTCTGCAAAGGCAGTAAGGGCACGGCGCTGCTGAGCTGGCGTGCGGAAGCGCGAAAGCACGTCCACTTCT
>CAVJWJ010000057.1:0-11171 GCA_963653375.1 Roseburia sp. CAG:303
AGCAAACGCTCGCTCACCCGGCCGAGGTAGCGCGCCCCGAAGGCGTCGTACTGCATGGGGTCGAGGCGGCGCTCAAGCTCTTCGAGCACCTCGAACATGAATGCGCAGTACGCATCGAACAGGTCCTCGCGCATCACAAACATATTGAAGATGTGGGCGCTCTTGTTACTCATAAGATGGTCCCAAGCGTTCACATACTCGGGTTTGGTATCCGCAAGCACCTTGCGGCATTCGTCGAACTGGCAGCCCTCAAACGTGTGTGCATAGTGGTCATACACCGTCTCGATATAGTAATTCCTACGCTTGGCCACCACGATGCTAGATTTCTCTAGCATCGGCCCTAGCTCCTCAGCCGTAACCAGGCGTTCAAACGGATCATTCAAACGACGGCGCTTTGCATCGGGACTGCCAAGGTAGCGACGATAGTGCACGATTCCCTTGTACTTGGAGTCGCAGTTCTTCCAAAGCCAGTACAGCCCAGTAAGCTCACAGTAATACGGATTCTTCTCGGAGATGTTGTCGCCCTCGTCATCGCCCTGCATGTCCTGGCAGACATCCGGATGCAACGCAGCGCCCACATGGAGCGGCAGATACATGGGGTCAGTCGGCATCTGATAGGGCTTATGCGTGGCAACGCCAATGGTAATACTCTGACTTTCGCGCACGCCTACTGCCCCCTCGCCATAGCTTTGAAAGTTTTTACGAAGACACGCGCATCCAGCCCAAAGCTCTGATGGCGCACGTAGAAGAGCTCACGATCTTGGCGGTCGCCGTTTTCCCAGGTAGCGTCGTTGCGGTCGGTAACACCCCACCAGCCCGTGATGCCCGGCTTGCAGGCCAGCACCTCGTCGCGAGCATTGCCAAACTCGTAGGTTTCCTCGAGCGTAACCGGACGGGGACCAATAACGGAGAGGTCGCCCATAAGCACGTTTAAGAACTGTGGCAACTCGTCCAGCGATGTGCGGCGCAAGAAACGCCCCACCTTGGTAATGCGCGGATCGTCCTCAAGCTTTTGTTCGCGCTTCCACACGGCGAACTGCTCGGGGCTCATATACTTCTGCGGATTGGTATGGGCGTCTGCCACCATAGAACGCAGCTTGAAAATGTAGATGGGCTTGCCGTTTTGGCCCACGCGCTCCTGACGGAAAAACGGATTGCCGGGAGACTCGATAGCAATGGCAGCACTGGCAATGGCTACAGGAATTGCTACGAGCACGCACACGCCTGCGCTAAACACGATGTCGAATACGCGCTTGCACGCAAGGTAACCCGCGCCACCCTTTTTGGGTGCAGCAACTGAGGGGTCAAACTCAGGGGCAATGTAGGTATAAGCAGGGGTTTTGGTACCACGCTCGCCTGCGGCCGCAGCATTACGAGGAGCGTTGGCAGCTCCGGCCTGCGGTAGTACAACAACGGACTCGGCGCTGGGTTCAGCCACGAGCGCAGGGTTCGCAGGCACGGTGCCCGTAGCCGCAATGTCTACAGCCGCAGCATCCACGGTTGCGGCGTCCACAGCAACAGCCGCAGCAACACCGCCGCCACCAGCCACAGCGCCCGGAGCCGTCTCGCTGTCTGTAGACAAGCCACCGGTTTGCGGGGCGTAAAACGGCAGAGCCGTATCCCCGCTCGCAGTTGTTGGCTCATCCAAAACCACGAGACACTCCTTTCCCCAATATCGACAATTAGTTAAAGGATACTCTAAACGTCCTCTATAGGGCCAAGAATGCCCCCCCCCCGCATCCTTGCGCCCACATATCAGCCACAAAAGCAAAACGTGGTTGGGGCGCTGGCGCCAGGGCATACATAAACCAACCCACATGGGTTGCCTGGCAGCAGCGGCAAAGCGCGACACCCAAGCAGCGCACCACCTCGTCTGCGAATATTCTCTCCGGTAGTCTTTGCGGCCGGACTGGCAAGCGGCACGGCACCCCGCGCACCTCTCCCACGCCCACCTCCGCAGCCCCGCCTCCACAGCACCCACTCGCCCGGCACCCCCGCACCCACGGCGTTTATACATATTGCCTGTTGATGCACAGCGCCCGGCGCCTTAAGGAATCTTTATGCTAGTCTAGGAGGGCTGAAAATTCAGTTTGATTCGAATAAGGCGCTTGTCGAAGGGATACCTACAGCACCATGACGCTCCTTGAACTCATCAACCTGCTGAAGAAGCACCTCAAGCTCGTGGTGGTTCTTCCCATCGTGTGCGCGCTGGGCATGGGGCTTTTTAGCCTCATCTTTATGCGAAACACCTACACCGCAACTACCAGCATGTATGTACTGGTAAAAGACGGCGGCGATTCCTCTGGCTCGGCTTCGTACAGCGACCTCTCGGCTTCTCAGATGGTCACCAACGACGTGGCCCAGCTGCTCGACTCCGACCGCGTGGTTAAAGAGGTTTCGAGCGAGCTTGGCCTGGAGGACCTCAAGGCGTTCAAGATTAAGGTCACGTCTTCTACCACCTCGCGCGTGATTGAGCTCTCGGTTACCAACACCAACGCCGAGGACGCCGCGCACGTGGCTCAGTCTATGGCCAAAAGCGTCTCTAACATTGCTCAGCAGGTCATGAACGTTGAGTCTATCAACGTGATTGACGAGGCCGAGGCTCCCAGCCAGCCCAGCGGCCCCAACCGTAAGCTCTACATTGCCGTTGCCTTCCTCGCTGGCCTGTTTGTAGCCGTGGCCCTGGTTGTGCTGGCCGACATGCTTAACACCAAAATCCGCAACGAGTCCGAGCTCGAAGAGCTGCTGGGTGTGCCCGTGGTTGGGCGCATCCCTCGCATGTAAGGGGTACTGATTGATGTTTGGTAAGAAATCCAGCAACTCCAAGGGTTCCGCCGATCAGGTGTACCTGCAAAACGCCTTTAAGACCCTTGTGGCCAATATCCGCTTTGCCTCGGTTGATAACCCTATCCACGTGATTGGCGTTACGTCTTCTATCCCCAACGAGGGCAAGTCCACCACCTCTTACGCGCTGGCACAGGCCCTGGCCAACGGCGGACAGACCGTTTTGCTGATTGACTGCGACCTTCGCCGCCGCTCGCTCGCCAACATGATTGGCGTGCATGCACAGGCTGGCATCTACGCCGTACTTTCTGGTCAGGTTCCCGTCGAGCAGGCCGCCGTGCGCACCAAGACGCCCGGTCTGTACCTGCTGGACTGCGAGCCGCACATTCCCAACCCGGTGGACATTCTGTCTTCCAAGCGCTTTAAGAACTTTGTTGCTCAGATGCGCGAGAAGTACACCTACGTACTTATTGACACACCGCCGCTCTCTGCCTTTATTGACGGCGCTGTGATTTCGCAAAACGTGGACGGCATGCTGCTGGTTGTGCGCCAGGGCCTTACCAAGCGCGACGAGATTTTGAGCTCTTTTGAACAGCTCAAGAAGGCCGACGCCAACATTATTGGCACCGTGCTCACCTTCTGCGAGAGCGACAAGAGCGAGTACTACTACAGCTACTACAACAAGGACGGCAAGCGTGTGCGCAGGCGCTCTGGAGAGAGCGACGCGCCCAAGCTGCCCGATGCTCCGCTGTCTCAGCAGGCCGCCCGTCCTGTTCAGGCTCAGCCGGCAGCTGCCGCGCCACGTGGTGCTGGCGCTGGTGTTGGGGTGCCTGCGGGCGCTGCTCAGCCCGGCGCAGGTGTCGCCGCTGCGGCTGGCTCCAACTTAAAGCCCATCTCTGCCAAGGGTGCTGCGGCTTCTACCAGCGCAAAGTCTGGCAACACGATGTCTTTCTTGGCACAGGCGGGCTACCGCCCCAAGACCAAATAGCGCAAAGATTGTTAGTGGGAACCTCCGTTTATGCGTGATATGCACTGCCACATACTGCCTGGTGTTGACGACGGCGCGGCCGATCTTAACGCGAGCCTCGAGATGCTCCAGGCCGCCCGCGCTGCCGGCGTTACCTCCATGGTGTGCACGCCGCACGCACGCAGCCCATACTTTGACTACGAGCGCATGGTGGCAGCCTATAACACGTTTGCCGAGGCAGCCGCTCGTGTGGCGCCCGAGGTGCACGTGGCTATGGGCTTTGAGGTTGCCCATAAGAAGCTGATTCAGCTGGGAGTGGAAACCTGGGCGCCCTACCTGCGCTTTGCCGAGACTCCCGAGTTTTTGCTTGAACTTGATACAGCTTGCAACGCGGCTGACTTTCAGGAGTACGAGCGCACCATCTACACGCTGCAGGGCATGGGCTACACGGTGATTATTGCCCACCCCGAGCGCTACCACGCCATTCAGAAGGACATTCAGATTGCACGCAACCTGGTAAACATGGGCTGCAAGCTGCAGGCTTCTGCCGACTTTATTGCCGGTGGTCGTTTTGGCCGCGAGAAAAAGCCGGCCAAAAAGATGTTTGACGAGATGCTCTACACCTATATTGCAAGCGACGCTCATAAGCCCGAGCACTACACCTACCTGGCCCAAGCTCGCGAAAACTTTGCCGTGCGCGGCAAGCATTTTAAGTAGGGGCTTTACGTAGGAGTTGCGTGCTGAGCAAAGGCTCGTTGTCTAAGGTTTTAACGCGCTGCGCGTGCGGGCGGAGTGCGGTCCAACTCGTGGTCCAGCTCCCGGAACAAAAACCGTCCAACTCACGGAATTAAATCGGTCCAACTTCCGGAACTGCGATCAGCTCTACGCCTCCCCTGCCATCCAGCGGGCCAAATCCACAATCGCAACGCCGTTGTAATCGGTTGTCTCGTGGTGCGTGTTCGCAAGCACCATTTTTTGGTAGGCGTCTTTAATGCTCAGAAGCGAAGAAACCTCGCGCTCGAACGTCTTCTCGTTTGAGATATCGTCGCTCACTTGGATGTAGAGCTTTTCACTGCGCTTAATAGCAACAAAGTCGATCTCTTTTTTATAAAGAACGCCAACATAGACCTCGTAACCACGCCTCAGTAGCTCGATTGCAACCATGTTCTCGTAGATGCGACCCCAGTCCATGTTGCGCGTTCCCAGCAAGGCGTATCTAAAGGCATGGTCGGCAAGGTAGTATTTCTCGCCACTGCTGAGATACTTCTTACCGCGAATGTCGTAACGTCTCACCTTGTAAAACGCAAACGCATCGCACAGGTACCCCATATAGGTTCCCACGGTCTTGTTGGTGATTTTTGCGCCGTCGGCGTTGAGGGCGTCCGTAATGCTACGAGGAGACGTGATGTTCGAAATGTTATCAACCATAAAATCGGAGATGCGCTCCAAAGCAGGCATGTTCCGAACCTTATGGCGCTGCTGGATGTCTCGAATAATAAGCGTCTCAAACACGTCAGACAGATAGTTGTAACGCTGCTCCTGCTCGCGATACAGATACGAGCCAGACATACCACCCGTCTTAACGTACGACTCAAAGTCTGCATCAATTGACTGAGCGTCAGACGTGGCGCCATACGCGCGGAACTCCTTGAAGGAGAAGGGGAAGACCTCAATCTCATACGTGCGGCCCGTAAACAGCGTTGCCAGGTCGCTCGAAAGCAAGAAAGCATTAGAACCCGTGATAAATATGTCGTAGCGTTCGGAAGCATGAAGGCTGTTGGTAGCGCGCTCGAAACCGGAGCACATCTGAACCTCGTCGATGAGCAGAAAGTTCTGCACACCCTTCTTGTAGTGCTCCTTTACGTAGGCCAGGAGTGCGTGGTACTCAGTCAGGTCCTCGAACTCATCCAGGTTAAAGTTAATGTGAATGATATTAGCGTCCTGAATGTTTGCCGAGACATAGTCGCGAAGGGCTTCGAGCAGCTTAGACTTTCCGCCTCGCCGGATTCCGGTTATCACCTTGATATCAGGAACGCCAATGAGACTTTCAAGCGTTTTCATGTAAGAAGTTCTGTCGATAAGCTTCATGTGCGCTCAGCCCCTTTTCTCGCTATTCCTCAAAATTGAAAAATTTTTAGTTTTGAGGAATAGGACTCTTTATAGGCATTATTGCATCACAGATTGCTGCCTGTAGGGCATTAAACAGAAACCGTCTATTCCTCAAAATTGAAAAAAATTCAGTTTTGAGGAATAGACGCCAAGGGCAATATAAGCGCCTTCTTCAAACCGTTTATTCCACGATGCCAACCTCACGCAAAGCGATGAACACCTCACGTTCATCGGAAGGCGCCAATACGCCGTAGCACTGCGCGGCAGCAAATGCTTCCAAGCCAACAGCTAAGCTCTTAGAGCACCGCACGGTCGAAGGCTTGGAGAGGCCAGCTTCCTTCCAATTCAGCAGCCTCACCTCGCCAGGAAATTCTCTTCTTGGGCCATGCCCTGTGACCTTGACAACAACCGCCATGCCAGCTGATTCCTCTACCACAGCAACCACAACGGGACGATGCTTAGTAATAGAAGGATCATCTTCGTAGGCAAACTCGAGCCGCCACACCTCACCAGGTCGGGGCGTTCTACAGGAGCTCGTCGGCATCGTCATCGTCCTCAATCCAAGATTCGGGCATCACAGGTCTGCCGTCGACCATCTTTGCAACAGGCACATCGTAATTTGGATTAAGGCGAGAACGGCGACGTACCTCAAACGGAAAACCACCATACTCGTTAAAACTGCGCACGAATATCTTGACCGCGGCCGACGGCGTAATGCCAATGGCCTCCGCGTTCTGCGTAAATAAAGCCTTTTCTTCTGGATCTAACTTCACACTCATGAGCGAACTAGCAGACATGAGCAACTCCTTTTCACCTACCTCTTAGCCATACATAAACCGAATAAATATGATACGCGCAATATACTAGGTATGCATAACGTATTATCTATTTTGCAAGCGATTTCCAAAGGCAAAGGTCAGTCGCTGCAATCTGTCAAACGGTTAACCGCAATATCAAACACCTTGCCCTTGTCACGAGGGCCAATAGCGACAATCTGAACGATCTCAATCTCCCCGTTGCGGATTAGGTAAATCAACCTGATGCCATCGACGCGAAACTTCAGCTCTCTACAGCTCGAAAGCAGACCAGTAAGCGGCTTGCCAATCTCGTCAGCACGAAGCGCTAGGCGAGCAAGGCCCTTGTCGACCATGGCACGCACGGAACCGTCTAGAGATTCGTAGTCTTTCCTTGCGGCCTGACAAAGGAACTCAACTTTGAACCTTGCGGCGCTCATTCGAAAAGCTCCGCATCGAGGGTGGAATCGGCTGCCTCGGCGGTCACCAAAGCCTCAAAGTAGTCGCTGCCCAGAACGTCCTCAACAGGAATACCCTTATGGTCGGGGTCAGCGTCACACTGAGCAAGCCGGGCTGCAGCTATCGCGTAAAGACGCTCCTCCCTAAGCTCCTCAAGCTCAACAGCCATGGCCTCAAACTCGTCGTAGCCAACAATGACGGTGTCGATGCCATCGTTGCGATCAGAGACAAACTGCGGCTCCTGGCGCGCGCGACGCCTCGCCTCGCCAAAGTTCTTGCTCGCCTGGGTGGACGTCAGCACCTGGTCTCGCCCGAATACAAGCTTTTTGTCGATAACTGCAACCATGTTCATCGCCCCTTTATTTGTCTAACCTAATACGTATTATATCGACTCTGAGATACGTATTTAAATGAAGTTTTAGAAACAATTTGGTACGTATTTCAGATTGAGATAACGGCAAAAAGGCATGTTGACCAGTGAAGATAAAGCAGATAGCAGGTTTAGCTAATGGTTCGACGGCCTGCGGCGCGGGGTGCGCCGCTTAAAGAGGCCGTGCTTGTTGCAGTAGAGGTACACCCAGCCGCTGCCCGCAATGCGAAAGCGCGGCTGGACCATCCGCTCGGGGTAGAGCTTTTCATGCAGATGCCGTCCGGGGTTACGTAGGCCACAAAGCTCACGTAGTGGTCTTTGGTCATGGGGTAGTCGAGCGTGACAAACCAGTCGTCCTCGATGCGCTCTGAAGGCGTGAGCATTGTCTGGCTCCTCAGCCTCAAGCAGAGGTGAATCCGAATCGCTTGAAGAGGCTCTTATGGGCAAGCCAATCATGCGCAGCAACTACCGCCTGCTCATAATCCCTGACGTGCAGGGAGACGACACGCAGCCCGTTACTCCCCGGATCCGTCCGTCCTACTTGAACAGTTCATCGTGGCTACCAGTACGTTCGAAAAATGCTACTGAGTCGTCGGACGACCAAATCACCAGCCAGTCGCCGGAGTTTGCCACATGACACTCGCTCCGCCCAGCCCAGCTGCCACTCAAACGGTGCATGTTGTGGCGCTGTCTGAGTACTTCCATCGACTCGGGACTGTTCTCAAGCACTAGGTCGATAAGCTTCTGCAGCTCATCCAAGTCCCACTTGCGGCGCTTTGCTTTCTTCTTTAAGTCGCGAGAAAAGGCAGCCGAGAACTCAGCGGTGAGCCTGCCCATCAGGACATCGCTGCCTCAATGAGGTCCGCGCCGTTCGTAAAGCGGCCCTTCTTGCCCGATGCCAGGAAGGCATCACCCTCGCGGATAGCCTCCAAACTCTCGGCGTTGGGTTCCTCAGGCGCAAAGGTAAGTGGGATACGACGGGTGTTCACCATCTGCTTATAGAAGGCGCGCGTGACGGAAGACAGGTCGAGTCCGTAGTAGTCGGCCACTTCAGATGCCTCGCGTTTGAGATCATCGTCAATACGTATTGTCAAAGTTGCGCTAGCCATGTTCAACTCCTACCCTATCATGCAAATACATATGTATTATAACGCACATACGTTTTAAGAAAGGGTAGTGTTGGTGGCAGCGTCTAGAATCTGTCCTCCATCCCAACCCATTCTCACGTCGCCCTCCTTCCGGCCGAGCCGTCCACTAGAGGTTGACGCCACAACCGTCTGCCGTTGGTCCGCACGGGTCGAAAGGGAGCGAACGTCCCCTTCTTACCCTCGCACTCAGGACACTTCTCGTCGTTCTCGCGCTGAGAGCGATGCGCATGAAAATACCTCCCATTCCCCTTGTTTTGAAAATGGGAGGCAAATCATTGTTCAGGGCGTTGGCGCTTGGGCGAATCCTGAGGAACATTGCAGCACATGCTGCCTCCCGTCCTAGATTCCAGACCTTGAGGGCCGTTGCCGTTAGCTGCGCTTGCGCGCGTTGATGAGGCGCGTCGCAAAGACCGCAAGTAGTGCGAATCCCAGCGCGAACAGGGCAGTTGCGATCGGCAATGTATCGTCGCCGGTCTCGGGCATCTTGCCGTTAGCAGAGGTCTTGCCGGCGGATGGTTTGCTGTCGCTGTTGCCGTTGTTGGCATCGGAATCGTTCTTGCCGGCGTTGCCATCCGCGTTGCCGCCATCCGTGCCGCTGTCGGGGGTCGGGGTTACTGGCTTGTCATCGTCGCCCCTGTCATCCTTGCCGCCGTCTTTACCGTCATCCTTGCCCTCGTCGGGCTTCTCGTCTGGGTCGGGGGTCGCGCCCTTCTCCTCCCACTTCGCGTAGAGCTTCACGTTGTCTGCGATGTCTGCGGCGATGCTTGTTACCGCATCGCCCTCAAGGGCCTCGTTGCCGTACCAGCCCGCGAACGTGTAGCCCGTCTTCTCGGGAGTCGGCAGTTCGGCCACGCCCTCGCCGTAGGTGAACCTAGAAGGCGACAGATCCAGGGCGTTATCGCCGTCGTAGTAGGAAATCTCGTACTCGTTCGCGGTCCACTTGGCGTAGAGCCTCACGTTATCGGCGGTTTCTGCGGCGATGCTTGTTACCGCATCGCCCTCAAGGGCCTCGTTGCCGTACCAGCCCGCGAACGTGTAGCCCGTCTTCTCGGGAGTCGGCAGTTCGGCCACGCCCTCGCCGTAGGTGAACCTAGAAGGCGACAGATCCAGGGCGTTATCGCCGTCGTAGTAGGAAATCTCGTACTCGTTCGCGGTCCACTTGGCGTAGAGCCTCACGTTATCGGCGGTTTCTGCGGCGATGCTTGTTACCGCATCGCCCTCAAGGGCCTCGTTGCCGTACCAGCCCGCGAACGTGTAGCCCGTCTTCTCGGGTGTCGGCAGCTCAGCCACGCCCTCGCCGTAGATGAACCTAGAAGGCGACAAATCCAGGGCGTTATCTCCGTCGTAGTAGGAAATCTCGTACTCGTTCGCGGCCCACTTGGCGTAGACGGTCATGTCGGCCTCAATCTTGGACTTCGACATGCCGTCGGCGTCGAACTCGAACTCCTTGCCTTTCGTACACGCGGTGTCGGCGTACCAGCCCGCGAACGTATAGCCCGTGCGCGTCGGCTTCTCCTCGGGCGCGGGGCATTTACTCCCGCTCGCAATGCAGGCCCTGCTGACGGCGCTGCCGCCCTGGGAGTCGAACGTAACGTAGACGAGCTGGGGCTCCGGGTCGGGCGTCGGCTCCGGATCGGGCGTCACCTCGATGATGTACGTGAACGTCGCGGTCTCACTCGGCTTCATGTTCTCGGCAAAGGCGCGTGCCTTGATGGTCGTCGTCTCGCTCACCTTGATGGCGCCCGTGTACTCGGCGCTCGTCGCGTCGGGGTCCGTTCCGTTCGTCGTATAGCGGACAGTGGCGCCCTTGGTGCTGCAGCTGAGCCTCACGGACTGTGCCGCATCGTACGTGCCCGGCTCCACGTCGCTCTTGGGCGTCTCGACCGTCTTGGGCGCCTCGACGTGAATCTTCACCTCGACGGTCTCAGGCGCACCGTCGGTGTCGATGTTCTCCGAGTACTTGACCGTACCCTTAACGGTGAGCTCCTGCGCCTCGAGTTTCGACGCATCGAACGTCGAGGGCTTCTCCCATTCGATGTCGCGCGCGTCGGTCTCGCCGCACTTGTACTCGATCGTCAGCTCGGAGGGCAGGTTCCAGGTGGGGTTCTTGCCATCTGTCTGCTCCTGCTGGAAGGCGCAGGCTTCCGCGAAGGACATCGTCACGTCCGTGGGCTGTGTGCAGGATTTGTACTCGTAGCCGCCCGTGTTCGGGAACCTGATGTAGAGCCTCTGTGCGCCGGTAAGGTCCTTCGCCACCCAGGCCAGAGAGTTGTCGAGGGGGTAGCCGTTTAGCATGACCGTCACGCTATCGGCCAACCTGTAGCTCACGCCCTCGGGCAGCGAAGAGGCGAGGGGGAGCGATGCCGTGTAGTTCGTGAGGTGCTCGGCCTCGCCCGAAGCCGCGGGTGACCAGGTGAGCGCCTTGCTGTCAAAGTAGCCCGTCACATCAAGGAACTCGTCCTCACGTTTCGCGCTCGCCGTGCCAACCTTCACATACGAGGTCTCTTCCGGCAGCGCCTTGTGCGCCTGGGGCTCCGCGA
>CAVJWJ010000058.1:0-10710 GCA_963653375.1 Roseburia sp. CAG:303
GGCTCCAACCCTCCTCGCGTACCTTAGTACGCGTCGTCGGGCTTGTCGCTCCGAACCTTGGGCACCTCAGCCAGCCGCCTTCTCTCTAGGTGCGCGTCGCTCCTCTTTCAGGGCAACCTTGAACACCTCAGCCAACCGTTATTATTGTTGCAGACGCTTTTTTCTAAAAAGAAGAACGCTGCAGTTAAACCAAATGGCCAGCCACAGTACTGCTGTGACTGGCCACTCATCTTGACGTTTACTCGTCAGCCTCAGATTCTTCGCTCAGGCAATAAGCCTCGATAATCTCCTTGAGCTCGTCGATGCCTTGGCCGGTCTCGGACGAGGTCACGATAATCTCGTGTTCAGGCACGTTGAGCTGGCGTTTAATGGCTGCCGCCTGCTTTGCCTGCTGGTTGCGCGAGAGCTTGTCGGCCTTGGTGAGCGCTACCACAAAGGGAAACTCGCCCTCCTGCAGGTACTCGATCATCTGTAGGTCGAGTTTGCTGGGGTCGTGGCGAATATCGATAAGCGAAACCACCAGATTGAAGCTGCGGTCCAGGTTGAAATAGTCGCCAATCAGCGAGGCCCAACGGTCGCGCTCAGACTTGGAACGCTGCGCAAAGCCGTAGCCAGGCAGGTCAACAAAATGCACGCCATCGGCCTCAAAGAAGTTGACGTTGGCCGTTTTACCGGGGGTGCTCGAGACCTTCACTAGATTGCGGCGGTTGAAAATCTTGTTCATGATGGACGACTTGCCCACGTTGGAGCGGCCCACAAAGCTCACCTCGGGGCAGGTGGACTCAGGAATCTGCGAAGCTTTGCCGTATGAGGCAACAAACTTTACGGTGTTGTAGTTAATCTGCTCGGCCATGAACGCTCCTTGGGGCTGGCGGTTGTGTGTGCAGGCGTGTAAGGCGCGCGGCTAGGCGCGAGATTCAATCAGACGGCGAACAATGCCAAGGGTGAGATTGCTTGCGCGCTGAGCATAGCTGTCGAGGTCAAACTCGCGCGTGCAAAAGGCGTCATAGGCCTCGTCACAGTTGTCGGAAATAGCGCGCATCACCAGGCAATCGATACCGTTTTTAGCGGCGATGTGCGCAATAGCTGCACCTTCCATCTCCACGCAGTCGGCGTGCGTAGCCTCAATGACACGCTCGCGCATCTCGGCACCTGTGACAAAGCGGTCGCCGGTGGCAATAGTGCCGCGCAGATACTGAAGCGCGTTGGGGTCGGTGGTGCCCTCGCTAACAGAGCGGTAGCCGCGTCCTGCAAGCAGGCTCTCGGCAATATCTACCAGCGCCGGGGTGGAGGCGTACTCTTCAAGACCGGGCGTGGACTCGGCCAGAAGTGCGGTGTCGGTATCCAAATAGCGCAGACGCTCACCAATCACAATGTCGCCAATGTGGAGGGCGGGATTCAGACCGCCTGCAATGCCTGAGAAAATGAGTGCCTCAGCGCCGTATGCACTGATGAGATGCTGAGCTGCGGCAGCGGCATTCACCGTGCCCATGCCAGCTGTGGTGGCCACAAGGCGGGCGCCGCAATAGGTGCCAGCGTGCACGGTGAGGCCGGCCTCCTCCTTGGTAGTTGCGCCCTCAACGGCAGCAAAGACCTCACGAACTTCTTTTTCCAAAGCTCCGATTACGGCGATAGTTCCCATAACTGCTTCCAATCTCGCAAAACGTACGCGCCCCATGGTACCAAACGCTCGCGGGGGCGCTGCTTCTGGGTGGGCGGTTCGGGGGTAAACTTGCACACGAAACGCGCGAACAGGAGGCTTCTATGGCATTGGTGCAAACCGAATTCTTTTCAACATCGCTTATGAGGACAGTGCCTCTATGTGCTGTAGTCCCGGCGGACCGAGCAGCTATCAGTGGTCGTGGCCAGGCTGTGGCGTTGAGTCCTGCCGAGCAGCGTCCCTTTAAGACGCTCTATCTGATGCATGGCATCTACGGTAGCCACATGGATTGGGTCACGCATACGCGCCTCCAGGCGCTTGCCGAAGAGCGCAATCTAGCTGTGATTATGCCGGCGGGGGAGAACTCTTTCTATAACGACCGCGGTCCCGGAGCACGCTATAGCGAGTTCATCTCGCGCGAGCTGGTCGAGTTTACGCGTAAGCTCTTCCGTCTTTCAGACGCACGCGAGGACACCTTTATTGGTGGCCTTTCCATGGGAGGCTACGGAGCCATCGTGAATGCCCTGCGCCATCCGGAGACCTTTGGCGCTGTGGTGGCTCTTTCTGCAGGCTTGAGCCTTGAGCGGGAAACACGCAAGGACGTGAGCTACGATGCCCCAGGTATTTTGGAGAACCGTGCATATTTGGAATCGGTCTTTGGACCGCTCGACCAGGTGCGCGGCTCCGAGAACGACTACGATGCCCTGGCTGAGCGCGTAGCGGCATCTGGCTCTGTGCGACCGCGCTTCTTTATGGCGTGTGGCGCCCAGGACTTCTTGCTTGAGCCTAATCGAGCCTACGCTGTACATCTGCGAAAGCTTGGCTTTGAGGTTGATTATCGCGAGGGTGTGGGTACGCACACGTGGCCGTTCTGGGATACGTGGATTGAGCGCGCGCTGGACTGGCTGCCGCTTGATGATGCTTTTGCGCCTGTGAGCAGCGGAAACGTGCAGTAGCTTGTTGAGGATGTGCTGACCGTACGAGGTCGCTGCGCGAGTATCTGCAGGCCTACCTCTTGCGCATATCGCCTGCTCACACTGGCTGCAGCATCTAGGCGTGCAGTATGAAAATGGGCGCCCGAAATCCGGACGCCCACAGCAAGGCAACTATTGCATACGTGCGCGTACGTGCTTACAGGTACTCAATCTGCGCGCCGTTGCGGTCGCAAGAAAGAATATGGCACGCACACTTAGGGAAGCGCTCCTTGAGCTTTACCTGCAAAAACTTGGCCACAATGGTGTCGTCTGTTACTGCCATAAGCGTGGAACCCGAGCCAGAGATCCACATGGTCTTGGCGCCGCCTGTCAGGCAGGTCTCGCGAATAGCCTCGTAATCAGGGATGAGCGCGCGACGGTAGGGCTCTTGCAGGCGGTCATCGTTGGCATCGGCAATGAGGTCCAGGTCGCCGGTTTCCAAACCACGCGTAAGACCAGCAATGCGGCCCATCTGCCACACGGCAGTAGAGAGCGGAACCTTGGTGGGAACCACTTTGCGGGCGTCGCTCGTGTGCACCTCATAGGGCGGGATGATGGTAATAAAGCGCAGGCGGTCACTTACCTCGTAGCGCAGGCAGCGGGGGAGTTCGCCCTCAGGCGTAAATGAGCACACGGCAGCGCCTAGGATGGCGGGCGCCACGTTGTCGGGGTGGCCTTCAACCGCGGTAGCAATGGCCACGAGCTCCTCGCGCGTTACGGTGTGGCCTGTAAGCGCTGCGGCTCCCATAATGCCTGCTACTACGCAGGTCGAGCTGGAACCCAAACCGCGCGCCACGGGGACATCGGTAGAAATATCAATTGCGACGGGGAAGGCCTCTTCGCCCCACTCAGCAAGAGCATTTACAAAGCTCTCGTAGACCAGGTTATCCTCGTTTTGGAACTGCTCGGGGCAACCGGTGATGGTCAGACGCTCGGCGCGCTCAAACGTAAAGTGCGAGTAGAGCGAGACTGCCATACCCAGTGTGTCGTAGCCAATGCCAAGGTTTGCGCTGGTAGCAGGTACCGTAATGCGAATCATAGGGTGCTCCTCTACGCCTCGACAGCCATACGAGCAGCTGCAGACTCAACGTAGGAGCCCATGTCGGGCACGTCTACCACATCAGCGAAGCGCACGGGCTTCTCTTCAAGCTCGGCTAACTGGGCAGGAGCAACCGTGCCGGTCTGCTCCTCAAGCACCTTCATACAAGCAAAGTCGTCCTCGGGGCACTCAAGACCTAAGGCGCCAGCCACAGCCTTGGGGAACTTGTAGGGGCTAGCGGTAGAAAGCAGCACGCGCGCAGCGGCACTCTCGGAGGCAGGCAGCTGTTCAAGTACGTGGTAGCCACAGGCGGTGTGTGGGTCAATAACGTAGTTGTTTTCGTCCCAGCAGCGCTTGATGGCGGCAGCTACCTGGTTCTCATCGGCCCAGCCGCAGCCAAAAATCTCCTGGATGCGAGCGAGCATATCGGCGGGAACCGTGTAGTCGCCCTCGCCTGCAAGCTTGGCCATAAGATCGGCCACGAGCTCGCAGTTGCCATCGGCCAGGTAATAGAGCATGCGCTCGAGGTTGGATGAGATGAGGATGTCCATTGAGGGCGAAGTGGTGGTGTAGAACGGACGCTTGCGGTCGTAGGTGCCGCTCGTCAAAAAGTCAAAGAGCACGTTGTTCTTGTCGCTCGCCACAATGAGCTTGGCCACTGGCAGACCCATACGGCGTGCATAGTAACCAGCAAGGATGTCGCCAAAGTTGCCCGTAGGCACGCAGAACTCAACAGCATCGCCTGCCTTGATAGCGCTCGCGCGCAGAAGCTGAGCATAGGCAGCAAAGTAGTACACAACCTGCGGAACCAGACGACCTACGTTAATGGAGTTGGCGCTCGAGAGTACCGTGCCCTGCTCGCGCAGACGGGCAGCCAGCTCGGTGTCGGCAAAGATGCGCTTGACGGCGCTTTGGGCATCGTCAAAGTTTCCGCGCACGCCGCAAACAGCAACGTTAGCACCCTCTTGGGTGGACATCTGCAGGTTCTGTACACGGCTTACCTTGCCTTCGGGGTAAAAAACCGTGATGCCACAGCCAGCAGCATCAGCAAAACCAGCGAGGGCAGCCTTGCCGGTGTCGCCCGAGGTAGCGGTAACAATCATGATGCGCTCGCCAGCCTCGCCCGCGGTACGAGCCATCAGACGCGGAAGCATCTGCAGGGCAACGTCCTTAAAAGCGCTGGTGGGGCCACCAAAAAGCTCCATTACATAGGTAGGACGGCCGTCGGCATTAGGCGCCGCGTCAAGGGCGACGAGCGGGGTGACTTCGGCATCGGCAAAGGTATTGGTGTAGGCCTCGTCCACACAAGCGGCAATCTCGTCAGCCGAATAGTCGGGCAGCAGGGCGCCCATGACCTCGCAGGCCAGCTGGGTGTAGTTCTTAGTAGCGAGCGTATTGATGTCGATCTTTACGTCGCCCAGCGCGTCAGAAACAAACAGGCCGCCATCAGGCGCAATGCCCGTGCGAATGGCCTCCTTGCTCGTGCATGCAGGGACCTTTGAGCGTGTACTATGATAAAAACCCATGTCGGCGACTCCTCGTAAGGCAGCTGGCGTACAACATGCGCTCATGGTAACAGAGCTGTTTGCCGCCGTCGCCGCGGGGTCTTTCGTTTCTTGGGCAAACAGGCACATCACACAGCCCGTTTTTCTTTTGGAAACATAACAGTTGCCCTTCGCGTAGGCGGTGGGTGTTTAGTAGACTTGCACGTACGATTATGGGCGTGGTCTCGCTCGCTACCGTTTGCTGCTCTTTGGTGGCTGGTCCGCGCTTGTTTCAGGAAGGTTTTCAGTTCGTATGATCAAGATCACAAAGTTCGGCGGTTCTTCTGTCGCAGACGCCGAGCACTTTAAGAAGATTCGCGCCATCATCGAGGCCGATTCTGCACGTCGCTTTGTTGTTGTTTCGGCTTGTGGCCGCCGCGCCAAGGGCGATTCTAAGGTTACCGACCTGCTGTATCTGGTAAACGCGCACGTTAAGTACCATGTTTCGTGCGATGACCTGCTAGAAGACATCGGCCAGCGCTACTTTGATATTGCAGACGAGCTGGGGCTTGCCTATCCCATTCGCGAGGAGTTTGCCAAGTTTTCCGAGACCGCTCGTGCTGGTCAGTACTCCACTGAGGAGCTTGTCTCGCGCGGCGAGTACTTTACGGCACGCCTTATGGCTGAGTACCTGGGTCTTCCGTTCTTGGATGCTGCCGACGTCATTGCCTTCCACCATGACGGCAGCCTCTCGATGAAGCGCACCGCCGAGCTGCTTGCTGAGCGCGCTCCTAAAGAGGGTTTTGTGCTACCAGGCTTTTACGGTGCTACCCGTGAGGGCCAGATTCGCCTGCTTGATCGTGGTGGCGGAGACATCTCTGGCTCCATCTTGGCCAAGTGCTTGGGTGCAGACCTCTATGAGAACTGGACGGACGTCTCGGGCTTTTTGACTGCAGACCCGCGCCTGGTCAAGAATCCGCAGCCCATTGCTCGCATTACCTATCAGGAGATGCGTGAGCTTTCCTACATGGGTGCCTCTGTGCTGCACGAAGAAGCCGTCTTCCCTGTTATGGAGGCAGGCATTCCCATTGCCATTCGCAATACCAATGCTCCTGAGGATCCGGGCACCATCATCTCGGACCGCGAGGACTACATGGATAACGAGCCCATCATCACGGGCGTTACGGGCAAGCGCGGTTTTGTGGCGGTGCACGTAATGAAGGACCACATGAGCAACGAGGTGGGCCTCATTCGCCGCGTGCTTTCGATCTTTGAGCGCTACCAGGTTTCTATCGAGCACATTCCTTCGGGCATCGACTCGTTTGCCGTGGTGGTTAACGGTGCCGACGTTAAGGATTCGCTGTGGTCGATCGTGGCCGACATTAAGGCCGAGGTGAACCCCGACAACATTAAGGTTGTTGAGAACCTGGCGCTTATCTCTACCGTGGGCCGCAATATGAGCGGACGTCCTGGTGTGTCGGGCTGCCTGTTTGCAGCGCTTGGCCAGGAGGGCATCTCCATCCGTATGATTGCCCAGGGCTCCGATGAGATTAACATCATCGTGGGTGTGCGTGACGAGGACTTTGAGCGTGCCATCAAGGCTATCTACAGCGCCTTCTCTGATGGCGATCATATTCTTGAGCTGCGCGAACTGCGCGATACCAAAGACGCTTACAAGATTGATATTAAAAGCATCCTGACGGGTAGTGACTCCTCTAAGTAGGAGTGCTCGCGGTAGCAATTCAAGCCAACATTTAGGAGGAAACATGTCTCAATACACAGTTGCTATTCTGGGCGCAACGGGTGCTGTGGGCACTCAGATGCTACAGTGCCTTGATGAGCAGGATTTCCCTGTTGGCAAGCTGAAGCTTCTGGCAAGTGCGCGCAGCGTAGGCAAGAAAGTTGCCTTCCGTGGCCAGGAAGTTGAGATCGAAGAGGCTCGCCCCGAGGCCTTTGCGGGCTGCGACATTGTGTTGGGCGCTGCGGGCGATGACATTGCCAAGCAGCTGCTTCCTGCTGCGGTAGAGGCTGGTGCTGTGGTCGTTGACAACAGCCATGCGTTCCGTCTGGACAAGGATGTGCCCCTGGTTGTGCCCGAGATTAATGCCGAGGACGTAAAGTGGCACCACGGTCTGATTGCTAATCCCAACTGCGCAACCATCATTGGTCTTGTTCCTACCTGGCCACTGCACCAGGTTGCAGGCGTAAAGCGCATGATTGTTTCTACCTATCAGGCTGCTTCTGGTGCTGGCGCACCGGGTATGGCTGAGCTTGAGGCACAGATTGCTGCCATGGGTCGCGGCGAGGAGATTCCTGAGCCTTGCGCTTTTGCGGCGCAGCTGGCAAGCAATCTGATTCCGCAGATTGGCGGCTTTAACGAGGAGGGCTACACCTCCGAGGAGATGAAGCTTCAAAACGAGGGTCGCAAGATTATGCACCTGCCCGAGCTGCGCGTGAACTGCACCTGCGTGCGCGTGCCCGTGCTGCGTTCGCACTCCGAGAGCATTACGCTTGAGTTTGAGCGCGAGATTAGCGTCGAGCAGGCTCGCGAGGCGCTTGCTGCTGCTCCGGGCGTCAAGCTGGTAGATGATCGCGAGGCGGCTGACGCACACCTGCGCCTGCCGATGCCCATGGATACTTCCGATCAGGACCTGATTTATGTGGGTCGCATTCGCCGCGACATTTCTAACCCCGATGTTTTGCGCGGCATTACGTTCTGGTGCTGCGGCGATCAGATTCGCAAGGGCGCTGCAACTAACGCTGTGCAGATTGCGAAGCTCCTTACCAAGTAAGTACTTGGCGTGTCTGATGCGCGTGCCTTGTTCGTTGCACTTGGGTAAAAGCATGCGACAGACGCGCAGCATAAGCTATTTGAAGGCCCGGGAAACCGGGCCTTTTTCGTGAGCGCTCTCAAGGCCTGAGCGAATCTGGCTATTTCATTCAACCGGATGCAGCTGCGAGCTAGCTGTGACTCTGCTCCGTGTCCCCCGTTTACCGAAACCTGCTGGTAAACCCTTACCGTACGGTGATGGGGTGTTAATTGGATTCTTTATACTGAACAGCAACTTGCTAAAACAGCTTTGCAAGCGGGGAATCCTGCATAGGGGTAAGGGGAGATGCACATGCAACCAAATCAACAACAGGGGAAGCGTCTATTGAGTCCGGTGCGTGTGCTTAAGTGCGCTGGCAAGGTAAGCTTGGTAGCCATGCTAACCTTTTCGCTTTCGGGTGTGTGCTCAACGGCAGTATATGCAAGTGAGGCGAGCATTCTAGACGCCTGGAGCGAGGCCGCCAAGAATTCTACGAGCGCAAACTATCAGTCATACACCACGTTAGATTCCGACGAGGCTGCAGCGCTTTCTGACAACGAAAGCAATCTTCCTGAAAAGTACGACCTTCGTGATCAGGGCATCGTGACACCGGTCAAGTTCCAGAATCCCTGGGGTACGTGCTGGGGTTTTTCGGTTATTGCTGCGTGCGAGACATCCATTTTGGCTAAGACGGGCACCACATATGCCGAGACAGGTCTTGACCTCTCGGAGTTACAGCTAGTAAGTGCGGTGTATCGCAATGGCGGCGCGCCTGAATCGCTGGTTGGTGCTTTGCAGGCAGGCGAGGGCTACCACGGTGCTAGCTCTGATATTAACTATGCCTTGTACTGTGGTGGTCAGCCGATCTACGGATCCAATCTCTTTGCTTCGGGCATTGGTCCTATATTCGAATCGGACGCTGAGTACCGCAACACGGGTGTATATACTGACGGCTCTGTGCACGAGGATGATCCGGTCTACATGGTTTATGTCGCTCGTGAGGTAGAAGAAGAGGCAGACAACACTGATGACGCTGCTGCTCAATCAGAGTCGTCTGAATCCACGACGACAACTTGGTATGAATATGAGTATCTCACTCAGTCTGGGATTGATGCGCTCAAGGATGACAAGACAGTTACTAGGTATTGGATAGACTCCTACGCGGGCAACTACACCACTACTGTTGATGGTCAAGAGACAGAGGTGTATACCGATTGGAGTATTGCATCACAACGTGGTCAGTCTGCTGATGAGGACGACCTTTCTTGGTGGAATAGCTCGCTTTTTACCCTAGAAAACGGCAATGAGCTGCCCAGTACGCGCAATCTCAACGAAGATGGTACGTTTGCAAACGTGAACTGGGATGCCGTCAATGCTATAAAGAATGAACTGTATGACAGTGATGGCACGGAGAGTATGCAGGATTACAGTCGTGCTGTCTCCATTGCGTTTTGTGCGGATAACGCCATGCCGAGCGACCTGGATAACGAAGCCCAATATATCAGCAGTGAATGGGCTCATTACACCTATGACAATGCCGAGGCAAATCATGTGGTAGCCATCGTTGGTTGGGACGACAACTACGATAAGAGCAACTTTGCAGCTGGTTTTGACGATGCTGATGCTGCAACTCACACCCCTGCAGGCAATGGCGCGTGGCTCGCCAAGAATAGCTGGGGCTCCGAGACGGGCGACTCGGCTGACAGTCAGAACTTCCCCAGCAACTGGGGTATTGAAGACGCTGACGGTAAGCATACGGGCTACTTCTGGATTTCGTACTACGACACGTCGCTTTGCGAGGCTGAGTCTTTTGACTTTGATGTGACGTATTACAACGACAATGTCGAGTACGTTGCCGATCAGTATGACTACCTCCCCTCGAACCGGGCGATAGTTAAGAGTTCTGAGACGCCAATCTATACCGCTAATGTTTTTACGGCAGAATGCGATATGGACGTTCGCACGATCTCCTGCGCAACATACAAGCCAAATACCACTGTTGAGTACTGGGTCTACCTGCTGGATTCTGCGGATGCTACTCCAGGCGATGCTGAACACAGCAGGCTTGTTTATACGGGTTCTGATACCTATGACTTTGGTGGTTACCACACTACAACGTTGGATTCTGAGCAGTGGATTGCCATGCGCGAAGGCCAGAAGTATGCCGTGGTGACTGCGCAAAAGGCGCCAGATGGCCTGTATTACCAAGGTGTTGCCATCAATACAAGGAATAAATTCACCGACGAAGAACTTGAAGCATATATAAAAGAGTACGTAGCACAGCTTGAGGCAAAATATCGGAGTAACTTTACGGAGCACTTCAAAGAGTTCTATGAGACCGAAGAGGGCAAGGCAGATCTTGAAAAGCGCGGTCTTACCCCCGAGGAGGCGCTCGAGATAGATGTTGCCGCAGCTATGGCAGACGAAGAGCTGCAAAATCAGATTACAACGCAAATAAATAGTATTTTGGAAACGTGTCGCACACTCTGGTTTGAGGCCAGGGTTAATGAGGGTGAGAGTCTGACAGGTGCATCGGCTGATACTGAGGAGCTGGAGCAAAGCTCCGGGCTTCCTGCTGACATTGAGTGGGTCGACTGGACCAGCGTTGCACAAAGAGTTAATGCTGAATATAAGGAAGAAAATTATTTGAGTGTTGCAGTGGATAATGCCTCAATTAAGGCATTTGCCGAGATTAACGACTATGCCGAGGTGGACGAGCTTACCAGCTTGAAGGATGCTATTG
>CAVJWJ010000059.1:0-8156 GCA_963653375.1 Roseburia sp. CAG:303
AATGGCACCTGGAAGCAAGACTTCCAGGTGCCAGATGGCGTTTGATATGTGATTCACCTTGACGGCGAAGCGCTAACTCCTAAACGCTAGTTCTGATTGCGGCGACGAACAATAAATACGCCGGCAGCGCTGGCCATAAGGACCACGCCTACAACCGTGAAGATTACGGTACCCATGCCACCTGTGGTGGGCAGTGCAGCGGTCGTAGCGTTCTTAAGCACGACGGTGAGGGTCTTGCCCGATGCTACCTCGGAGTCAATGTTCACCAGACTGTCATCATTGCTGTCTGCGGCGTAGAACTTCGAGTGAGTAACGTCCAAGTTGCTCTTGACTTTGTCGAGAGAGTAGCCCGCTTCGGTAGTCGTCCACGCGGCGTTCAAATCGCCCGTGTGCTCGCCCGAGGCATTATCGGCATTAGCGTCCGTATCCATCTTGGAGGAAAGGTCGAGCTTAAACCTACTAGTAGGAGCCGCATAACCAGCCGGAGTGGTTACTTCTTCGAAGTAGTAGTACTTAAACGGGTCAAGACCATAAATCTTAAGCTCGTTCTTCTCGGCACCAAACTTGGCCTCCACGGTATCAAGCGTTCCGGTTGTGGTCTCGGTAATCACATAACCATCGCTCGTTTCCACAAAGTGAGCGAGGGTATCATTGCCAGAATCGTTGGAATCCTTTACGTACACCTGGAACTTTGCTTCCGTAAGCGCGGAGCCGTCCTGATTAACCTTCTTAAGGTCAAAGGCAAAAGAGTAGAGCGTATTTACGTCCGTAAGTGTATTGGCAGTCTGTCCTGCTACCGCCGAGGTGCGATACTCGATATATGCCTTATTGGTCGCATCGCCAGACGTAGCCGCCTTCTGCATAACCGTAGCCTTGTAGCCAATATAGACGGTGCCTGTCTCCGCGGTGCCCGCGACCTCGCGGACCTTCTCCCAGTTGATTTTGGCCGTAATGCTCTGCTTATTGCTGCTGCTATCGTAGGTGCCAACCGTAACGTCCGAAAGGCCGCCGGTGATCTGCGTGGTAAGGCTGGCATCAGAATACAGGACAATGTCATCGGCCGAGGCAACCTGAAGATTGATAAGGTCATCATGCAGGATGGCATTTGGGTCAAGCGACGTATCTTTGTAGTTGGGGCCCGTGACCTCAATGCGGAAGGTGGCCGTCTCGCCTGGCTGTACGGTCTTGGTATCATGCCATGTCTTACTGTTACTACGAAGAACCTTCAGCTCCATGTTAATGGCATCCGCACGCTTGGCCTGGATATTGCCTGTAAGCTGGCTGGTATTTCCGTCAATAGTGCCATCTGCAGTGGCATAAGCCGTAGCAGTTGTCGAGCCGTCATAGCGCACGAAGACCACCATGGGCGAATAGCTATAGCCATTGTTACTCTCTACAAGAATGACGTAGTAGCCCGGGGCAAGGTCCTTTAGCGTAGCGGTGTTGCCGCTCTGAGCAGTCGCAGTTGCAAAAACATCAGGCAACGACGGACTATTTGTCAGATAGCTCGTCATAAGGCTGGCGAGCTTCTCGTTGGTAAGCCCCGAGAGATAGTCAATCGCCGTAGAACCCGCAGTAAAGTCCGACCGGCTCTCGATATACGTCTTGAATCCCGTATCCACAAACTCGTAGCTGTTGCCAGAATCTGTGTACTTTACCAGGCGATAGGCGCTGGCAACATCCGCATTGTCCGCCGTCCAGGCAATGTTATCGATACCCACGCTTGTGGTAGGCTCTGCAGCCAATGCAGGTGTTGCGGAGACACCAAGGGCAAGCGCGATGCCAAAGAGCGCAAACGCCGCCTTCTTAAAGAACTCCTTCATGGTTTTATTCCTTCTCCCAAATCCAATACGTCGCGCATTCTTGCGCTCGTCAAACCTTGTGATGCGAATCGCCTCCCCCTTTTGCATGACAGCCATGGGGATGTCCGCTCGCCCAGTACCTAGGCATGGCGACCACCTCCTCGGCGCCCACTGTCAGCGTTGCCGCCAGCGCCGCTCGTGGCATCACCGCTGCGAGCAAACCAGAACCACACAGCAACGCACATAAGCGCTACGCCTGCCAGCGTGATAGGCAGCAACCCCACGCGGCCCGTGGTAGGCAGGTCGTAGAGCGCCTTGTTGCGCACAGTGAGCTTGTAGGCAATATTGGAATCCGTTGACTGACTCTCGTACGAAACGAAGCCCGCCTCAGTGCTCTCGTCAAAATCATCGTTGTTAAACTTGAATACCGTTTTGCCGTCCTCGGTCTCAACGGTAAAGGTCAGCAGAATGTCGCCCGTAACCTCATAGCCCGGCGCCACCTTAGTCTCGGTAAGCGTGTAAGTTCCCTGGTCAAGGCCCGTAAAGGTGAGCTCACCATTGGCGTTGGTGGTGAGGCGCTGTGCCGTAGCCCAGTCGCCGCTGCCGTTCTCCTTTGCCAGCATGAACTCCGCACCAGCAATTCCTGCGGCAGTGGCAATATCTCCGCCACCAATCTTTTTGATGGTGAGGCCTGCACCAAACTTGTTGGTGATGGTTGTGACGGAGGTCTGCTTGGCATCGCCCACTTTGGTTATAACCGGCGTGCCATTGGAGACAACCGCCTGGTACACAGCTGCCGCATCAAAGGAGTAGCCCGCGGGAGCCTGAGTCTCCTTGATGTAGTACGTACCTGCCGGTTGCTTAGAGAAGGTTACGATGCCATCTTCGCCCGTAGTCTTGGTGTCAAGCACCTTTGTACAGGCGGCGTCAGAGTAAAGCTCAAAAGTAGCACCAGAAAGCGGCCTGCTGTCCTGCCCCTCGCGGTCTGCCTTAGTGAAGGAAATAACACCCTTGACCTCGGCATTGTTAACCATAAGCAGCACGTGGCTGGCGTAGATCGTAGCGCCCGAATCATCCGTCCACGAGGACGTATCATGCGTGTAAGCGCTGCGGGGGTTATCCACCGTTACATCAGGCAGATCGCCGTCCACATAGCGCGCAGCCTCGGTGGTCACGGCATAGTCGAGGAAGCCGTCGTTTGGATCGGCAGACGGATCGTAAGCAACCGAACTGCTGTCCTGAGGGTCGCCAATCCAGGTTTCGCGCAGCAAGTAGGTCACTGGCTGATTATTGATAAAGAGCGGCAGGTTGCCCCAGCTAAAGGTCCAGTTATTAGTTGCGCTAAGCTGCACCTCATTGGAGGCCTTGTTGCCAGCCACATCTACCAGCGTGCTGTTTGCGCCAGCGCCTTGCTCGGGCACAATCTCTGTAACCGAGCCGTACGAGCGCCAGAGCTGCACGGTTACTGGCTTTTTATCCGTTGTGCCGTCTGCCCACTGCTTCTTAGCGGTAACAGAGGTGTACTCAGCCGAGCGGTTGTAGATGTTGAGGATGAACGAATTGTCGCCCGCCTTGGCCCAAGGGTCTACTGCAGTCGAGCCGCCTGTGGTTGTAACGTCGCCAACAATGCCGCTGTTATAAGACATCGTAAAGGTGATAGTATCCGCGCCATCGTAACCCTCGGCAGTTGTCTTGTCCTCGGTGAGTACATAAGTTGCACTCTTGTCCGACTGTGACGAGGGAGCCGCAAGCGACAAGTAGAACACGCCATTGACATCGGTAGTTGCCTTGCCGTCATCTACCTTGACGTACTCCTCTGAACTCTGGTCCACAACCGTCGTGTCGGTGGTGTACTCGTTCGTGCCCGTCTTTTGGTAGAGGCTGCTGACAGCCTCTGAATCCTGCTGTGTAACACTAAACTTCACGCCCGCCATGGCAGCATCGGTGATGTAGTCGTTCTTGAAAATGGCAAGCGTTCCCTTATGCACGTACACATTACGGAACCCAACCGTTGGCAGCGCCGAGTCGGGCACGTCATCGGGATAAGCCGCCGCAACCACCTTCACGCTTGCGCCAGCAACCGTGTTGTACTCTTTCCAGCCATTGGTGTTGTAGTCGGAGCTCGAGTTGTGCACCTCGTGCCAGGTAAGGTTGTTCCAGATATCGGTGTCCTCAAGGTAGTAGTTAAGCTCCTTGACGGTGTAGTCGCGATTCTGACGCGAATCCACCACCCAGGTATACGTGTTGGTCGACTCGTCATAAGAGGTGTAACCATAGCGGCGGTCGGTCGCATCACTGTGATCGAGGCTCGAATCGGGCACCAAAAGCAACTCGTAGTCAGTAACGGTTGTCTCTTCGCCATCAACCTCTGCCTCATGCGTCACATTGATGTGAAAGTCGCTGTCTGCGTTGTAGTCGTCAAGCGACTCGTAGCCATGCAGCTTCTTGAACTGGGCAATCGCATCCGTCTCGCCCTCGAAGGTCTTGGACACCACCAGGCGCGATTTCTTGGCCACCAGCACACCATCGACATGCCAGCCGTCGGTGGTGTCGTACTTCACCACATACCAGCGCACGGTAAAGTTAGAAGTGGTGATGTTCTCCTTAGGGATAACCACATCGTCAATCTTGATCTGGCTGTCCGAGGCGCGCACCTGCTCCATGATTTCCTCGTCGGTAGGAATGCGTTCAAAGGTGACGCCGTCTTGCGTGTAGTTAGTCCAGCTCGCGGGCGGCTTGATGCCCTCACCCTTAGCAGTAGCGTTACGAATCTTGGCATCTACCGCAGAGGACGAAGCCGAGCTATCCAGGGGATACAGGGTAAAGCCGCCGGCACCAAACGTGTCAGTATTTGAGACACGCGTGGAGAAGATGGACTCGGTGTAGTTGGCCTGTCCCGTGGAACTTGAGCTGCCATCGACGTCCAAAATCTCGCAGTCGAGGTTGAGATAGAAGTTGGCGCTGCGAATATGCGGGCTTGAAGTATTGGTATCGTTGCCCGACCAGACCGACTTGATGTTCACATTGCCCGTGGCAGAAGCAAAGCTCTTAAGCAGAGACATATCAATGGTATCGCCCGCAGCATAGACCGTATCCTGGCCCTCGATCTTCCAGCCCATGAAGGAATAGATGAACTTGCGGGTGGTGGCCTGCGTCCAGTAGACCGTTGCAATGTCAGTATCGGGCGAAAGGAACGTATATGTGTCTCCCGCGGTCGTGGTATCAATGTCAACAGTCTTGGTGGTCTGGCCGTCGTCGATGGTTGCATTCTCGGTGATTACCTGGTTGCTGGCAGCAATGTTGCCAAGCGTCTCTTTATCACTGTCGAGCATAGAAGCCGTGTAGGTCAGCGTGAATACATTGGGGTTGTACTCAATGGCCCTGAAGGTCACGGGACCTGTAACGCTAGAGAACGTATACGTAAGGGTACCGTCGCCGTTGTCTGTGACACTTGTGACATCTGCCACCTTGCCGTCCGCGGCTATGACTTGCCACTTGTAGTTCTCGACAGTGGGTTTCTTGATAGTGAAGGTCTTCTTGGAGTCACCGGCGCTGGTCATGATGTAGCCGGTGGGAAGCGTCTCATCTTCGCCGTAGATATTGCCGCCCTCGTCCTCAACCGTCACCGGATAGAACGAGTTATCTGCAAGAACCTGTGCGTTATCGGTTTGTCGCGTGGTACCGTCTGCAAAGAACGACGTTGGCGTGGTGAAGGCCCCATCGTTGCGGTTGGCAGGCAGGTAGTAGAGATCGAGGCTCTTATCGCCCGTGTCCATGTGGATATAGCTGTAGCCCTTAGTAAAGACGTACCACTTGCCCTGACTCGAGACGTACTGCGGAGTCACGTCGTTGTAGATGGTTGACGAGCCGGAGTCGCAGTAGCCAAAGAGATAGTTACCCCAGTCGACCGTAGGCTGGTTCGCGCGCTTGATCTCGCTATCCGCCGTAAAGCCAAAGGGTTTGAGGGCTGTTTCAAGCACGTCAGCCGGGATGATGGCGCGATTGCCACCAGCACGGTCAGCCTGCCTGGTAACGGTAATAGGCTCGTAGCCTTCGTCGGAGCTGGAATCATGCAGCGTTCCATCGCGGCCCACGTACTTCCACTCGTTGTTGACGGCAGCATACAGGTGAATCGTAACAGCGCCATCCATGGCGGTGCCGTAGTCGTCTGAATCAGTGGCGGAGTCATCGTCGGAGCCAGAACCAGAGTCCGTTGCGTTGGCATCGTCGTTGCCCGTATCCGATTGAGCTGCGACGTCATCGTCAGAGGAGGTCTCCCCTACCTCTGCGCTTGTGGCAGACGTGCCCGTGTCTACTGCGCCCGAGTCACTCGCCGCGCCCGCTTCATTAGACGTCAAGCCATTTGCAGTCACGCTATCTGTCACAGACTCAGCCACGCCCGAGGCGCCAACGCTTGCCGTTCCCAGAGCTCCCGCAACCGAGAAACCAAATATCAAAACAGCCAGCAAGCACACCACAGTGCCAACAAAACTTGCCGGAATGCCCAGCTTGTCAGCCGCCTTATACCTGCTTGCCTTGCGCTTTGCCACGATGCTCACCTACTTCCTATGCTTCTGATAGAAAGCAGCCGCCATACCAACCAGCACAGCACCCAGGCCAATTACAAAAATCGTGCCCACAACGGTCAGCTGGTTGTCGCCCGTCTGGACAAGGTTCCAAGGCCAACTGTTCTTATGGCTCGCCTTGTCTGTCGGTTTGTCGGGGTTGGTATCAGAGTCCTTGTCGGAGTCGTCGTCTGAATCGTCATCCCTAGCCTCGGTCATAGAGACCTTACAGACGCTTGTCACGTCGTAGCTCCACGCGCCATCTTCAGCTGCACCAGGCAGTGCTACCAGGTAGGTTGTAGCTGTGTACGTGCGCGAACCATCCTGGAGTGGTACAGATGTAAGCAGGTAGATGCCCGGATTAAGCTTGGAAAAGTATGCCGTGCCATCCGCAGCAGTCGTCGCTTCAGCATCAGCCTCAAGCGCATGCTTTTCAGCCCAAACAGAGAGTGCTGAGGCGGCCTTTTCCCAATCCTCGGCAGTTGTAAGGCCATTTAGCTCAACGTCTGTACTGGCGTAGACATCAGCCAGTACGTATGTGCCCAAGTCATCAAGCTCAGCCACCCGACGCACAGAGAACTCCATGTCAGCAAGAGGCTTTTTATCGTAGGCTACCTCTACCTCAAGCGAGCAGGTGTGACTGGGGTCAATGCGCTGCGCAGCCAGAGCTGCTCGAGGCGTAAGCATGCACAAGAAAGCTGCTGCGCAAACGGCGCAAATGACATAAGCAGCGTAGACAGCCGGCGAGTGCGACACAGAGTACTGGCTTTGCAAAACACGCATATGCAACACCCTAGTGTGCATGTTAGCCAGCCCCCTTATTTTTTACGGTCCCCGTCTCGTCGAACGATGGCTCGCACTAGTACCACCACAATTAGTAATGCGAGCAGGGTAATCGCAATCTTACCTTTCAGTCCCAGACTGCGTGACAGCTGTGACACAGAATTTACGTGAACGGTATTATCAACCCCTTCTACGCGATGTCCGCGCACCAAAAGGCGTTGCGTGTTCACCCCGTAGGGCGTGCACGTAAGCAAGGTTGCATAGTCCCCGTCAACTTGCGGTTTTAAGGCAGATACCTCGTCAGGCTCCACCACCTGAATCTGATCCACCTCGTAGGTGAGCTGCTGCCCCAGCACATGAAAGGTAAACGTGTCACCTTCTTGTAACTGATCGAGATTGGTGAGCAACAGCGCCGATGGCAACCCCCGGTGGCCCGAAACCACACAGTGCGTGCCCGCACCTCCCACAGGCAGCGACGTTCCCGCTAGATGCCCCAAACCGTGCTCTAGCACCGCACTCGATGTGCCGTGATAGAGCGGCAAGCGCACATCAATCGCGGGAATCTCCACGTAGCCCATGAGACCCGTGCCATCCACGTCAAGCAGCTGCCAGTATTTGTCTGTAGCGTCTGGATCTTCACCCGTAAAGGCGTCGGAAAACTGCGGGTCAAGCGCTTCGTTGTATGCCTGCGCTGCTGCCCACAGCGCCGAGCGCTCGTCCTCAGAAAGCGCAGAGACCGCCTCGTCATAGCTGCTCATCAGGCTGTTTTCGCGCAGCTGATTCCATATGTCACTTACGCAGGGATAGAGCATGATGGCCAGCCCCACCAGAAAGACAACCGCAGGTAGCACGGTGTTGAGCAAGCGATTCGTAAGATTCTTAGGCGCGCTCATCAGCAGTCGCCCTCTTCACCCTTGCGCGTGCGGCGCCAGACCCACACGGTAAAGGCTGCCACCACAGCCAAGCCCAAAACCACCCATAGCCAATACTTCGTAAAGATAGAAGC
>CAVJWJ010000059.1:8337-10570 GCA_963653375.1 Roseburia sp. CAG:303
ACCTCATAGGCAATTGTTTGCCCCAAGACCGAAAGGTAAAAGTGGTCACCCAGCTCAAGCTGATCAAGGTCAGTAAACATGGCCGCGCTTGGCAAGCCGCGGTGTGCACTAATTACGCAGTGCGTACCCTCGCCACCCACGGGAAGCGCCGAGCCCTGCAGATGGCCTGCACCCTTTGTAAGCACGTCAGTACCCGTACCGTGGTAGATAGGCAAATTCACGTTAATGCGCGGAATGGATATGGAACCCATCACGCCATCGGCACGAAAGGCCAGCTCACCGGTATAGGCGGAGTTTTCTTCGGCAGAGTGAATAGCAAAAGCGTCAGGGATGCCTTTGCCCACAAGCGACTCGTTGTAGGCACGGGCGCGTTCAAGCCAATCTTGCGTGTCATCCTGCGACAGCTGCTCAACCTGCTCTGTGTAGTCAGCCAAAATGGCCGCCGCGCGCCATTCGTTCCACGTGCTGGATATAAGCGGATAAAGCAGCAACGCCAGGCCAAGCAAAAAGATAACAGCCAATGCAATGGTAGACAGGGGGATACGCGTGCGCCCAAAACGCACCTGATTAGGTGTATTAACTCGATTAACTTGAAAGCGCATGACAGACCCTCCCCTCTCATTATTTACACCAGCCGGACGATGTGTTCGCACATACGGGCTTGTGTTAGGGGGGATACCAACTACGAGAAACCTTGGCGCATCTCATGAGAAGCTCAACGCGTCTTATGCATGGCTCAATACGTTCCCCCACGTAAACTAAAACATGACGGAACCTTAGCACTGAGCCTACACTCAGGCATCGGGGGCTAAAAATTTTCGGCGCCCGGTATCTAAATTGTTACCATGCAGGCTTATTTCAACATGCGCGCAGCGAGTTCTGCGCGGCTCGAAATTCCCAGTTTGGCATAGGCGCTCGAAAGGCGATTCTTTACCGTGCCAGCCGAGATGCCCATGTGCTTTGCAATCTCGGCATTAGTCCAATCGCGGCACGCAAGCATGCAAACGGTAAACTCCGTGGTCGTTAGGTCGTCCGCCACATCTTCACCCGAATCTTGGTTATGAATGCGGCGCCAGCCATAGCTAAAGCGGTAGGTAATCTCGATAATACGGGCGAATTCCTCAGGGTCGAGCTGCTTCAAGCAAATCTCAATAAGGCCTTGCAGTAAGCCGTGGTGCATGCCAATGGGCTCAATCAGATCATCAGGACGCGCCAAGGCCCAGGCGTCTTCAAAGTGCTCGCGCGCACGGTCAACTTCCTTTAGGCTCATGCATCCCATCGAAGCCACCAGATGCAAGAATATCTCGGCGATGGGATAGCTCCCCTGCTTCATGACCAAGGCATTCTCGGCGGCACCTACGCAGCGGCCATATTGACCATGCAGGTAAAACGAGTGCGACATTACATAGCTCGCAAACAGGCGCAGGCCTTCGGGTAAGGTAGCCGCCAGAGGATAAAACTCATCCAAAGAGAAGGGAGACGGCAAGTGCAACAACACGCTTGCCGCCGCGCCAAACAAAATGTGCATCGCGTGCACCACGGGCTCCTCTTCGGCGTCGGGAGTCTTTAGCAGGCCAGACAAACAGGCGCGAGCGTCAGCAATATTATGAAGCGAAAGATTGGCATAGCCGCAGATAAGGCATGCCGAGTAGCAGAGAGCCAGGTCCGTGGACTCCAAATACGGGCGCGCAAGCTCCACGGCCTTGGCCTCTCGTCCGCAGAAGAGTGCTGCCTCGGCACGAGCAATGGCGCGTGAGTCATCGTCGGCAATGCCAGCAATCGCAGTTTCCATCTTGCCCGGCACAAACGCCGTGCACATTAATGGCATTGGTACACGCAATGTAAATCCAAACATGTGGCAGTTCTTTTACCGCTCACATGGTACCCCACGTGTCAGAGGTAATTACTAGAGGCAAATAACTAGCAATTAACGCTCAAATAACGAGCGGGTAAGGGTCCAATCTCATGCACTCAAAGCACGAATAGGAATAACGTAGACACCATCCTGGCGCTGATACGCCATTTCACCCATAGCGGTAACAACAGCAAGAAAGGCCGGCTTGGGCGTACGTGCAGCATCGTCTCCGCAGAGCTTTTTCTGCAACCGGAGCAAACTGGCTGCCGCCTCGTCTACTTTCTCAAGACTTACTTTTACTTCGATAGCAGCCCAGCTACCATCAGCTCGTTCGATAATTGCATCTGCCTCAAGCCCAGCGTCATCACGGTAGTAGCG
>CAVJWJ010000060.1:0-10321 GCA_963653375.1 Roseburia sp. CAG:303
TAGCGTCGACGGATGGCCTGCCAGACAACCAGGTTCAGATTACCGTTACGGATACTAATAAGCTCGATACAGACCTCTCCGAGCATTCAGTCTCCTTCAAGGTCCCCGACGGTTGGACGCTCGTGAGTGGCTCGACCTCCTCAAAGACCGTGGCAACCAAAGACGGCGAGTCGGTAAGCACCACAGCTGTTTTGGTCAAGGGTTCAAGCGACGGGTCCAAAGATAAGCAGGACGACAAAAAGTCTGACGCTGACAACTCCGGCAAATCCAAGGATAAGATGCCCTCCACGGGCGACAACTCCGTAGCAATCGCCATTATTGCTGTAATTGCCATTGCTGGCGTTGTGGCTCTTCATGCAGGTAAGAAGCTGCACTTCAAAGCAACCCTGAGCATTGTGCTCATTGGCATTCTCGTCCTCAATATGTTCCCCGCAGGTGCTCTGCAGGCTATGGCAGAAGAGGTTAACGGCACAACTAACAGCTCGCAGACAACATTCGACGACGCGCAGGATGCCTCTGACTCTGCCAGTTCTTTTAACTTCTCTAAGACTGTTGAGGTTGAGGCTCGCGGCGAGAAGCTTTCAATCGAGGCGACGGTTACTTGCAAGGCAAGCAGCGAAGGTACCTCCAGCATTGTTAACCTCGAGATGAGTCGTCCTATCCACGTTGGTGCAAACACCGTTAACGTGACGGTGCTTTCTGAGATTGCCTATGCAGGTTCCTCAGAAAAGGCCGGCGCGCTGCGCTCCTATGACACCTCTAAGATTACGCTCTCGGGTAGCCTTGAGGGTGCTACGGTTCGCAAGGGCGCCTACACCGTAAAGGTTGAGGGCAAAAACGAGGACGACGACGATCTGGTAAATCGTACTCACTATGAGCTGCGCTTTATTATTGATAACATCCCCAATGGTGCAGCTAGCGAGGATTCTGACTACGGCTATGTCGAGCTCAACAACCAGCCGTTTGCCGACGAGAACCAGGGCTATGGCATTGCTTGTGTGAGCTACTCGGATCCAACCGGCAGCATTGTCGACATCACCTCCGAGGCCCCCATGGACGGCGATGTAAATAAGCACACCTTTGACAACGGATACTATTGGGACGGCAATAATCGCTTCCGCGTGCCTGTGGATATGGGCGGCGTGGATGTTGGTCTGCCTGTTCCTGCAACGTCTGAGTTTGCTGAGTATGCAACTGGTGAAACGTTCACCATTGACGGTGTAAAGTACTGCACGTTTACGAGCGATGACATCGTAAAGAGCATCCAGATTAATGGGAACTCAAATATCGATGTGACTGAGTGCACACGAGATTTGGACTACACGTGGGTTACGCTTGAGGTTAAGGATGCAACCGGTTGTGCCGCATATGAAGAGCTTGCTGATGCCCTTACACACGGCGGCATTCTCTTTGGTGGCGAGATAACCTCAACCTATAAGAACACTATTGTTTACCCCGTGGATGCTATGTCTGATGCAACGGGTTCAAAGGGCGAAGCGTTTGCTTATGCTAAGACGAGTCCTGTTGCGTTTGCATGGGCCGTTCAGCTTGAACGCGGCGACAATAATACGGTTGTTACCTATTTTGCTAGCGCACACTCCAGCCAGGAGGCCGACGACGAGGACGAGGTGGGCGATGTTGTTCTCACTAATAAAACGACCTTCTCGGCCAATCGAATTCAGACTGACAAGGATGGTAACTCCAAAGAAGTAGAGGCTAGTGACATTAAGGCTTCGGTCTACGATGCCAAGAAGAACCTCATTAAGCTCGAGGTTACCGTTCCGAACGACCAGTTTGATAGCGATGTTAAGCTCCGCGGCCTGAGCACGTCTGACAAAGATAAGCTCTTTGATGCCATGTATATGTATGTGAGCGGCGTCAATCTGAGCATGACCAATGGTTCCATCAATGCGTTTGGCGTGCCCGAGGAGGATGCAGACATCGAACTCTTTGAGGGCGAATCCTTCAATCGTGCCGAGGCAGACGATGATACTGAGGCCGTTGCCCTTTCTGGTAACGGCACTGCCGCCAATGATTCCACGGTTTTTGCCGATATAACGAGCCCTATCTCTCGCTATGAATCGCTTGCTGCTGCGGGAGAAGCCGTTACGGTTAATGCAGGCGACTCCGTCAAGCAGATGGATAACATTTACCGCAAGAGCTCAAACTCTTCCAAGTCGGACGCGAAGGTTAAGTCGGTTCTCAGCGATGCTGTTTCTACGGGCCTTGGTATCAACCATGCTATTAACCTCGTGAAGGTTCTTGGCAAGGGCTTCCTTAACTATGCAACGGCAGGCTTTACTATTGTTGGCTTCCTGGGTGCGTTTGCGATGGATTTCCTCCCACAAGAAACGCAGCAATACACCGTTGACGATGTAATGAACAAGCTAGACGAGATGGATACCAAGCTTGACTGCGTGGAGACCACTGTTAAGACCATTAATGTGAAATTCGACCAACAGAGCGCTAAGTCTGCGTGGGATCAGAAGGCCAACACCTATACAAACTTGATGAGCCTGCTGTGCTCGCAGACCACCAGCGATATCTTTACGGGTATGGACAGGGTACTGGGTGAGTACAACGAGATTGACGATAGTGGTGCAGAGACAACAAAGAAGTGTTCGCGCAGTACCACAATCTCGCATATGCCCGAGAAGGCTATCGAGGCCCTTAAGACGTATCTCGATGCCGTTGATAGCAATGCGAAGAACAAAGGTTTTGATAATGGCATTGGCAGTGCCTATACAGCACTGCGCAACGTTGTTGTTTCTTCTTCAACTGTCGACAACGAAAACATCTTTGATGTCTACTTTAAGTACGTTGACACCAAGTACAACTGGGATGTAGAGACTAAGGCTGCCAAGCGCGCCTTCTTGGCAAGCTTCATGGTCATGTACAACAACGCTTATGCACTCTATAGTGCCAAGCTCAGCGTTCAGCTCTATGAGGCCAAGGACCCGGCTGCTAAAGAGGGTGTCCTGGTTAACGTGAATGAGCTCCATAACTATGCTGACGAGATTTCTCAGGTGCTCTACGGCAAGGTTGATTGGGATCAGCTGAGGAAAGACTATCCCGGCAAGGAGGGCACGTCATCTAAAGACCCCACCATCAAGGCAACCGATATTGATACCGAGAAGTTGCTTGCCGATAACCCCGGCAAGACGTTCGACGAGGTGATACAGGAAAAGTACCTCACTAATTCTGCCTACGTCGTTGCATCAACCGATACCGAGGTTGAACAGATTAAGTTCCTTGCAACTGATTCCTCGCGCTCGAGGTCGTACAAGGTTGGCAGCTATGCGCTTACAGCAGTCTATGATGAGTCCTGTTTTGCAGGTGGTTATGCTAGCGGTCAGTTCATAAAGATTACGAGTGATTGGAAACCGTCTAATACCTTTGAACTTGATGAGCTACGAACGATGGTGGAACGACTTAATGCTTTGCCGGCTGCCATGCGCCCAACTATTACGGATTCTGACGGAACTACGTGTCCGGTAGAGAATATTGCCGAGGAGATGGAGGCCATTGGCTTTAAGTCTCAGCATCCAAACACGCAGTTCAAGAAGCAGCTGTTTAATATCAACACCGCCACAATGAGGACAAGAGAAGAGAAGATTATTGGTGACGGTAAAGCCTCTCTCTGGGAGAAGAATGACGTTACCACTAGGATATGGGCCACGGTCCTTGCTAGCGACAAGAATCCTACTGACGAGGTGGATCGTTATTCTGACGAGGCACGCAACTGGAATTACTTCTTCACGGACTTTGATTACAACGTCATGTATCAGGATGGTAAGAAGATTCGACAGCAATACAATCTGAACCTAAGCTCTGGTGGCGATAGGCTTATTTCGAGTGTAGACATTGGTAATAAAATTACGAATCCGGAGAGCTACATCGTTATGTCGGTGGAAGACTTAAAGGGTCCAGATTCCGTTTCCTCATGGGGCGGAAACGGATATAAGAAAGACCAGCCGGCTGAAGTTGCTGTCCGTTATGGTACGGTCTTTAACCTTAAGACCGGTGAAGAGGTAAAGAACCAGCTGCTCTATGCTGTACAAATCCAGCTTCCAACTGCGTTAGATTTTATTACTCATGGTGCCAAAGCCTTTAATGGGCAGGTTAGGTGCGAATACTACCCGTTTGGCCAGCTCTTGGTTTCCGACAACGGCAAGGAAGCGCTTATGTCTAGTTATGCAGACTGGTATCAAACTAATTGGTACTCCGATGCTATTACCGATGGCAACAACTACAACGGCAGCCAGAATAACTCGCTGGATATCCGTATTAAAAACTTGCCAACTGACTAGTGTAAGCAAGCTGGGAATCTAGAACGGTGAGCCTCGCCCTGTGCGGGGCTCACTGCATTTTGGGGCATCTAGGGCGCTTGGCACGGGGTGGCTTACATGGGTAAGCCAATTTTGCTGATAGTACTGCTTTATTGCTACGCTACGCATTGATGGGCCCGGGATGACCGCTGATTCAAGTCACCGGGCCTAAATTCGTATCTATGGGAGACGCTCAATAACTGCCGAACCCGTGGAGCTGGCGCTGTAGTTCGATAATTACGTCGACATTCAAACCATCTAAATCTCTGCCTTCGGTGTTGTCATTAGATTGTGCTCGAAATAGTACTAATATATGAGTAATATTAGGCATTTGAGGGGCTAATTAATCATATATGAGTAATATTGAGAAGCTGCAAAAATTGACTTCACCTGCGCAGATAGCCAAGTCTGTCGCTCAGCGAGAGAAGACACAGAGACGTCGTAAGAGTATTACCCAGCAGGAGCTTTCTGAGCTCTCTGGTATATCGTTAGGCGCGCTGCGCCGGTTTGAGCAAACGGGTCAAATTTCGTTCGAGGCACTCGTTCGAATTGCCCATGCGCTGGGCTGCGAGACTGACTTCGAATCATTGTTTGCTAAGCCTGTCTACAGAACTATTCAGGAGGTTATTGATGAGCAGCAACGTTCGTAAGCCTCAAGACTTTGATGTAGTGCATGTCAAGGAAGGCGTGCTTCAGCTTGGTGTAACAATGGATGGCGCTCGTGTAGGCACGCTTGCGCAGACGCCCGAAGGACTTGCAGCCTTTGAATATGACAAGGTTTGGCTTACAAACGGATTTTCAATTAGTCCCATAAGTTTGCCACTACGTTCAGGCGTGTTTGTTCCCAAGTCTGATCCGTTTAACGGTATATTTGGCGTCTTCCAGGACAGCTTGCCTGATGGCTGGGGCGCGCTTCTTCTTGCGCGCATGCTGAGAAAGTACGGAATTGAACCAGGCTCAATTTCACCGATGACTATGCTTGCGCTTATTGGATCGAGTGCTCGTGGCGCTTTGTGCTATGAGCCTGAAATTGCTTCTAGCGGGTCCACCTCAATTAAAGATCTTGATGCGTTTTCGGCTGCTTGTCAGGAGATTTTGGCAGACCATCCAACCGAGGACTTAGATGAGGTCTTTGCTGCGGGAGGTTCTTCTGCTGGTGCGCGACCAAAGGCGTATATCGTCCTTGGTGATGCGGAGTGGCTTGTAAAATTTCCGTCAACTATGGACCCGGCGGAAATTGGTGAAATGGAGTATGCGTATTCAGCGGCCGCTAGGGACTGTGGCATAAACATGCCAGAAACCCGATTGCTTCCGTCAAAGCATTGTGGTGGTTTCTTTGCGACAAAACGATTTGATCGAAAAGCAAATAATCAACGCGTTCATATGATTACAGCTTCTGGACTGTTGGAAGTGTCACATAGGTTTCCTGTACTTGATTATGAGCATCTGTTTCGAGCAACGAGAATGCTTACGGATGACCTGGAACAAACATGGCAAGTGTTTCGTCTTATGTGCTTCAATGTGTATGCGCATAACCAAGACGATCATTCTAATAACTTTGCGTGGCTTTACGACAAGGGATGGACTCTCTCGCCTGCCTATGATTTGACATATAGCACGTCATTTGGCGGCGAACATGCGACTGCGGTGTGCGGTAACGGAAGGCCTGATACTCAAGATTTGCTTTCGTTGGCCGATAGAGCAGGGCTTCCCAAGCGTTCTGCTCTCATCGTTGCTAATGAAATTAAGGAACGTTGCCATGCTCTGCTTGAGTCTCTAAAACTGCCTTTAGATTCGGCTGAGTAAAATCGCTGCTTCAATTTGGAGAGCCTGGCTCTGTTCTGGCAAACTTTAGCGTGCAAGCTTTAGCGTACGCAAAGTGTGGTTCGAACATTGCACTTACAGAGAAGGGCTACCTCAGATGGATATTCGCAAAGCGCTGGAATCTGATATCGATAGCATTGAGACAATCTACGAGCGCGTTCACGATGCTGAGGAGCAAGGACTCTCAACGGTTGGTTGGATTCGTGGCGTGTATCCCACGCGGAGCACAGCGGAGGAGGCTCTGGCTCGCGGCGACCTGTTTGTCATGGTGGATGACGACAAGGTTGTAGCGGTGGCAGTTATCAACCAGATTCAGGTTCCTGAATATGTAGATGCCACCTGGAAGCACGATGCAACCAATGAGGAAGTCATGGTGCTGCACGGTCTTGCTGTGGACCCGCTAGAAAAGGGTAGGGGACTTGGCCGAGCGTTCGTTGCGTTCTATGAGGACTACGCCAAACAGCACCGTTGCCCAGCGCTGCGCATGGACACCAACGTGAAGAATTCCCGGGCGCGAAAACTCTACCAGTCGCTTGGTTACGAAGAGGTTGGAGTAGTGTCCTGCGTGTTCAACGGAATTCCTGATGTAGAGCTAGTTTGCCTCGAAAAGTATTTGGGATAGCCCTGATAAGGGGGCTCTGTTAAGAGCTGCGGTTGAGCGGGCGCATCAAACTTGTAGATTACGACGATAGCGACGACGGCGGCAGCAGTGGGTGTCGCTGAGAGCTAGGGCTAGGCCAAGTAACTCTAAGTAACTAGCCAAGTATCTGCGGCGCGTTCTGCGTTAAAACCCTAATGCCCGCAGGGTTTTGCGACTATACTCTTCGAGAGCGTTTGCGGCGGTGTGTCTTGCACCTGCCAAGCTATCGAGAGGAGACCTCATGACAGAACTTGGAACTACGTGCGTGCAGGGCGGATACCATCCTGGCGATGCTGAGCCGCGTCAGGTGCCAATCTACCAGTCCACCACTTGGAAGTACGACACGTCTGAGCACATGGGAAAGCTCTTTGACCTTGAGGAGTCGGGCTACTTTTACAGCCGCCTGCAGAACCCCACCTGCGATTTGGTGGCTGCCAAGATTGCCGAGATGGAGGATGGCACCGCGGCCATGCTCACCAGCTCGGGCATGGCAGCAAACTTCCTCGCCATCTTTAACGTGGCAGGCATGGGTGACCACGTGGTGGCAAGCTCTGCCATTTACGGTGGTACGTACAATCTGCTCGCACACACCATGGGTCGCATGGGTCTGACTTGCACGTTTGTCGCGCCCGATTGCACTGACGAGGAGCTTGAGGCAGCCTTCCAGCCCAACACCAAGCTCGTCTTTGGCGAGACCATTGCTAACCCCGCCCTGGCCGTGCTCGACATCGAGCGCTTTGCCAAGGCTGCTCACGCGCATGGCGTGCCCCTGATGGTAGACAACACGTTCCCCACGCCCGTGATGTGCCGCCCCTTTGAGTGGGGCGCCGACATCGTGACGCACTCCACCACCAAGTACATGGATGGCCACGCAGCTTACCTGGGCGGCGTGATCGTGGACGCGGGCAAGTTTGACTGGATGGCGCACGCCGACAAGTTCCCCGGCCTCACCACGCCCGACGAGAGCTACCACGGCGTGACCTATGCGGAGAAGTTTGGTCTGGAGGGTGCGTTCATTACCAAGGCAACTGCTCAGCTGATGCGCGATCTTGGTCCCATGCAGAATCCGCAGGCGGCGTTCTTCCTCAACAGCTCGCTGGAGAGTCTGCACGTGCGCATGCCTCAGCACTGTGCGAACGGCTTGGCTGTGGCTAAATTCTTACAGGCACACCCCAAGATTCGCTTTGTGAGCTACCCTGGCCTTGAGGGCGACAAGTACTACGATCTGGCGCAGAAGTACATGCCGAACGGCACCTGCGGCGTGGTGAGCTTCGGCTTCACCGGCGGGCGCGCGGCGGCGGAGCAGTTCATGAAGAGCTTGAAGCTCGCACAGATTGCCACGCATGTGGCTGACGCTCGCACCTGTTGCCTGCATCCGGCCAACGCCACGCACCGTCAGATGAACGATGCTGAGCTTGAGGCGTGTGGCATCAGCCCCGATATGGTGCGTCTAAGCTGCGGACTTGAGGCAACGGGCGACCTTATCGCCGACATCTCTCAGGCTCTGGACACAATCTAAGCCAGAAATCTGTCAAGAGAACATGAGAAAGCGCCCGTGTCGTTGTGCGATGCGGGCACTTTTCTTGTATTGCGCCCAGAAGATAGTAATGGCGACAGATGCTCTACTTCTCCGTCCGCGCCAAACCCGAAAGTAAAACCGCGCCAAACCCGAAAGTAAAACCGCGCCAAACCCGAAAGTGCTATCATGTACCTCGAGAAAGGAGCAGCTCATGAAGTATATTCCACGAATTGTTGATAGCCAGATTGAGCATAAACTCAAGCAATCAGGAGCGCTTCTTGTTCGGGGTCCGAAGTGGTGCGGTAAAACTTCTACATGCGAGCAGTTTGCGGCAAGTGCCCTTAAGATGCGTGACCCTGATACATATGCGGCCAGTATGGAAGCTGCTGCCGTTAAGCCCTCGCTACTTCTTCACGGAGAGAGGCCTCGTCTTATTGATGAGTGGCAGGTTGCGCCTGTGCTATGGGATGCAGTTATCTACGACATTGACAAGAAGGGCGGGGAGCCAGGTCAGTTTTTGCTGACAGGCTCGGCCACGCCTCGCGATTTTAGTGACGAAGAAGCTCCTAAGCACACGGGTACAGGGCGCATTGCTCGCATCGATATGGATCCAATGTCTCTTGAGGAATCAGGTCACTCCACAAGAGATGTGAGTCTTACTGCTATGTTTGAAGGAATCTCCTCGTGCGAGGGCTCCTCGTCACTTTCGGTTGAAGACTATGCTCATCTTATTTGTGCAGGTGGATGGCCAGCGCCGATTGCTCGGGACTCACTCAGTCCTCAAATCTCTCGTGATTATCTTGATTCACTCTGTGACTCTGACATTGCTGAAGCCTCTGGTGTGTCAATTGACCCCGATCGCGCACGAGCGCTTCTTCGCTCGATTGCTCGTAATACCGCTCAAGAAGCCTCTAATGCAACGCTTCTTGCTGATGTTAAGAATGTTGGTATTGGTATGAGCGAGCCAACCCTGCGCGTTTATCTCAATGCGCTTCGTAGGCTATATGTCATTGAGGAAGCGAAAGCGTGGGCGCCTGCACTTCGCTCGAAAACACCGCTTCGTAGCTCTGCGGTTTGGCATCTGTGCGACCCATCACTTTGCGCTGCAGCACTTGAGGCTGATGAAGAAGCGCTGCTCTCTGACTTGAATACTATGGGCTATCTCTTTGAGTCTCTTTGCGTACGTGACTTGCGTATCTATATGAGAAACATGGATGGTGGCGTCTACCACTACCGCGATAAAACGGGCCTTGAAGCCGATGCCATTCTTCGTAAGAACAGTGGTGAGTGGGCTGGTGTTGAGATTAAGTTGGGTGGTCAAAAAAGAATTGACGAAGGCGCTGCGAATCTCCTGGCCCTTGCAGATCGTGTTGACTGTGGAAAGATGACCCCACCTCAGTTTCTTATGGTGGTGACTGGCGGACAGTATGCCTATACAAGACCAGACGGTGTTCACGTTGTGCCGATTGGATGTCTTGCACATTAGTTAAAGCATGTTCATGCAACTTGCTAATTTGATAGGTCAATTGGTTTGCAATAATACGTGACAAAACCTATATTGCCTGTTTCAAGACCCAATTTACCTGCATTAATTCGAAATGAGCCCGTTCATACAGAAAGCGAGATGACAATGTCTGAGAAGCCTTTGGTCTCTGTGATTGTGCCGGCATACAACGTTGAGCGCTGGATTGAGCGCTGTGTGGAGTCGGTGCTGGCACAGACCCTTACAGACCTCGAAGTCATTATTATCGATGACGGCTCGCCCGACAATGCGGGCGCCTTGGCAGATGCCCTGGCCAAGCGAGATTCGCGCGTGCGCGTTATCCATCAGAAGAACGCCGGTCTCTCGGCGGCGCGCAACGTGGGCATCGAGGCTGCGCGCGGCAGCCTGCTCTACTTCCTGGATTCTGACGACTACATCGACCCTGACTGCCTGGAGATTCTCTATGGTGCCATGGTGGGAACCGGCGCTGCTATGGTTGTAGGCGGCTTGGTAGAGGTCGACGAGGC
>CAVJWJ010000061.1:0-10317 GCA_963653375.1 Roseburia sp. CAG:303
GGAGCGGCAGTCAATGAACTTCTGCACGCGGTTAGCCATGTCGGTCTTTTGCTGCAGGTTAGTCTTAATGGACTGACGGGTCTTCTCGGCGTTCTCGCGCGAACGCTTATTAATGAGCACCTGCTCCAAAATTTTGTCAGCCGCAGCCTTGTTCTCAATCAGGTAGGTCTCCATGCGCTCTTTGAAAAACGCCGTCATGGCCTGCTGAATAAAACGGTTGTTAATGGCCTTCTTGGTCTGGTTCTCATACGAAGTCTGAGTCGAGAAGCAGTTGGTCACGAGCACCAGGCAGTCCTGGACGTCCTGCCATTTGATGGAGCTCTCGTTTTTGTTGTACTTACCCTGGCCCTTAATGTATGCGTCAATAGCGCTGGTCAGAGCACTGCGAGCAGCTTTCTCGGGGGAACCACCGTTCTCGAGCCACGAGGAATTGTGGTAGTACTCCTGCATCGTAAAGGTGCGTGAGAAGCACAAGCAAGCCGTAATTTTTACCGTGTAATCGGGCAGGTCATCACGGTCGCGGCCACGGCGGCTCGCCTCAATAAAAAACGGCTCGGTGAGATAATCTGCCCCCACCTTTTCGAGCACGTAGTCTTCAATGCCCTTGGGATAGCAGAAGTCTTCTTCGGTAAAGCCATCTGCCTCTTCTACGCGCAGACGAAACGTTACATTGGCGTTAACCACAGCCTGGCGACGCATGGTCTCGCGGAACCACTCAACAGGAACGTTAATGGCCGTAAAGACCTCGAGGTCAGGACGCCACTTAATGGTGGTTCCTGTACGTTCCTCGTCGGGAGGTTCAATCTCGAGCGCCTTTTTCTTAGAACCAACAACTTTGCCCTTTTTAAAGTGCAACTGGTACTTGTTACCATCACGCCAGACCGTAACATCCATATACTCAGAGGCATACTGCGTGGCGCAAGAGCCGAGGCCATTGGTGCCCAGCGAAAAGTCGTAGTCGCCGCCCTGGTTGTTGTCGTACTTGCCACCTGCGTAGAGCTCGCAAAAAACAAGCTCCCAGTTAAAGCGCTTCTCTTTGGCATTCCAGTCGAGCGGGCAGCCACGACCATGGTCCTCTACCTGAAGAGAGCCATCAGCAAAAACGGTAAGGGTAATAAGATTGCCAAAGCCTTGGCGCGCCTCGTCAACTGCATTCGAGAGAATCTCAAAGGCGGCATGAGCACAGCCATCCAAGCCGTCCGAGCCAAAGATAACTGCAGGACGGAGGCGTACGCGCTCCTCGTCTTTAAGCTGTCGAATACTGTCGTTTCCATAGGTGGCCATAGCGTGCTGCCCGTTCTTTCGATAGTTACCTGCAGGCGCGCAAACTCAACGCCTGCAAAGAAAAAAGCCCGTTACATACCTCCCAGCGCAACTACACCGATCAGTAAGCAGGGGCTCAGGAACCTTGTTGTGTTTTTTGCAACCTTAACATAATGCGTTCAGAGCGCCATTAAACTCACGCCAAAAACATCGAACGAATGTTTGTGAAGAGTCACGGGGTTGATAGTGGGTGCCGACGCCCTTGCCTTGAGCCTCGAAGCCCCAGAGTTCCACGCAGGCTACCGCCAGACTCCACTCGCAGCATATAGCCGTTAGAATAAGGCCCATCGATACTGAGGAGGCCGCCTGTGGACATTGACTATCTACTGTTCTTGCAATCTGTCCGAGATGCAACTGGAACCGCTCTCCCCGAGCTCTTTGGCGTAATAAGCAAGTTTGCCGTAAGCGAGTATGCCGTCATATTGATGTGCTTTGTGTACTGGGTATTCGACCGCCACGCAGGCAGGCGCATTATTGGCGGACTCTCCCTTGGCCTCTTTATGAATGGCCTACTCAAGCTAATCTTTTGCGTGTACCGCCCTTGGATTCGAGACCCACGCGTATCCCCTTACGGCGACGCCAAAGTTGCTGCAACGGGCTACTCATTCCCCAGTGGCCACGCCACCTGGGCAACCTCGATTTTTGGTGGCATCGGCGAATGGTTGCGTCAGCAGGGGCGCCGTCTTCTGTGTGCACTGTTCTGGATTTTTGTCCTGCTTGTCATGTTTTCTCGCAATTTCTTGGGCGTCCATACCCCACAAGACGTGATTGTTGGCTTTGCAGCAACGGCTGCTTCGATGTTTGTTGTCTATAAAATTGAGGACTGGACCAATCAAAACCCCAAGCGCGACTTTTACGTCATGATTGTTGGCCTGGTGGTCTGCGTTGCCGCTGCCGTCTTTTTCTACGTAAAGCCCTACCCGCTCGATTACAACACTGATGGAACTTTGCTCGTTGACCCCATGAAGATGGCCAACGATTCCTTCCAAGGCATTGGCCTACTTGCAGGATACGTAGTAAGCCGCACTATTGAGCGCCGCGGCTTTGACATTGAACAGCTCAGTAGACGCAATCGCCTTATCTGCGCCGTTGTGGGCCTCATCCCGTTTTATTTCATGGTGACCGCAGGCATGAGCACACTAGGCGCCCTGCTTGGAACAGCAGCTAGAAACGTCATCATGTTCTTTGCCATTGTTTTTTACACCATGGTTATCGTGCCTGCCGCAATGTCGGTAGTAGCAAGATTCCAAAATCGATAACCGGGCATACTGCAACGCACCGATTTATGAGCTGGAGGTCATATGGCGCAGATTTTTATCATCGAAGATGACGCCCCTCTGCGCGAGGGACTTGTGCGTCTACTCGACCTCCATGGCCATACCTGCACCTGCTGCGCATCATTCCCCAATGCAGCAAACGAGGTCTTGGCCGCCCATCCTGATTGTGTACTGCTTGACCTATCTCTTCCAGCTGCGTTTGGCCACCAGATTTGCCGTGACATCCGCCGCTCGAGCGATGTGCCCGTGATTGTGGTCACCTCTTCCGACAGTGAGTTTGACGAGGTTTTAAGCCTCGACGTTGGCGCAGACGATTACATAACCAAGCCCTACCGACCTGCAGTTCTCCTCGCCCGCATCGAGCGCGCTCTCACGCGAAAGCAAACTGAAAACACCACCTCGTCCAAAACCATTGAACACAACGGAGTGGTCCTCGACCTGTCGCGCGGAAACGTCACGTATCAGGGTACAAGCATGGAACTTGCCCGTAACGAGTTGCGCGTCCTACATACACTCATGCAAAGCCCGGGCGAAATTATTACCCGCACCGAGCTTATGGAAGAGCTTTGGCAGACCGACGCCTTTGTTGATGACAACACGCTTACCGTCAACATCAACCGCCTGCGCCGCAGCCTTGAGAGCATTGGTGTGTCGGACGGCTTTATTCAAACCAAACGCGGGCAAGGATACCTGGTTCGCCCATGAATAAATCGAGCTGGCGCTTAGGCGCTTTCTTGCATGACCGGCTGCCACATATAGGCATTGCTCTTCTGTGCATCATGGCTGCAGCAGGCATTCTTGTAGTAGCACGCGCATCAACAGGCACTACCGTGCTCGTATGTGCATTGCTTCTTGTTGGACTCGGAGGCGTACTGTCACTTACATACGTACGCGACGCGCGTTTTTGGCAGCAAGTTGACAGCTTTTCAGATGACCCCACCTCCGCACGCTTTATTGCGTCGCTACTCTGTGAGCCCAAAGGGCTTGAGGCACAACTCACACGCAAAGCACTACGTGCACAGGGAACAACAGCGACCGATGAAATCAACGCCGCTCACAATGAATCGGCCGCATACCAGCGCTATATCGAACTCTGGGTTCACCAAGCCAAGGCAGCGGTAGCGTCTGCACAACTCACCCTGAGCCAAATGCATGGAGCCGAAGCAGATTCTGTACGAGCTGATATTGCGCGCATCGAAGCGCAAATCGAGCAAGCTCTGTACTACGCACGCACACAGACAGTGCGAAACGACTACTTCATCCGCGAGGTTAAGCTGGCCGATATCGTAAACGCAGCCGTGCGCAAGCAGGCACGACGCATGATACAAGCGAGTGTTGCACCCCGCATTCTTATCGATACAGAAGAATGCGTCCTTACCGACGAAAAATGGCTCGTCTTTATCCTGGGGCAGATTATCGACAACTCCGCTAAATACGGCGCCCATACCATTGAGTTCTCTTCAGGCACTTGCAACAAAAACACGGCAGACGGCTATACCTGGTTGCGCATTGCCGATGACGGAGAAGGGATTCCCGCCACCGACGTGCCTCGCGTATTTGAACGCGGCTTTACGGGAACCGCCGGACGCACCCATCATCCCGCCACCGGCATGGGCCTGTACCTGGTAGCCTGCGCTTGCCGCGACATGAACCTTGGCATTGAGCTTGAAAGTGAAGAAGGCTACGGTACGACTATCACAATCAGCTTTCCGCAGGATTGCCGCCGCATGGAGCTTGCCCAGCACGCAACACCAAGCACCAAACCGGCTAACCTTACAAAAGCGTAAGAAACGGGTAAGGCAAATCGATGGATAGGACGCGGCGCAACATTGATGATTGCAACAACATCCACTGCAACGAAAGGAGCAGAGCATGAGTGTTGTTCACACCAATCCTCTCGTAACGTCTGCGCCCACCCCATCTGACAATCCCCTCTTACGCGTAACTAATCTAGAGAAGGTTTACGGATCGCGCGAGGCGGTAACACACGCCCTTACCGACGTTAGTTTTACCATCGATGCCGGCGAGTTTGTAGCCATCATGGGCCCCTCGGGCTCCGGCAAAAGTACACTGCTCAATTGCATTTCAACGATTGACGAGGCAAGCGGCGGACACATCGTCCTTGACGGGCGCGATGCTACAACCTTGCATGGCCGTGAGCTCTCGCGCTTCCGCCGTGAGAGTCTGGGCTTTATCTTTCAGGATGCCAATCTTTTAGATACACTCACTGGCTTTGAAAACATTGCCCTTGCTCTCACAATTAAAGGCACAGCGCCTACGGAAATCCGTGAGCAGGTCAATTACACCGCACAGCTCCTTGGCATTGCAGATGTGCTGCCCAAGTATCCCAACCAAATGTCTGGTGGACAGCGGCAGCGCGTGGCTGCCGCTCGCGCCATTGTTGGCAACCCCAAGCTTGTGCTTGCCGATGAGCCCACCGGAGCCCTCGACTCCCGCAATACCGCCGTATTGCTCGAGACGCTCGAGATTCTAAATGCAAAGCTCGATAGCACCATTATTATGGTCACGCACGATGCCTTTGCTGCCTCACACGCAGACCGCGTGCTCTTTATTAAAGATGGCACGCTCTTTAACGAGGTGCGCCGCGGCAATGACACGCGCGAAAACTTCTATACGCGCATTCTCGAAGTCCAAGCGTTTCTTGGTGGCAGTTTTGGTGGCGCCGCCGCAGCCCGCGTCGCGCGCTAGGAGGCCACCATGCTTGTAAAACTTGCCCTGCGCAACGTGCGTCGCAGCGCGCGCGAATATCTTATCTACTTTATTACGCTCGTTTTGGGCGTCTCCGTCTTCTACGCTTTTAATGCCCTCAATGACTCGTCGATTCTCTTTAAGGCCAAGGCCGACAGCGCGGGTTTAGTGACGAGCGGCGGCGTTGATGTTTTTGGCCTTATCGCGCAGCTTATGGCCGTGTTTAGTGTGGTTGTAGCCGTTGTGCTAGGACTTCTTATCCTGTATGCCAATCGTTTTGTTGTTCGTGCTCGCAAGCGCGAGTTTGGTACCTATCTCCTGCTTGGCATGACCGTGCCACAGGTCTGCGCCATTGTTCTTATGGAAACCCTCTTGGTTGGCGTAATCTCGCTATCCTGCGGACTTTTCCTAGGCATTGGCATAAGCCAAGGACTCTCATTTGCAACAGCCGCACTACTCGAGATGAGCATCAGCAATTATCAGATTATCTTTAGTGCGGGTTCGGCCCTTGCTACCCTTAGCACCTTTGCCGCAATTTTCTTGGCTGTTGCCGTCTTTAATGCACTACAGATTGGTCGCAGTCGAATTATTACCCTCCTCAATTCCCACTCGACAAACGAGCGCATGACCCTACGGCGCCCCATATTCTGTGTTGTAGGTTTTGCACTGGCCATCGCGATTCTCGCTCTTGCCTACCACTCGCTTGCCACCTGCAATATGAACCTCATGAGCGATGAGTTCTTCTGCGCAACGATCCTTATGCTTGTAGGAACGCTCATCCTCTTTTGGTCGGGCTCGAGCTTTATTGCTCTCATTCTCTCGCATACCGATGCTATCTATCTGCGAGGGCTACGCATGTTCACCGTACGTCAGGTTACCCACAAGGCGAACACTGCCTTTGTTTCTCTTTGGGCTGTATGCGTGCTGCTTTTCTTTACGCTTACTACGTTTTCGTGCGGAACCGGTCTCGCAAGTCTCTTCTCGGGCAACCTAAGCAAGGCCGCGCCCTACGATGCCTCGTTTACAGGGATTCCCCTATCTGATGCAGATTCACCAAGCAACCAGCTTTATCTCGAGAACGACGGTGATTCCATAGCCTACCTGCAAAAATACTGCCCCAGTTGGAAGACGTCTGTCGAAAGCGCCGCGCAACTTGATTTTTGGTCTGTCGACAATACAACCTACGCAGACCTCGCAGCCAGCCTATCTGATTCGTCGAACGCTTCCATGGACGCCTTCTTCCAAAGCACAAACGTGCAGTTCATAAGCATCTCGCAATACAACAACCTTGCTCGTCTGACTAATGCACAAACCATTGACCTAGCCGATGATGAATATGCGGTTTGCAACAATGTTGATAACACTGCAGGATTCTCTCAAGCTCTTGCCTTGAGTACACATGGCATTGATCTTTTTGGGACACACCTCAAGGCATCGGGCACGCTGGTAGAAACTCAGCTCATAGACGACTCTCTTGTCTCCACAACGACTGTCCTTGTTGTTCCACACAACATGGTGCACTCCGCACGCGAACAGGGCTTACGCCCAGACAGTTGCATCGTAAACGTCATGTACCGCAGTGGCTTACCTCAAGCAACAACTACAGAACAGCTCCGCAATGAATGTAGCCAAGCCAGCGGACTCGTTACAGTCTGGCCCATTTCATACGACGTTAACCCCGAGTCTATTCGCAATGACACACTGGCTTTTAAGCTCACTGTTACATACCTAGGGCTCTACATCAGCTTTGTTTTCTTGGTAACCACTGCTGCCGTTCTTTCGGTGCAACAACTCTCCGAAGTGGCTGAGAGCATCGGGCGCTACCGAATGCTTGCGCGCCTAGGGTGCGACCGCCGCACTCTCATGGCAAGCCTACGCTCGCAGATGATTGCCTACTTTGCCGCTCCGCTTGTGGTTGCGCTTTGTCACGCTGCCTATGCAGTGAGTGTTATGTACACAAGTGTGCTTTCACTCGCAGGTGTTGACCCCTTAGTGCTCATTGGTGCTGCTGGTCTCGTTATGAGTATCTACCTGCTCTATCTTGTCTGCACCTACCAGGTGGCTAAGGGTGCCATTATCTCTGGGCAACAATAATGCGCCAATTTTAAAGTGCGAAATGTAAGGGGTACCCCAGCCAACAGTCCCAAAACAAGGCCCACCTGACGTCACACTGGTCAGGCGGGCCGCAAATCACAGAGTTATGCCAGCTTCGGTCGCCGTTATTTGGCCACGTTCTCGTCAAGCCATGACTGGAGGGCCGCCTCCGACTCGGCCGCCTTATGGCCGACGATGGAAAGTGCCGGCGCGACGGTCGCCCCGGGGCAAGCGGCCGCAATCGCCGCAACCGTGCCCGCAGCGCCGCTCCCCTCGTTCGTGCAGAACGGCAGAATCTTCTTCCCCGTAAAGTCGAACGCATCGAGGAACGTGAACACGGGCATCGGCGCCTCTCCACACCAGTTCGGATAGCCGAGGACCACGGTTTCATACGCGTCGATGCTCGCGGGAAGCTCGCGAAGCGCCGGGCGCGCGCCGGTGGCGAGCTCGTCGCGCGACTGCCTGACGCACGCGCGGTACTCGGCCGCATATGGCGTCGCCGGAGCAATCTCAAACAGGTCACCGCCCGTAAGCTTGGCGACGATTTCCGCAGCTACGTCAGTGTTTCCCCGAGACAGGTCGACGATGTTGCCGCCAACGTAGTTCTGTCCGGCGCGGCTAAAGAACGCAATGAGGATGTTCGACATAAGGCCCTCCATTCGGCGAAGTTCGCCTGATAGTAGTACCGCCGGAACAGCCGCGCAAGCCGTCCACATCGAGCGCCGGTCGGCCCCATCATGGGCCTCATCTTCCTGCCGCTCCCCGTGATCCCAACCTTACGCATCCGCCCGGAAGGGATCTTCGACGCCGCAGCCTTCAAGTACGTCGGCTAGGGAACTCTCCGCAGCCAAGTAGGTCAAGGTCGACTAGGGGCACGTCCTCGCGCCACCCCTAGTCGACCGCAACCACCCGAAGCACGTGGCCGTCCACAGAAAACGACACGTCATGCCCCGCATACGCCAGGTGATACACGCGCTTTGGCTCATGTTTGCTGCCAGCGCGGCGCGGATCTTGGCGGAGCACCTCAATGAGTCCCGCAAGTTTGTCTGCTTCTATGCGTGCGCGCAGCTCATCAGGAAACTCGACTTCAAGCTCTTCCCAAGGAGTTCGCTCTATCCAGCCTCCGCTCGCATCCGCATGACAATCCGCAAAGGGAATGTAGGGCTTAATGTCGAAGATCGGCGTGCCGTCGCGCAGATCAGCGCCTCGCACATGTATGACCGGGCCGTCCGACGTGAGCTCCACACGCTCAAGCTCTACGCACGTAAGTCCAATGGGATTGGGCCTAAAGGGGCTGCGCGTCGCAAACACGCCCACACGCTCGGAACCTCCAAGGCGCGGCGGACGCACCGTTGGCGACCAATTGTTATTTGTTTCAGTGCATTCTTGCACAGCCGCATCTGTTGCAATGTCGGCAGCCGTACCGCCGGGCACCCCGTTCTCAAACTGCCAGAGCAACCACAGATGCGAGAACTCCTCAAGGCCGCGCACTGCCGCCGCGCTCGCAAACTCAGACTCAAACACGATATACCCCTGCAGGTGCGGCGCCAAAAAGCTATTACGCGGAATGCCAAACTTCTGTGGCAAGTCCGTATGAATGTGAGCAATTGGCTGTATGGTAATCACTGTTTCGTGCTCGCTTCCCCAGACTCGCAGGCAACGCGGAGTCGAGAGATGAATTCCTCGCACGCACGACTACGGAGGCGATATTTCTTCCACACCAGATATGACCCGATGGCAAGTGGCGGGTCAAGGGGTACAAAGCGCAAGTCAGACCCATCGAGTTGTAGCAAATGGTCGATGCCCATAGCACACACCTCGCCCGTTCTAACCAGATGAGCCGCATTGCCCAAAAGGTCAAAGCGCCCAACTATATTGAGATTCTCAGGCACCAAGCAGCCGCCAGACCAAGCGGTCAAGTTAATAGCCCTATTTGCCGTACGCGAGCTTAAAAGCAAAGGCATTTTGGATACATCTTTGGCTGTTACTGAATCAAGACTGCCCCACAGGCTATCAGATGCCACAGCCACACCAACCTGGTCAGCGTCTGGCATGCGCAGCCACTCGTATTTATCCAGGTTGTTGACCGGCTCAATGAGCAGACCAAAGTCCAGAAGACCACGCTCCAGCCGCTCCTCAACCGCATCGGCATTGCCTGTATAGAGTTCAACGGTCACGCCGGGGTAATCGCGGTGCAGGCCGGCGAAGGTTTGGAGCACAAGCCGCATGGCCTGGGTTTCGCCCGCTCCGATGCGAATTGTTCCAGTTAGTGCCCCTTCCCCATCGGTAAGCTCCGCCTCGGTCTGCTCAACGAGTGAGATGATTTCTTCCGCGCGCTGGCGCAGGCGCATACCCTCGCCCGTGAGCATGCACGAGCGGTTAGTGCGGTCAAAGAGCGTCACGCCTAGCTCGCGCTCAAGGTCGGCAATCTGGCGTGAAAGTGTGGGCTGCGTCACGTGTAAAACGTTGGCCGCCTCGGTCATGTTCTCCTCGCGCGCCACAGCGAGGAAGTATTTGAGGGTCCTCAGCTCCATAACAACGATCTGCTCCAAAAGGTGTCAAAACGTACTGTTTTCCCTGGTTAGCCGTGGTGCAATTCCGGCTTACTTTGCATTCGTCAACTTCATTATCAGGATCATTCTCATCATTATCATCATCAATGTCACGGTGATAATGATCAGCAATACTCCATTGAGTGAAATTGTCACATGGGCCAAATTCACTCACCGGGAACAAGGCACAGCCCTGCATCTTCATCGCAAACATTTGAGCTACTTCAACGAGCAGCGCAGCGCAAAGGCCAGGGCCTAATATACCTTCTCGCTGTAGTTTTTGTTAGAAGCATCGACGCCATTTTGTTAGAATCATCGACGTCAATGAGTGGCCCATCGCGGCGTAAGTCCAATTGATGGGC